>NZ_CP087107.1:0-322500 GCF_028583545.1 Methylobacterium sp. NMS14P | reverse complement strand
GCCTCGGTTTCACGTCAGCTAGATGCCCGCCCCGGCAGGCCCCAGGGGCGGGAACACCGCGTCGCGCAGCCGCGCGTTCGGAGCCTTCGGGGCGCCGAACGCGCGGCCGTCGATGGCGCGGCGCCGGGCGCAGGCGGGGTTCCGGCGACACGGGGTGCCGGGTTCCAGCCGGCGGCCTTGCCCGGCTCGGACTCTGGCGAGCGCGGACGGGAGCCACCGCGTGAGATGCCGCCGTACGACGGGTCGCGAAGACAGAGCATCCGGGCGTCCACGATGCGCTCGACCGATCCGCGTCGGCTCCGTAGACGGAGTTTCCGTGAATGGCGCCGCCGGCAACCGGTGCGGCGACCGCATCGTGGCCCGAACCGCGCACCCGGGTAATGCGGCGACGCGGCCCCGGCGGCCTCCCATTCCATGACGCCGGTTGCAAGCGGCGACGGACTGGAACAAAATGTGAACTGCCGCCCGGCGCGGCGACAGTCCTATCGGTCAGCGACATGTCACCTCCGAGTTCCGGTCGCACGCTGTTCTTCTTCGAGAAGCCCTCGGCGATGCGCCAGTTGCAGCGCTTCTTCCGCTCCCCGAGCACGGTCTGCGTGGCCGCGGAGGGACACCTGCTGTCGGCCGAGGAGCCGGGCAGCATCCGGCCCGAGTGGAAGCCCTGGCGCTTCGACGTCCTCCCGATCGTCCTCGCCACGATCCCGGTCGGCTACGGCACGAACCGGTCCGGCCAGTCGCACGGGCCGAAGATCGCCGCGATCCGGCAGGCGCTGAGCGGCGTGGACCGCGTGATCATCGCCACGGATCCCGGTCGCGAGGGCTCGATGATCGCCTGGGAAGTCCTCGAGCATCTCGGCTGGAACGGCCGGGTCGACCGGCTCAAGCTCGGCGCGCTCGACGAGGTCTCGATCCGGCGCGCCTTCGCGGCCCTGGCCAAGGACCCCGAGTCGGGCGAGCGCGACTACGCCGCCTACCTCGAAGCGCTGTGCCGGCAGTACGAGGACTATCATCTCGGCCTGAACGGCACGCGGGCAATCTCGCTGCGCCTGCGGCCGCCCGCCTTCCGGGAGCCCTGGCGCTTCGGCGGCGTGCAGACGCCCACCCTCGCCATCCTGGCCGACCTCGAGGAGCGGATCCGATCCTTCGTGCCGCAGGACTTCTTCAAGGTCGCGGTGCACTTGGCCACCGACGCGGGCGCGGAGATCACCCTGTGGCACGCCCCGAAGGAGCGGATCTTCGACGCGGCGATCGCCGAGACGGTCCGCACCGCCGCGGCGACGTGGTCGGGCCCCCTGGCGGTCGCGCACAAGGATGTCCGGCGCGCGCCGCCCCGGCTGTTCTCGAAGGACACCCTCGCGCGGCGCTGCGCCAAACGGTTCGGCTGGGACCCGCAGCACACGGCCGGCGTGGCTCAGGACCTCTACGATCAGGGTTACCTCAGCTACCCGCGCACGGAGTCCGAGCACCTGCCGGAGGGCCAGGCCGGCGATGCCGCCGCGATCGTCGCGGCCGTCACGACCGTCCTGACCGACCTGAGCGCGGTCGTTCCGCAGGACGCCGCGCCGCTGATCCGTCGCGGCCTCAGGGGCCACTACGTCGCGGATCCGGGCGAGCACCACGCCATCGTGCCCCTGCGCAAGGTGCCCGAGCGCGGCCGTCTCGGCGTCGATCAGTTCCGGTTGTGGGAACTCGTGGCGAAGGCCTATCTCGCCGCGCACCTTCCCGACGGTGTCGACGCGCGCACGAGCGTCACCGCGGATGTGGCGACACCGCTGGGCGTGAAGCGGTTCGCCGTCTCCGGCAGCGTCGTGCGCGCTCCGGGTTGGCGCGCGATCTACGGCAGCGAGGCCGAGGCCGAAGCGGATGCCGTGCCCGGCAAGGCCAAGCGCGAGGCGGAAGCCACCGCCACCCGCCTGCCGCTGGTGACCGACGGGGAGGGCGCCTCCGCCGCGACGGCGGACGTTGCCACCGCGATGACCGAGCCACCGCGGCGGATCACCCGAGGCGAATTGCCGGTGGTGATGGGCCGGCTGATCGACCAAGTGGACGATCCGGCCGCCAAGCGCGCCCTGGAGAACCCCGCCAACCCGAACGAGCCGAAGGGTCTCGGTACGGCCGCGACCCGCGACACGATCCTGCCCAAGCTCCTGAAGAGTCGCTACATCACGCTGTCCACGGGAAAGGATCCGGCCATCGAGGTCACCGAGGTCGGCCTGACCTTCATCCGCGCGGTGCGCGGCGTGTTCCCGGCCTACGGGGACCCGGTCGGGCGCGCCATGTTCGAGGCGGAACTCGCCGAGATCGGACGGGCGGCCACGCGTGCCGAGGCCGTCGCGCGCGCGAACGCCTTCCGGCAGCGCACCCGCGCGCGCCTCGACGACCTGATCGCCGCGATCGCGCAGGCGCCGGCGGTCAGCCTCGATCCGAGCCTGATCCCAGCCAGTCAGGGCGACCAGCGGCCGCCGACGCCGGCCATGATGGCGTTCGCGGTGAGCCTCTCCGAGCGGAAGGGCGTGACGCTGCCGCGCGGCTGCAAGAGCAGCATCAGCGTCTGCCGCGCGTTCCTCGACACCCATGCCGGACCGCGCGCCGCGCAGGAGGGCGACGCCGAACACCCCGGCGGTCGGCGGATCCCGAGCGCGGCGATGGTCGGCTACGCGCGCAGCCTCGCCCAGCAGCGCGGAATCCCGTGCCCTCCGGAAGCGGAGACGGATTTCGACGCGTGCCGACGCTTCCTCGACGCGCACGCCGCGCAGCCGCGGCAGGGGAGGGACGACGCGAGTTCCGGAGGGGCGAAGGCCAAGCGGCCCGCGGAGCGCGAGAAGCGGCGGGGCCGGGTGGCCCGGACGCCGCGACCGGCAGCGGCACGCCGCCGGGCCTGAAGCGCCCCGGCGCGAGGGACTGGCTTGCGGCGCTCGACCGCGACGGCGGCTTCGCCCCGTCTCGGTGCCCCGGCCGCCGAGTCCCGGGCGCGCCTCAGGCGGCCTCGGCGTCCTCGGAGCGCAGCCAGCGCGCGATCGCCGCGACCACGTGGGCCTGCTCGGCGGCGGTCAATTCCCGGCCGGTGGGGATCGCGTGCCACTTGGCCAGACAGCCCCGGCAGCAGGTCGCCGTCGCGTGCTGCGCCGTGAAGACGGGATGACCGCGAAAGGGCGTCTGCTTGCCGTCGTTCCTCGGCTCGGCGGGTGCGAGGCGTCGCCGAACGAAGTCCCGCGCGTGGTCCAGGACCGTCGGGAATCCCTTCTCCCGAAGGTAGACCCGATCGGCGGTCGCCAGCCGGAAGCGTCGACGGAGCGCGGATTGCGGGAGACGGTCGAACACCTCGTCGAGCGCTCGCATGCGCGCAGATCCCGGTCTACCGATCGCCGGTCGGGCCGGCCCGACTTCGGCCGCGAGCGGTATTCCATGTATCCATCAGACGCCATCGCCGTCGGGACCGCGGGCTGGAGCCTGCCCAGAGCCTACGCGCCGCGATTCCCAGAGGCGGGCAGCCATCTGGAGCGGTACGGACAGCGCTTTTCCGCGGTCGAGATCAACACCTCCTTCTATCGGCCCCACCGGGTGACGACCTACGCGAAATGGGCCGCGGCGGTGCCGGACGGGTTCCGCTTCGCCGTGAAGGTGCCGCGATCGGTCACGCACGAGCGGCGCCTCATCGGCGCGGACGAGCCCCTCGCGCGCTTCCTCGGGGAGGTCGCGGGCCTCGGGACGAAACTCGGGCCGCTGCTGCTCCAGCTCCCGCCGAGTCTGGCCTTCGACCTCCCCTCTGCGGCGACCTTCCTGACGGGATTCCGGCGGCACTTCCCGGGCGACATCGTCTGCGAACCGCGCCACGCCACGTGGTTCACCCAGGACGTCGATCGCCTGCTCGTCGGCCTCGCGATCGCCCGTGTCGCGGCCGACCCCGCGCCGGTCCGTGACGCCGCCGTCCCCGGCGGCTGGCCGAACCTCGTCTACTACCGGCTCCACGGCTCGCCACGGATGTACTACTCGGCGTACGAACCGCGCGTCCTGTCCCGGATCGAGGAGCGCCTCGGAGAGCACAGGGCCCTCGGCCGTCGCGCGTGGTGCATCTTCGACAACACCGCGGAGTTTGCGGCGATCGGTGATGCCCTCGCCATGCTCGCGCGCGTCGAGACCCGATTGGGATCCGATTCCTGCTGAGCCGCGGAGATCCGAGCGCGTGCGGGAAAGCCGCGCGGCGTTCGGGTGCCGAGGTGCCGGTTCAAGCCGATCGACCGACATAAGCGGCGAGATCGGGCTCGTCCGAGCGCCCGTCGAACAGCTTCGCGGTGGCGCGGCGAATGGCGGGCCAGCTCGCGACGTTCAGGGCCGTGTGGAGGAGGCGGATGCCGATCCGCGTGCGCGGGTTCATGAGTTTCGGCGCCAGTTTGGGGACATTCTGCGCCTTCTCGACATACGGGCGCATGACCCGTTCGTAAGCCGCGAAGGCCGCCGCGACCGTGTCCGTGCGCGCCAGCTCGCCGGCCAGCACGCAGGCGCCGGTGACCGCCAGGGTCGTGCCGATCCCCGCGAGCGGCGTCGCGCACCAGGCCGCGTCGCCGGTCAGCACGACGCGGCCGGACGACCAGCGCTTCATCCGCACCTGGCGCAGGACGTCGAGGTAGAAATCGTCCGTCCCGTCCAAACCCGCCACGACGCGCTCGGCCTGCCACCCGGCACCCTCGAAACGCGCCCGCAGGAAGGCCTTCTGCCGGGCGATATCCCAGTTCTGCTCGCCGCCGGGCGGCTGACGGAGCGTCAGCATCGCGCGCGTGGTGCCGTGCTGGTCCGGCCGCAGCGAGATGCTGCGCCCGCCCGTCGCGTTGAACCAGCGCCACATCCGGTCGTCGTCGGGGGTTCGGGGAATCGTGAAGTAGGCGATGGTCAGATCCATCCAGCGCGGCGCGTTCTCCCCGGGGAAGACGAGCTCGCGGGTCGATGAGCCCACGCCCTCCGCCACGATCACCGCCTCGTAGCGTTCCGTGTCGCCGCCCGCGAAGGTGACGGCGACCGCGTCCCCGTCCTCCGCGACGCGGGCCACGCGGTCGCCGAAGCGGTAGCGGGCCCGCTCCCGGGCCGGCTCGTAGAGAAGGCGGGCCAAGTCGCCGCGCAGGATCTCCATCTCGGCGGTCGGGCCGTCGCCCGCGGACCCGGCGACGTCGAATCGTGCGGCGACCCGCCCCTGATCGTCGATCCAGGCCGTCCCCTCCTCGCCGGTGCCGCTGTCGAGGGCCGCCCGCTCCAGGCCCATCCGGCGCAGCACCGCGCGGCCGACGCCGCGCACATCGATGTTCTGCCCGCCGTCCCGGAAGGCGGGCGCGCGCTCGACGACGGTCACGTCGAAGCCGCTGCGGCCGAGCCACCAAGCGGCGGTGTTGCCTGCGATGCTGGCGCCGGTGATCAGGATGCGACGCGCCATTCGGAAACGACCTCCGGGGGACCCAACACCCTCCGGCGGAACGGGTTGCCACCGCCGCGGCGGCGCGCGCCCGAGCCGCCACGGCGCCGATCCCCTCGACAGGTCCCGCCGCGCGCCCGACATCGGCGCCACGGACGCGCGCGGAACCTGGTCTGGCGGGCTCAGGGCTGACGTGAGACCGGCCGACGCGGGGAGCGCAGGGGATGACAGAGGATCACGGGAAATCCGTCGGCAATCCGGGGGCCGGCGCGCGGTCGGGAGACGCCGGTACGGAGACGCGCGGTCGGGCGTGCCGACGCCGGTGCCCCCGGTGGTGGCCGCGCGGGCCCGACGCGAGCCGGAGAGGCCTGACCATGCGAACACTGCTCGTCGGCGCGCTCGGCGCCTTCGTGATGACGGCGCCGACCTCGCCGCGCGCCGAACCGGTGCCGGCGCTCCTCCGGGACTGGAGCACGGCCAACGGCCTGTGCCGCGGCGGCTCCGGCGACGATCCGCGCACCCGGGCGGCCTGCGAACGGCGCGACGCCCTGGATCGCCGGCTCGCCGCCGCGGGCTGGTGCTACGGGCGCCCAGGCGACGTCGGCGCCCAGCGGACCTGGCAGCCCTGCGACGACGGCGCCGGACAGCCTGCACGGGCCGGGACGGAGACCCCGCAGGGCGCGGCGCGGCGCGCGCTGCTCGATGCCGCCCGGGGCCCCGCCGAGGCCGGGCGCGGACAGCCGGTGCAGTTCGTCGTGCACGCCCTCAACCGCGTCGGTCCCTGGGCCTTCCTGTTCGCGCGGATGCAGCGGCCCGACGGCCGCCCCCTCGCGCGCGCGGCGGACGATCTGGACTCGAACGACTACGCCGCGCTGCTGCGCCAGGACGGGAACGGCTGGCGGGTCGTCGATTTCGCCGTGGGACCGACCGACGTGGCCTGGGACGGCTGGGACCGGCGCTACGGGGCGCCGGCCTCCGTCTTCGCGGTTCGCTGAGGTTCGTCCATGCCGCCTGAACGGAGAGACGCCCGTGCGCCGACGCCTTCGGCTCTTCGCGTTCCGGCCGATCCGGGCCGCTGCTCCGGCGCCGGTGTCGGCTCCCGACAGGGCCCGCAAGGCCCGGGCATGATGGCTGCGCGGCGCTGGCTACGCGCGACGGCGCTCGCGCTGCTCCCGACGACCGCCCAGGCCGCCCTGCCGCCGTCCTGGCAGCGCGTGCGCGAAGTCCAGGCCGTCGCGGAGGCGGCCGCGCGGGTCTTGGGATCGCGCCCGATCGATGCGGTCGAGCGCGTCGACGAGGCGCGCTACCGCGTCCGGGCGGTTGAATGCCGGGTCATGGTCCGCCTCGTCGCCCGCTCCCGGACCCAGCCGGGACCGCAGGCCTTCGACGCGGTACCGGACGTGCCGGACTGTCCCTAGAGCCGTCACGGGCCTCGGACCTGCGCCGCGGCGTCGAGCGCCGCCGGGCACGCGGTCGGAGGCGCGCGGTGAGACCCGCGCGCCGACCGTAGCGGGGCGGCGACCGCGACACGGTCGGCCCCGGAGGGGTCTCGGAGAGGTCCCGGCCGCGCACCCGCGGCGCGGCGGGACCCCATCAGGCCGACCGGCCCGGCGCGCCGGCGTGCATCGCGCCGATCACGGCGAGCAGCCCGAGCAGAACCATCAGCACCGAGTAGTACTGCATCGGGATCCAGAACAGGGTGTGGCGCGGGCGCAGGATCACCGTCTGCCCCGTGCGCGGGTCGAGCAGCTCGCGGCCCGGCCGGCCGTTCAGCCGTGTGCCGAGCCACCAGTTGAAGCCCGCAGCCACGACCCACACGAGGATGACTCCCGTGGGCGTCGGGACGCCCAGGCGGGCGAGCGCCGGATCCAGCAGCACGCTGCCGATGAGGCCCGCCGCCGCGATCAGGGCCGTCAGCATTCCCCAGCCGGACCAGATGATCATTCCCGTACCTTCCCTGTGGTCGCGAGCGGTCCCGCCTCGCGGGCCGCGGCTCGTCCGGCAGGCGCCGGCGCGATGTTGCCGTGGGCGGCCCAGTCCCGTTCTCGCCCGTTCACCGGGACTGTCCGATGCCGAGACCGGTGTGGACCGGCATCCCGCTCTGGCCGGCGAACGCCATCCTGGCCGCGACAGCGGAGGCGCGGATCGGCGGTCGTCGGAGTGCGGGCGCGATCGAGCGTGCACGCACGGATAAGAGGGACGAGGATCGGGACTCGCGCGGTGAGCGTCCGGTCGCGGGCAGGCCCGTCCGCCACGGAGGCCTCGCTCGGTCCGCGCCGATCTTGCGTCTCGCCGCAACGGGGCCGCGCGCGGATCTGGTCGACGGTGCGGGTCATGTGATCGGCGGATCAACTCACGTCATGCAGTGTCGCACGCGACGCCTCGCACGGGCCGCCCCCCGCCGGCAAGTTGAGCTGTGACCCGCCGGCACGGTCACGGGAACGTCTGCTCGGCCATCGCCACGATCCCGACCGCAGGGCTCGCCTGGGCCTCAACGACCACCGCGTCGCTCCCGACCGGATCGGTCGACGACTGTGAGACTCGGTGCGCATCCATCGATATCCGATGATGCCGCCAATCTACTTGGAGCCCGATAATCCGAAAACGATCGCCGAGGTTGCGACCAGGAGCGGCGACCAGAAATGGACCAGGCCGAGGCCGCTCCAGACGGTGAACGTCTCCCGGCAACCCGTCGTGTTCATCGCACATCCCAGGGGGACGAAGTACATGAACCACACGAAGGTCGCGATGACGAGAAGGGTCCCGAGAACCAGCGCGGCGCCCCGCATCGACGACATCCTCGTGCCCCCACCTGTCGGCGCGCGCTCTGCATCGGCCCAGGGCCAGGATCTCATCCCACCCTGCCAGGACTGACGGCGTCTGTCGCGGTGTCGACGCGCGCGTTCGCGATTTTCGAGCGGGAGCTTCGACGGGGACCTCGCGCGATCCGCTCCGGCTCGGACCCCGAGGCGTAGGCCCGCGCTCGCGCCCGCGACCGGTCGGGGCCGGAAGAGCGGTGCGCGGCGGATCCGGCCTGTCCGCTCCCGGTGAGATGCCGCGGAGGCGGTGGCCGGAGGGAGAAGGGCTCAGCCCGGAGCGCTCGCGGGAGCCGGCAGGGCCTAGCGTTACCGCGGACCGCCGCCGCGACGCCGCGCGATCTCGTGCCCCGCGCTGTCGAGGGCACCCGACGGTGCGAGGCCGTCGTTGGGCACGGGCTGCATGCCATCGTGCGCGGTGCGCGTGGTCGGTCGCGCCAGTCCGTGATCGCCGGCGGCCTGCTTCAGCGCCAGCGCCCTGCGGGAGCTCGTGACCAGGCGACCGCGCGCCCGGGCGTTCCGCCTGCGCTCGCTCTCCTTGCTGGCGCGCTTCACCGCGGCCGCCAGCACCGCGGCCTTCCGGCGGGTCCCGGTGTTGTCCGCCGCGGCGCGCGCGCCGGACGGGGCGGCCTTGCCGCGCAGCTCGCGGCGCTGCCGGCGGGAGATATCCCGCGCGCGGTCGCGGCTTGCCCGAAGGCGCGCGACCAGCTCCGCCAAGCCGCCGTCGTCGGCCTCACCGAGCCTGGGATGATGGGAGCGCGCGACGAGATCGGCCTCGTCGACGCTCAGGAGACGGGCTTCGTGACGGCTGGATCGGGACATGGGCACTCCGGGTGACGCTCGAGGGGTGGCGATAGGGGAGGGGCGGGTGGTGCGCGGCGATCAGTCGGGCCCGCCGAGCGTCGGGGTCCGGCGCAGCGCCGTCTCGCGCAGGGACCGGTCGGCGTAGGTGCCCTGCACCGCCGCGCGACCGCCGTGGTCGAACAGGTCGAGCATCAGGGCGCTGTGGATGAAGCCGAGGTGGCTGAACGCCTGCGGGAAGTTCCCGAGGAACGCGCCGTCCGGCGCGACCTCCTCGGCGTAGAGGCCGACATCGTTCTGAAGGGCGCGCAGGGCGTTGAAGCGCAGCCGCGCCTCCGCGTCCCGGCCGAGCCAGAGCAGCGCGTCGACCAGCCAGAAGGCGCAGAGCAGGAACGTGCCCTCGTGGCCGGGCAGGCCGTCGTCGTTCCGGTAGCGGTAGACGAGGTGGCCGTGCCCGAGGCGCTCGATGACGACGTCCACGGTCCGGGCGAAAGCGGCCTCGTCGACCGGGAAGCCGACCATGGGCGCCATCAGCAGGGCGGCATCGACGTCGTCCCCGCCGAGGTATTGCGGGTAGTAGCCGTCCCGGTGGATCCCCGGGCCGTTCACGCAGGCGACGATGCGGTCGCGCTCCCGGCACCACGTCTCGCGCGGGCCGAACAGCCGGATCGCCCGGTCCAGGGCGACCCAGTTCATGATCGCCGCGTGGAGGTAGCGCTGCTCGGGCTTGCGCGGCTCCCAGAGGCCGGCGTCGGGCCGGTGCCAGTGCGCGGCGGAGATGTCGGCCAGCCGGGCACCGTGCCCGTGCATCGCCTCCGGGAGCGTGCCGCCCAGGCGTGTGTAGAGGTAGAGCAGGTCGAGCACCTGTCCGTACGCGTCCGCCTGATGCTGCTCGGCGGCCTCGTTGCCCGCCCGCACCGGCGCGCTGCCCCGCCAGCCCTCGAAATGCGCGATCGTGGCCTCGGCGAGATCGGCCTCGCCCGAGACGCTGTAGAGCGGTCGCAGCCGCCCCTTCGCCCGCGCGCAGAGTTCGGCCACGAACCCGAAGAAGGCCTCGGCCTCGCGCAGCATGCCGAACTTCTTCAGGACGTAGAAGGACAGGCACGCGTCGCGGATCCAGCAGAACCGGTAATCCCAGTTGCGGATCCCGCCGATCTCCTCCGGCAGCGAGGTCGTGGCCGCCGCCACCATCGCGCCCGTCGGCGCGTATGTCAGCGCCTTGAGCACGAGCGCCGACCGGATCAGCTCATCCGCCAGCGGCCCGGTATAGGCGGCGTCCCGCGTCCACAGCACCCAGGCGCTGCGCGTCCGCTCCATCAGGGCGCGCGCGTCCGGCGGCGTGTCCGGCAGAGCGTCGCCGTAGAGGCTGAAGCTCCGCGCCTGCCCGCCGTCCAGGATGAACCGCGCGGCGGCGCCGGCGCCGTCCCGCACGAGCTCGACATCCGCGACGAGGCCCGGGCATCCCGGTGCCGTCACCCGGCCGCCCGCGATCTGCGGCGGCGCGAAGGCCTCGGCGAAGCCCGCCAGCGGCCGGTAGGCGACCACCATCGGGACGCGGCCCGACACGCCGCTGACGTGCCGAACCAGCAGGGGCCGGTGCGGGCCGCCCTCCGGCCCGACCATGAAGTCGTGCAGGGTCACGAAGCCGTCCGGCGTGGTGAAGGTGGTCTCCAGGATGTTGCTGCGGCTCAGGTACTGCCGCGTCGTCTCGTAGCGACCCTCGGGGCGGATGGAGAATTGGCCGCCGCGTCGGCGGTCGAGCAGCCGGGAGAAGGCCGGGTCGGCGTCGAAGCGCTCCAGGCAGGCCCAGTCGATCGACCCGTCGCGGGCGACGAGCGCGCACCCCTCGCAGTTGCTGAGGAGAGCGTAGGCTTCGATCGGCTGATAGGGGCGCTCGCCCGATTCGGTCATGGAATCTCCTGAGGGTTGGGCTTCGACGCCCGGGCCGAGGGGGCGCGAGGGACGGTGTTCGGCCGGACACGCCAAGTCAGGCGCAGAGCCGGAAAGCCGGCTCCAGCAGCCCCCGCGCGCCCACGTCGATCAGGATGGTCCGGCCGTGCTCCGGATCCTCGGCGCGGTCCGCCGCGTCCATGCCCTCGTAGGCGGACGTGACCAGCAGGCGGTCGAGGTCGCGGCCCGCGAAGGTCGGACAGGTCGGCTGCCGCATCGGCACCGAGACGGTGCGGACCCGCTCGCCCGCGGGGCTGTAGGCGTCGAGGCAGCCGGCGCCGAAGCGCGCCGTCCAGATCAGGCCCTCGGCATCCACGGCGGCCCCGTCGATCGCGCCCGCGCCGCCGCGATGGTCGAAATGGATCGCGACCGGCCCCCGCGGCAGCCCGGTCCTCGGATCCAGCGGGACGCGGTGAAGCACGCCGACGTCGGTATCGACGAAGTAGCCGGTGGCGCCGTCCGGCGAGAAGCTGATGCCGTTGGGGATCGTCAGGCCACCGAAGAGGCGATGCACCTTCGTGCCGGCCACGTGATAGATCGAGCCGCGCCCTTTGGTGGCGTCGCGATCCATGGTGCCGATCCACAGCGCCCCGCTCGGATGGACGCGGCCGTCGTTGGAGCGGTTGTCGAGCAGATCCTCCTCGAGGGGGCAGAGCATCCGGATGTCCCCGTCCCGGATCGACCGGACGTAGAGGCCGTCCTCCGCCGAGAGCAGCTGGTGGGCGCCGTCGATCGCCGCGATGTCGCTGACCTGAACGGGCAGGACGTGGACCAGCGCCTTCTGGGCGCTGGCGATCGGTTTCTCGAACAGGCGCGCTTCCAGGATATCGACCCACCACGCCGTGCCGGTGCGCGGGTCGTAGCTCGGTCCTTCACCGAGGTGGCAGCGCACCTGGCTGAGGATGCGGATGTCGTGCGGAGGACGCAAATGATCGATCCCGTTCGTGCCAGTCGATAAGTGAGGCGGACCTGTCGCGGCGGCGTCAGCACTTGTCGCAGACGCTGCCGAGGACCGCGTCGAGGTCCTTCTGCCGCCGTGTCCGCTCGCGCGGGTCGTGCAGCGGCGCGGCCGCCGCGCCGGGCGGCACCGTCTGCCCCACCGACGAGCGGTACGGCGCGTTGATCGTGGTCTCGGGGCCGCCGCCCGTTCCCGTGAACGAGGCTGCCAGCGCCGCATTGATGCAGATGAACGGCGCGACCAGGCCGATGATCGCTCCGCGCGTCATTGTTGTTCCGACAGTCATGGCGAGCCTCCCGCTTCAATCTCCGCTTCGACTTTCCGGCGCTGTGAAACGCGGCCTTCCTCGGGGCGAGAACCGACGACCGACGGGAGATCCGCGAGCGACCACTCGGGCGTCGGCGTACGGTTGCGCCCGCGCAAGTCCGTGACCGCCCCCCCACCGAAGAGCAGCGACGCCGCTGCCATGTAATCGTCGTTTAATCCGCAGTCTCGGCAAAATCTCGAACCGTGACTTGGCACGTCATTTTACAGTGTGAAGGCAATGTAGGTAACGACGTACAATCGCGGGGTGCCCTCACGCACGCACCGGCGCGGATTAAACTCGCCGCGCCGTTCATCGATGGATGTTGGGAAGGATCAACCTTCGGTCAGACAAATCCTCGCGCGCGATCACGCTGCCCGAGATGCTGACCTCAGCGACCGGGACGGGCCGGCCGTCGACCGGCAAGCCGGCCCGGAGGACGCGCTGGCGGCGCACGCGACGGTTGCGGCGCGTGCGCCTTCGATGAAGGTCGGAGTGCACGCATGGCGCCCGTCACGCCCTGCCGGCCAGCTCCTCGGGCGGGGACACGAGCCCGGCGCCCACGGCGATCCAGACGAGGTGTGCATCGGTGCGAGCACCGAGCTTGGCGCGGATTCCGGACAGGTTGTTGTGCACGGTCTTCAGGCTCAGGCACAGTGCCTCGGCCACGGCCTGCGCGGTCATTCCCCCCGCGGTCAGGCTCAGGATCTCGACCTCCCGCGGGCTCAGCGCGTCGACGGCCGCGCGCCCGCCCGTGACGTCGTCCTGGGCGATCGCGTGGGCGATATCGGCGCTCATCGCCCGCTCGCCGCGCAGCACGGCCGCCACCGCCGCCAGCAACTCGCGCGGCGGGCTCGCCTTGCTGACGTAGCCGCACGCCCCCGCCGCGAAGGCTTGCCGCGCGACGACGGCCCCCGTGCGCATGCTGAAGACGAGGATGCGGGCCGCCCCGTCCCACTGGCGGATGTGCCGGATGGCCTCGATGCCGCTCGGTCCCGGAAGCGACAGGTCGAGGATCACGAGGTCCGGCCCGTGCGCCTTGTACTGGCGGTAGGCCTCCGCCGCGCTCGCCGCCTCTGCCGTCACGGCGAGTCCCGGCTGTCGCTCGATCAGGCGGCGATAGCCCTCGCGCACCACCGGATGGTCGTCGACGAGGAGGATGGACGTGGCCATGGCGCCTCAGCCCGCGGTCGGGACGGTCGCGCAGGCGCGGATCCCGCTGCCTGTGCCGGTCATCGTGAAGCTGCCGCCGAGGGCGGCGAGCCGCGCCCGGATGCCGACGAGCCCGCGGCCCGTCCCGGAGGCGGTGCGGGACACATCGCCCTTGCCGTCGTCGTCCAGCGTGAGCGTCACCGGCCGCGCCACGGTCTCCGCCCTGACGACCCGCAGGAAGATCCGGCTCGGCCTCCCGTGGCGGAGGGCGTTGGTCAGGAGTTCCTGCGCGATGCGGTAGAGACTCGCCGACACGGTCGCGGGTATGTCGGTGAGGTCGCCGGCCACGTCGAGATGGAGGGCCGGGCCGGACCTGAGTTGCGCCCGCCAATCCGCCACGAGGCCCCGCAGCGCGTCCTCCAGCCCAGTCTCGGCGAGGTCGGGCAGTTCGAGGCGCGCCAGCGCCCCGCGCAGGCTCTCCCGCATGGTGGCGATCACGGCCTCGATGCCGCGCGCGTCCGCGCGAAGATCCTCGCGATCGTCGGGCGCGGCGAGCTCGATCGCGGCCGCGCGCGCGCCCGCGGCGGCGAGGCACTGGCCAAAGGCATCGTGCAGGTCCCGCGCGAGCGCCTGCCGCTCCTCTTCCTGCACGGTGACGAGCCGTTGCATCAGCTCCGCGCGTGCCGCCTCGGCGCGGGCGAGCCGGTCGGCGAGGTCATCGCAGGCGCGGGCAATCCGATCGAACTCGGCGGCGGCGAAGCGCGGCAGCGGCGACCGGGTGCGGGCGGCGTCGAGGTTTCCCAGCCCGAGCACGATCTGCCCGGCGGGCGCGACGAGGCGCAGGACGGCGAGCCAGTTGAGAAGCAGTGTCGCCGCCGTCAGAGCGAGCGCGAGCCCGCCCGCGAGGCGCACCCGCTGCCAGACACGGGCCGCCGCGGCGGTCGGGTCGGGCCAGGCCGTGACGCTGCCGATCGCGCGCTCCCGATAGACGACGGCGCGGATCGTCGGCGCGGCCCCGGCGTCCGCCGCGAGCGCCGCCCGAAACCACCCGGGGGCGGCATCGAGGCCATCCCAGTCGCCGCAGACGCGCCGGGGTAGCTCGACGCCGAGCTGGATGTCGGCGCAGATCCCCGGCAGGATCGTGAGGATGGCCGGCGCGGGCTGCGGCGGCGCGGCGGGCATCGCGACCGGACCGGCGCTGCCGAGGCCCGGCTGACGCGCGAGCTGCGCGGCGATCCGATCCGCCGAGATCGCGGCCTCCCGGCGCAGGCTCGCGTGTGCCGCGAAGCCGGTCCAGGCGACCGCGCCGGCCAAGCACAGGGTGGCGACCACGAGGAGGCGTAAGCCGAGATGCGCGGGCAGGCTCATGGGGGCGAAACGGCCGGGCTCGAAGCGACGCGCCGATCTGGCACCGGGAACGTCCCGACGCGCAAGCTGGGCCGGGTCAACGCGGGAAGAATGCCCGGTCGCGGGCGGGAGGACATCCCTGGCCCGAGGCCGACCCGGTCCGCAGGATGGCAGCGTCCCGTCTCCCGCGGAGCCCGCCATGGCCCTTCGTCTCTCCCGCCGCGGCCTGCTCGCCGCCTCCGCCCTGCTGCCGCTCGGCCTGCGCGGCCCCGCCGCGGCCGCGCCCGGGCCCTATCGGGTCGGCACTCTCACCGTGACGCCCCTGCGCGACGGGCTGTTCCCGCTGGAGCCGCGCATGATGCCCGCGGTCGAGAGCCCGGCCGGGCGGGCCCTGCTGAAGGGTGCCGGTCTCGCCGCGGACGGTCCGTCGCCGGAGCCGGTCAACGCCTTCCTGATCCGGCGCGGCGCGCGCCACTGGCTGCTCGATGCGGGCTGCGGCACCGTCTTCGGGCCGGGCTTCGACCGGGTGACCGCCGCGCTGGCGGCGGAGGGCGTGCGGCCCGATCAGGTCGAGACCGTCTGGCTGAGCCACCTCCACGCCGACCACGTGGGCGGTCTCCTGACGACGGGCCGGCTGGCGCGGTTCGCGAATGCCGAGCTCGTGGTCCAGGAGCGGGAGGTCGCCTACTGGACGGATGCGGGGGCGCAGGCGTCCGCGCCCGCCGCCCTGCGCCCGATGTTCGAGACGGCGCAGGCCGTGCTCACCGCCTATCGCGATCGGATCCGCCGCGTCTCGGGCGAGGCGGAACTCGCCCCCGGCATCCGCGCGCTGCCGCTCCCCGGCCATACGCCGGGGCATATGGGCGTGCTGATCGCGGACGGCGCGGACCGGTTGCTGATCTGGGGCGACGTCGTCCACTCGCGGCTCCTGCAGATGCCGCACCCGGACTGGACCGTCATCTGGGACACTGATCCGGCGGAGGCGATCGCGACCCGCCGGCGCATCCTCGATCGCGCGGCGGCGGAAGGTCTGGTTGTGACCGGGATGCACCTTGCCGCCCGCGGGCGGATCGAGCGGACCGATGCGGGATACGCGCTGATCTAGAGGATCCGGTTCGCGGCGCCGCGGAGGGGGCGATCGCGGTCGGGCCCGGCCGGTGCCTCGCGGGCTGGGCGCCCGCCCGACGACGATCGCTCGGCAGCACGCGCACGGCCTCCACCGACCTGACCGGTCGAGGGAGGTCTGCGTCGGGAAGATCGGGCGCAGCCGGGGCGGCCCACACCCTCAGCGTGCGGTCCCGGGCGCCGTGGACCCGGTGACGTCGCCCGGCCCTGACCGGATCGCCCAGAGTTCCGTGGGAAGGCTGATCGGTGCGCCGGGCTTGTAGTCGGCCGAGTCCTGGATGTGCGACGTCGTCACGTAGATCGTTCCGTCCGGGCCCTCGCTGAACGTGTCCGGCCACCGCAGCTGCG
The DNA here is from genome assembly GCF_028583545.1 of Methylobacterium sp. NMS14P. Lineage (NCBI taxonomy): Bacteria > Pseudomonadati > Pseudomonadota > Alphaproteobacteria > Hyphomicrobiales > Methylobacteriaceae > Methylobacterium > Methylobacterium sp. NMS14P. The sequence continues at coordinate 306,298 of NZ_CP087107.1, read as the reverse complement.
GGTCCTGCACCAGGGTGGTGAGGCCGCTCCCGTTGCCGGTCAGGTCGCGGACCTTCACGGCGTTGTCCTGCGGCGAGGTCACGTACATCCGGCCGTCCTTGCGGGCGATCAGCAGGCCGTCGGCGGGACCGTTCTCGCCGACCGTCACGATCTTCGATTCCAGCGTCCGGTCGCTGAGCGTCTCGGGCACGAAGGCGGCGGTCGCCCAGCCGGTGAGCGCGTCGGTCGGCAGGCTGTAGAGCGTCTCGCCCTTGATGGCCTGCCAGTACAGCGTCTTCCCGTCCGGCGAGAGGGCGATGCCGTCGGCCGAGAACTCGACGCCGCGACCGTCCGGGCGGCGCAGCGGCTTGCCGTCGTACTGAACGGTCACGCTCTTGTCCGGCATGGTCGAGGCATGGCCGGACAGCACGCGCTTGGCGGACCCGCTGTCGAGATCCACCACGATCAGCGCCCCCTCGGCGCCGGAATCCGTCAGGTAGGCGGTCTTGCCGTCCGGCGCGATCCGCACGTCGTTGATGTAGGAGGCCTGCAGCACCGTGCTGGTGTCGAACGGGATCGTCTTCACGACCCGATTGGTCTTCAGGTCGATGCCGACGAGCTTGGGGCCGTCCTTGACGACGTGCGCCATGGCGGGTGCGGCCGCGTCGACCACCCAGAGACGGTCCTGGCCGTCGGCCACGACGCTCTGCACGCAGACGAAGTGGGTCTTCGGGTCGACCTCGTCCTTCTTGGCGTTGCGCCAGCTGTTCCACTCCGCGTCCGGGTAGGGGACAGGATTGCCGTCCTTCACCTCGGCCACCGAGACGGGCGCGTCCTCGCTCCAGCGGGGAAAGTTGACGAACATGCGCCCGTCGCGGCTGACGGTGATGCCGGTGACCTGATGGGCGAAGCCCGCCACCTTGGTGAGTGTCGCGGGCGCGGGCTTCGTGTCCTGAGCCGCGGCGGGACCTGCCAGCACGGCCGCGCCGGACATCAACGACACGGCCAGCCCGGCGCGAACGCCTCCTGCAAGCTTCATAGCGCGCACTCCATGACGACGATGGGGGATATGCCCGGCCAACGCCTCAGGGCGCGGCCGGGTCCGGGATGCGGCGGGATGACTCCGTCAGCCGCGACCCCACGCCCGGAGGTCCTGGACGAACAGGTCCGGGGCCTCCATGGCGGCGAAGTGCCCGCCGCGCGGCATCGTCTGCCAGCGCGAGACCGCGTAGCCGCGCTCCAACCAGTCCCGCGGCGGCGTGGGCGTGCGCGGATCCGGGTAGGCCGCGAAGGCCGTCGGCACCGTGACGCGCCGCCCCGGCGGCATCCGGCGCACGCTTTCCCGCTGCGCGCCGGCGTAGAACCACGTCGCCGTCGCGAAGGAATCGGTCAGGATGTAGAGCAGGGCGTTGGTCAGGAGCTGATCGTTCGAGAACACCTGCGCGAACGGCCGCTCCCGCAGGTCGGCCCAGTCGTGGAAGCGCTCGACCAGCCACGCCAGCTGCGCCACCGGCTCGTCCGCCATGGCGTAGCCGAGGGACAGCGGCTTGGTGCCCTGGAGCTGCGCGTAGGCCCCGAGCACCTGCTGGCTGGCCGCGGCCTCCTTCTGCCAAGCGCGCTCCGCCGCGCTCTCCGGCTCGGCATCGGGCTGCACCAGCAGGTAGTTCAGGTGAATCGCCTCCAGCGCGCCGGCGTGGTCGAGGCCGAGCCAAGCCGCGACCCCGGCGCCCCAGTCGCCGCCCTGAACCCGGTAGCGCGGGTAGCCCAGTCCCTCGCGCATCAGGCGGTCGAACAGCCGCGCGGCGGTGCGCGCGCCGATCGGCGCGGCGGGTTTCCCCGAGAAGCCGAAGCCGGGCAGCGCCGGGATCACGAGGTCGAACGCGTCCTCCGGCCGGCCGCCGTGGCGCGACGGGAAGGCCAGGGGCTCGATCACCGACCAGAACTCGTAGATCGAGCCCGGCCAGCCGTGGATCAGCAGCAGCGGGCGCCGGCCCTCCGCCTCGCCGACGACGTGGACCGCGTGCAGGTCGAGATCCTCGACGCGGACCAGGATCTGCGGGAAGCGGTTGAGCTCGGTCGCGGCGGCGGCCTCGTCGAAGCCGTCGAGCCAGTGGGCGCGCAGGGCGGCGAGGAAGTCCGGATCGCAGCCGTAGCGCCAGCCGGCTCCCGTCGGCAGGCGCGGCATGCGGTAGGCCCGCACGCGCTCCCGCACCCAGGCCAGCCGCGCCGCGTCCCAGGCGACGGTAAAGTCTCGCATGCATGCCTCCGCTCGAGTCCGCGTCCCGGGATCGCGCCGAAGCCGGCCGTCCCGTGTGCGCGACGCTGATCTGCTTCAACGCGGCCGGGCCGGGACGGTCACGCCGGTCTCGCGGCCGGCGGCGGGACCGCCGCATCCGCGCGCGACGACGCCCTCAGCGCGCGGCGGCCGGCTCGTGGATCGGGCAGCCGTTGAAGCGCTCGCGGAAGGCGGCCGAGTGCCTGTACGGCGCGTTCCGGGCGCGGTTGATGTTGCCGAGCGGCCGGTGCGCTTCGAGACCCGTCCAGACGCTGAACCGCATCGCCTCGTCGACCGCCCGCACGCGGGCCGGATCCCAGCTGTCCTGGGGGCGGACCGTGATCGTGGCGACCCGGTGAAACGGCGCCGCCGCCTCATCCCAGGCGACGGTCGGATCCTCGACGGGCTGGCGCTCCAGGTCGCGGCAGAGCTGCACCCGGAACTCCCACACGCCCTCCGTGCCGGCCATCTCGGACTGTACGGTCTCGCGGATCGCGTTCGGCCGGCCGGAGGCGTCGATCGCGGTGCCGGTGCGCGCGGTCAGCGCCGGCGCGACGGGCCGCAGGGAGAACTTGGCGATGTGGTCGCCGTAGCGGAACGGCGTGACGCTGTAATAGGTCTCACCGAGCGGATCGACGTTGGGCGCGCCGCCGAGGGCGGCGATCGTCGGGCTCTCGACGCCGACGGCCTGGAGCGCCCTGTTGACGCCGCGCAGGACCGTCGAGGCGGCGACCTTCAACCCCTCGGCGCGGTCGGCGGTGCCGGCCAGGAGCTTCAGGCTGCCGAGGAACGTCTCGGCGTTCGGCGCCTGGAAGACAGGTCCGTTGACCATGATGAAGTTCTGGGTCGTGCCCTCCGCGCCCGGCAGACGCTCGCCCGGGACGTCGAGGACCTTCAGGGCGAGGCCGCGCGGCAGCGACACCGCGTCCGGCAGGACGTCGCCGGCATTGGTCGACATGCGCATGTAGACCGCGTGCTCGCCCGCCTCTGCGAACAGGCCCTGGGCCAGCTCAGGCGGGAGGCCGTCCTCGATCCGCAGCACGCCCTCGAGGATCCCGTGGGCCTTGGCGTGCACCGACCGGACGGCGTGGCCGGAATCGTCGGCGACCCGCCGCAGGATCGTGTCGAAGGTCTCGCACAGTCCCGCGATGGTCTCCGCCTCGTTCGGCCTCACCGTCTCGACATCCGGGCCGTAGCGCACAGGTGCTTGCAAGATCTGTCTCCCGATCAGTCCGGACAGAACCGGTGGCGGCGCCCGGCGTTCCGGATTGCGCGGCACTCAATCGCGCGTGAACGTTTTGCGGGAGCTACGCGCTGCGGCGCTTGTCACCGCGTTCCGCGATCCTGCTCGGGGCGCCGGAACCGGACCGGCCGCTTCCGGCCCGCTGCGGCCACGGCACCAAGTATCAGCCGGGCAGGGCGCGTCGCGACGCCATCGCCCGCCGAGCCAGGAACCCGGCCGCGCTCATGGCGACGATGGCGGCCGCGTAGATGTCGGCGGTCGTCACGTAGCCGATCCGGCGCACGAGATATCCGGCACAGATCACCGGCAGGCTGAAGGCCAGGTAGCTCTCGACGTAGTAGGTCGAGAGAAGCTCCGCCCGCTCGCTCGGCTTCGCCAGCGGGACGATCGTCCCGAGGGCACCGAGGAAGCTCGTCCCGAAGCCGGCCCCGCCGACCAGGGTCCCGCCGATCAGGACCGGCACGCTCCCGCCGTGCATGCCGGCGAGCACGATGACGAGACCGGACGTCATGGCGAGCGTCCCGATGGTCAGGTTGGCCGCCGCATCCCTCCCGCGCCGCTGGACGACCGCGAAGGCGCCCGCGACCATCAGGGCCGCGACCATGACGCCGCTCGTCAACGGTGTCCGGCTGCCCGTCGCGGCGACGACCAGCGAGGGGACGATGGAGAGGTAGAAGCCCCCGAGCATCCAGGTCGCGATGTTGGTCGGCGTGATCGCGGCCAGCGGCCGTCTGGCCTGCGGCGGAACCACGACGCGCGGCCTCAGGGCGCGCAGGGCTCCCGTGCGGCGCTCCCCGGTCTCGGGCGTCAGCCAGAGGAGGGCGGCCTGCGCGGCGAACACCGCCCCCAGGATCGCGTAGACGAGGCGGAGCGGGTGCGGGCCGTACTGCACCAGCGCGCTGGTCCCGAGCGCGCCCACCGCCATCCCGATCAGCGGCATGATCGCGTTCACGAGCTGGGCCCGCCCCCGGTCGACGTCGACGAGCGCGGCGCCCAGGGAGCTCGCCGCGATACCGGTCGCCACACCCTGGACGAAGCGCGCCGCGATGAGCCCCCACGCGCCGTTGGCGGTCGTGAACAGGAGCATGGCCGCGAGTTCGAGAAGTAGCGCGCCGAAGATCACCGGCCGTCGGCCCAGGTGGTCCGAGATCGATCCGGCGACGAGAAGCGCCTTGAGGAGGGCCAGCGCGTAGACCGCGAACACCGCGGTCGTGAGCACAGGGGAGAGCGCGTAGGTCTCCTGATAGAACCGGTACAGCGGCGTCGGCGCGGCGGACCCGGCGAGGAAGGTGCCGAGCACCGCCGCGTGGAAGAACAGCGTGCCGCCGCCCGCGACAGCCACAACTTTCAGGTTGGTGTCGCTGGTCATGGGCAACCCTAAACGCTAATCCGTTGCGTTTGATGCGTAGTCCCTTGGCGCCACAAACGCAACATCTTTGCGTTTGTGGCGCCCTAGACGGCAGAGTGCAGGATGACGACGAGGCAGGGACCGCGCCCGGGCGGGCGCAGCGCGCGGGTGCAGACCTCGGTTCAGGCGGCCGTGCGCGAGCTCCTGACCCGGACGGACCGTTCGGAGATCACGGTGCCCCTGGTGGCCGCCGCGGCCGGCGTGACGCCGTCGACGATCTACCGGCGGTGGGGCACGCTCGCCGAGCTGTTCGCCGACGTCGCGGTCGAGCGGCTGCGTCCCGACGCCGAGCCGGCCGTGACCGGCAGCGGCCGGACCGATCTCGAGGCCTGGGCGGAACAGTACGCGGACGAGATGTCGTCCGCGCCGGGGCGGGCGATGATCCGGGACGTTCTGGCCGCGTCGGACGCGAACTGTGCCCAGCGATGCTGCAGCTTCACGCGCGATCAGATCGCGATCATCGCGGATCGGGCCCTGGCCCGCGGCGAGGCCTTCCCGGACCCCGAGGCGGTCCTGGACGGGGTCGTCTCGCCGATCCTCTACCGGATCCTGTTCGGGACCGCGCCGGACCGGGAGCGGATCCTCGAGCTGGTCGAGCGCACCCTGACGACGCGCGAGGCGACCTGACCCGGGGATCGCCGCCCCGGCGCGCCGACCTCGACGGCGAGAACGGGCTCACGGTTTCGGCTCCGAAGGGGGCGATGACCCGCCTGTCAGAGCGGCTGAACAGGGTGCGCGCGCGTCCGGTCCCGTCCGCGGGACGTTACGGAGGGTTGCGCCAGCGACGCGCTCGCGTAGCCCGCGGGCGCGACGGCGAGGATCGGGCTCCAGGTCGAGGACCACGCGCGCAGCGGCTCCGGATCGCCCCGGAAGGCCAGGTCGAGAAAGGCCAGCGTCCCGGTGGCGGTCGCCTCCTTCACTTGCGGGTTCAGGCTCAGACCGCCGGTCAGGGGACGGTCGGTGAAGATGCTGTGCGAGCCGCCCTGGAAGACCGCCAACGCCTTCCGGGGGGTCGCGATCGCCTCGTACACGGCGAGACGGTCGCTGAACGGCGAGGTGCGACCTGGCAGCTGGATGACATCTTCGGTCGCCGTCACGTGCAGGGTCGGGATCTCGACCGCGCCCAGGACGGCCCGCAGGTCGCGCTCGCCGTAGAAGGGCGGCGCCGAGATCACGATGCCGGCCGCGATCCGCGGGTCCCGCGCCTGAAGGGGGTGCCCGTCGCGGATGACGCGCGCGCCGGCCGCGATCAGCGTCGTGTTGGCACCGTAGGAGTGGCCGGCCGCCACGATCCGGCGCGGGTCGATCCGCTCTCCGAAAGCCCCCCCGTCCTGGACGAGGATCCGGTCCAGGGCGAAGCGCAGGTCGCGCGCCCGCGCGATCGCCTCCCGTTCCTGCGCCGCCCGCTCGATCCGGTCGAGCAGGGCCAGGGGATTGCCGGTCCACACGGTGGTGTCGCTGCCGACGTGCTGCAGGTGCAGACTCGCGACCCCGTGTGACGACCAGTGCCGACCGAGATAGCTGTAGCCGGTCCGGGACTGCCCGAGCCCGTGCGAGAACACGACGAGCGGGACGCGCCGCCGGAGCGACGACGTGTTCGGCCAGTACAGGCGTACCGGCACCGGTCGCTGGCGCGCCTCGTCGACCCAGTCGAAGTCGACGGTCCGGACGTCCTCCACGACAGGCTGCGCAGCGGCCGGACGGGTCACACCCGCTGCCAGGGTCCCCAGCAGCATGGCGCCGACCTGACGCCGGTTGTGCGTCGGCCGTGCCGCTGTCGGACTGGAGCGATCAAGCATGGGGCAGGGCTTTCGCGAGAGGAGCCGTGACAGGACGGCCCGCAGGGCTGCGCATCGCCGGTCACAGCGCGCCGGCCAGATTTCGGCCGCCGACGCGTGCGCCAACGGCAACCGAGCCCGCCAGAGACCCGGCGACGCCGTGCAAGAAAATCGCACTCGGTGCAAAAAATATAATTGCACCGCGTGCAACTTTGCAAGTGCGAAATCGCATGCGACAACGCCGGCATGGGAAGCCCGCCACCGAAGCCCGGCAGCCTGCGCGCGCGAAAGCGGCAGGAGACACTGGAACGGATCGCCGAGACCGGCCTGAGGTTGTTCAGCCAGCACGGCTACGAGGCCACGACCCTGGACTCCATCGCCGAGGCGGCCGGCATCTCGCGTCGGACGTTCTTCTACTACTTCAAGTCAAAGGAAGAGATTCTGCTGGATTGGCAGATGCGCGGCTTCGGTGCGTCGCTGCGCAAGGCTGTCCTGGCCCAACCGGAGGGCAAGGTCCCGGTCGAGGTCGTTCGCGACGCCCTGCTGACGCTGTCGACGGGGTTCCGGACCCGGGAGTTCATCAGCATCGACCGCGTCATGCGGTCCAGCGAGTCCCTGAAGGCCCGCAAGCAGGCGGCCTACGGTCTGCACGAGCAGGCCCTGCATGCCGCGCTGATCGAGCGCTGGCCGGATCCGGCCCGCAGCGCCGCGCTGCGCCTCGTCGCCATGGGGTCGCTCGGTGCGATGCGCCTCGCGATCGAGGCCTGGGTCCAGGCGGGCGGAGATCGGGCCGTGGACACCTTCCTGCAGGCAGCCTTCGCGGACCTCACGGCCGAGTTCCGCGCACCGCCCCGATAGCCCCGGGGTCGATCGGCACGCCGTCGCTGCCCAGTGGCGACAGGCGCAACGCCGTCACCGCCGATCGGCTGGCAGCGCCACGAAGGGATCGCACGCGGGAACGCCCAGCGGCGCGAAGTGCCGCACATTCCGGGTGAGAACCGTCCAGCCGTTGCAGCGCGCCGTGGCGGCGATCGCGAGGTCCGCGAAGCCGGGTGCGTGCCCCTGGCCGCGCGCCAGATCGGACAACCCGCCGATGTGGCGCGCGACGGCGAGATCGATCGGGAGAACCTTGGCGGCGTACAGGTGCAGCAAGGTCTCCAGCCACTCCGCCAAACGCTCCGCCTTGCGCGCGGCGCCCTCCCTGCGGCTCTTCGCGATGCCGTCCTCGATCTCGGCGATCGTGACGACGGAGAGGTGGAGCCCGGCGCTGTTCCGGTCCATCCAGTCGATCAGTTCGACGGCCGGAACGGCCTTGGTCGGCGCGCCGGCCGAGAGGACGTTGGTGTCGACGAGGTACACGGCGTCACAGCTCGGAGCTTCTGAGCCCACCGGACGGGGAGGGGAGGTCGTCCGCCGCGACGGGCGCGGCCATGAGCAGGCGGCCGAACGACGGGACGCGGGACAGCCTCTGCCAGTCCTCGAAGCTGAGCAGCACGGCCTCGGGCCGGCCATGACGCGTGATGATCGAGGGCTCGCCCTGCTTGGCCTGGTCGATGACGGCCGACAGCGTTGCCTTGGCGTCCCGAAGCTGAATCTCCTGCAAGGCACCCTCCGTGACCACTGTGGTCATGATGGGTGTTCTGGCTCGGATCGGCAAGTGCGGCTGGCGCGGGCAGCCGGCTCGGCGAGCCGCGTTTCACGGAACACGGCGACCCTAGGAGCTGAGGACGAAGCGAGCGGCCCCCGACAGCCCGTCGCGCGACCCCGTGTCCGGCACGCCACAGTTGTTTGCTATCAGAGCCACACCCCTTGCGGTTGCAGAATTTTGGGACCAACCTATGTTATAGTTAACAGAACACAGGTGCTCGGGTGGCAGCTTTTAAGCCCCTAGACGGGCAAACAACCACGGAAAGCTTCCAGACCGCGCTCGACGCGCTCGACGTCGTCGGCCGCTGGGAATGGGATGCGGGCCTCGACCGGGTGCGCGCCGACGCCTTCGTCGCCCTGGTCTACAACGTCGATCCGGTCGAAGCGGAGGAGGGCGTTCCGCTCGCCCGCTACCTCAACAGCATCCACGCGAACGACCGAGAGCGGGTCGAGGACCTGATCCGGCGCAGTGCTCGCGAGGGCACCCCGTACCTCGCCGAGCATCGGGTGACCTCCGTGGACGGTCAGACGCGCTGGGTCCTGGTGCGCGGCCGCTTCTCCGGCGACCATGTCGGACGGCCGCGGGGCGGCAGCGGCATCCTCCTGGACATCACCCGGATGCGGATGCTGGAGGACATCGCCGACGAGGCCGCGCCGTATCCGGAGGCGACACCCCTGGAACAGGCGGCGGATCACGCCATCGCGGCGATGTACGCGATCAGCGAGCTGGGGGACGCGGAGCTGAAGGTGCGGGCCGACGCGCTGCTGATGACGCTCGGCCGCAAGCTCGCCCTACAGGAGGTCCAGGACCGGCACCGCCACATGAACTGATCGCGGCGCGCCGCCGCCCGATCGATCACGGGGCGGGGCGTCGTCCGATCCTGTCGGCGCGCGGCAGACTGGGCCGCGCGATCGCGCTATGCTGGCGGATCGGCAGATCAGCGCGGCACGGATGATCCGGCGTTCCAGAACGACCATCATCGTCCTCGGGGTCATCGCCGGGGCCGCCATCGTCGCCCTGCTCGTCCATCTCCTCCTCGGCCTGCTCTCCCTCGACATCGCGGTCGCCAAGACCAGCACCGAGGACCGGGAGGCCGCCCAGGCCCTGACGCAGCTCTTCGAGACCCAGCATCCGCGGGTGCGCATCCGGACGATCTTCGAGCCGGATCGCCTCGGGGCGTCGGCGGCCCTGGACAAGGGCGAGACCCAGCTCGCCCTGGTGCGCAGCGATGCCGCGCCGAAGGACGGGCAGACCCTCGTCATCCTGCGCCGCGACGCGGTGGTCTTCGTCGCGCCCGGGGGCAGCGCCGTCGACAGCGTGGCCAAGCTGCGGGGCAGCACCATCGGGCTCCTCGACGGGCGGAAGCTCGACCCGCGCCTGCTCGACCTGATCCTGACGCATTTCGGCATCCCCCCGAGCAGCGTGCATCGCAGGATCCTGACGATCGATCAGCTGACGGAGGCCGCCCGCAGCCGCCAGATCGGTTCGGTGTTCGTGGTGGCCCCGGTCGGCAGCGCGCTGTGGCTGCCGCTCTTCACAGCGCTGCGCAAAGGCTCCGGGGCGGTGAAGCTGTTCGAGGTCGACGAGGCGGCGGCGATCGCCAAGGAGCACCCCGTGCTCGACACGATCGACGTGCCCAAGGGCGCGTTCCTCGGCTCCCTGCCGGCACCGGGCGACGACATCACCACGCTATCCGTCAGTCACCGGCTCGTGGCCCGCGGCGCCATGCCGGACTGGCTGGCGGGCGAGATCACCCGCGAGGTTCTCACCGGCAAGCCGCGGCTCGTCGCGCTCGACGACGATCTGGCCGGCATCGAGGCCCCCGACACCGACGACAAGGTCCAGGCGCTGCCGATCCATCCGGGCGCCACGGCGTACCTGACCGGAAACCAGCCCAGCCTGAGCGATCAGGCGCAGAACGCGGCCTACTGGGTCGGGCTCATGATCAGCGCGGCGGCCTCGCTCGGCGCGGCGGGCATCGGCCTGTATCGGCGCTTCCGGCCGCAGCAGCCGCCCACCCGGGTCATGCGCCTCCTGGAGATCTGGCTGTCCGTCTCGAGTGCCGATCCGGCCGAGCTCGATCAGCTGGAACGGGAGGCCGACGCGCTCGCGGCGGAGACGATCCGGATGGAGGCCCATCGGCGGACGGAGAGCGTCGAGATCCGCCTCGTCGCACTGCTCGTCACCCATGTCCGCGAGGCCGTCCAGCGCCGGCGGCGGCATGCGGCGCAACGGATGCCGTAAACCGGGCACCCGATCGCGGGCCGGGCGCGGCGGGCGGCGACGGGAACTCGGGCGAGCCGCCGTGGCGCGCGCCTGATCGCGCGCTCACGCGAGCAGGTCGCGATGCGCCCGGTGCCCGCGCAGCCACGCCCGGGCGTAGCCGCACAAGGGCACGATCCGATCGCCCTCGGCGCGCGCGTGCGCCGCAACCGCCTCCATGAGCCGCGCGGCGGCCCCAGTGCCGCGCAGGACCGGCGGCGCGTAGACGTAGCCGATGACGAGCCGGCCCGGTTCGCGCCGGTAGGTCGCGAAGGCGACGTCGCCGCCGACCTGCAACTCGAACCGGCCTTGCTCGACATTGTCGCGCACCGTCTCGATCATCCTCGTCCCCTGGCTTCGCGCGGCTCAGATCGGCAGACACCGCTTTGACCCACTGCTTCGCAGGATCCCCGCGCCGTCTCGGACGACGTCCCGGAGGCCCGCGCGTCCGCGAGGGTTATATGGGTCGCCGGTCCTCGTCGCGGACGCGCATCAGCACCGACGCGTCGGCATCGCCGCCGACGACGCGGACCTAGCGTGCGAGCGTCCCAGCACGACGAAACCCGCCGGACGACGCGGCCGGTGTGTTCGGCACGGCGGGCCGCTCCGCGCGGCGCGGATTAAGCGAGGCTCGCGATCGTCTAACTCTGGACATCCCGAGACCACCTGGACCGCCCGGCTTCGGCCGCGGCGGTTATTTTGTGCCGGCATCGTCGGCGCGCCGGTTCCACCGGTTCTCCGCACCGCTGTCAGCCCAGTCCGCCGCGTCGCGTCGGAAGTCCTGCGGGCGTTGCCGCGGGGAGTCCGGGATGCGCGCGCATGCGGCCAGCCGTCGGATGTTTCGGCAGGCTGACCCGCAATATTCAATAAGAAAAACATAACATCGTCAAATTCTGATCCGTATTCCGAGATGTTGCGGAACTTGTACAGCTCTCTGCGCTTGCTCAATGGTAGTTTTCAGGAGAGCATCATGACCTCAATCCGGATCTTTGTCCTCGTGTCGTCGCTCCTTCTCGGGGCGACCGGCGCGGCGACGGCACAGGGCGCCGCGGGAGGATCGACATCCGGGCCAGCTCCTTCCGGGTCGGGCGAGCAGCGGATGCAGCACGGTGATCAGATGAAGAGCGGAGAGAGGGGCGGAGGCTCGGGCAACACCGGCGTTCCGGGAGCCTCGCCGGCCGACGACGGGAACAAGACGCAGGACTCTCGTACCCTGAAGACGAGAGACCGCTGAGACAGTCCCGGGCGCCGCGACCGCCATTCCAAGGTCACGCGCCCGCCCCGGAGTTGCCGAAGCGGACTCGTCGTGCCGCGCGCCTTCGCGGCGCTCTGAGTTCGGATCCAGGCCGCGTGCGACGTGTCCGTTCGGGGGGATGACCCGGCTGCGCCACGACCTGTTCGACCGCCGGTCGACACGTCGGGACGCGCGATCCGAGACAGCACGGGATGCCCGGTCAATCCCGCCGCTCGCATCGTCCGACGATCCGTGGCGGAGGCGCGAGACACCGCCTTCCCGTCAGTCAAAGCGGACGCGGTCGCGAAGACGGTCCTCTGCGGTATAGACCCGGGTTATCGCGCCGTGAGGTCGGCGTCGGAACGGTCACGGCAATCCGAGAATCTGTCGGAGGAGGTGGCCGCTCTCTGACCACCGTGCGGGCCGCCTGAGGCGATGACGGCAGGGGCCCGCGCGACGCCCTCTCGGGTCGCCGCCGGACCTCTCGCCGGAAGCGCGACCGTGAGTTCCGCGCCGAACTCCCGCCCTGGCCGCGAGGACGGGCGCGGCGCGGATCGGGCACCGAGAACCGGCGTTTCTGATCCCGGTTAGCTTTCGTGAGGGGAAGCCAGTCACGGAGGCGTGGGTGCCGCGCTATTTCTTCGATATCCACGACGGTCAGCTGCAGCGCGACGTGGACGGGACCGAGTGCGCCGACTTCGACGCCGCGCGCAGAGAAGCGATGATCTCCCTCCCGGACGTCGCGCGATGGGAGATCCCGAGCGACGGGGACAGGCAAACCTACACGGTGGTAGTCCGGGATGCGGCGGGCGCGCCGATCTACACGGCGACGCTGACTTTCACCGGCCTGAGGCTGAGCGAGGCGGCCGAGTAGGTTCGGCCCGCGTCGCGCATCCGGCACGCCCCGATGTCGGTCCCGCTCACCGGCGCCGGACGTCCCGCGTGGGCACGGCCGACGACGGTCAGGGGATATCGGCCGGTTTGACCTCGATCCGGTCGAACCGGCCGAGGCGGTAGATGAGGAACGACAGGAGCCACGCCGCCGCGAAGAGCCCGACGATTCCGAAGCCGAGCACGCCGAAATGGTCGTTGACCGCGGCGATCCGCTGCCAGAGCCAGCCCTGAAGGTTGAGCTTGTCCGCCAGGAGGTTCAGCGCCTCCAGCGTTCCGACCACCAGCGCGACCGCCACCGATACCAGGGTGATGGTGAGGTTGTAGAACAGCTTCCGCATGGGCTGGACATAGGCCCAGCTGTAGGCGCCGAGCATCAGCACGCCGTCGGTCGCGTCGACCAGCGTCATCCCGGCGGTGAACAGCGCCGGGAAGACCAGGATCGTCCAGAGGTCGGTGCCCTGGCTGGCCTGGGCGGCCGAGAGCCCGAAGAGGCTCACCTCCGTGGCGGTGTCGAAGCCGAGCGCGAAGAGCAGGCCCAGCGGGTACATGTGCCAGGAGCGCGTCACGAGGCGGAAGAGGGGCCGCAGGATCCGGGCGAGAACGCCCTGGTTGGCCAGCAGCATGTCGAAGTCGGCCTCGACGTAGCGGCCGGTGCGGCGCACTTGCCGGAACGCGCGCCAGACGCCCGCGAGGACGACGAGGTTGACGAGGCCGATGAGGATCAGGAAGGCGGCCGAGACGCCGGTGCCGATCAGGCCGCCGAGTTCCCGGTAGCCCTCCGAGGCCGTGATCAGGCTGGTCGCGGCCAGCGCCACCGCGGCCGCGGCCACCACCACGACGGTGGAGTGGCCGAGCGCGAACCAGAAGCCGACCGAGACCGGCCGCTGGCCCGCCTGCATCAGCTTGCGGGTGACGTTGTCGATCGCCGCGATGTGGTCGGGATCGACCGCGTGGCGCAACCCGAAGACGTAGGCCAGCAGCGCGGTCGAGAGCAGCGCCGGCTGGCCGGCGAACAGGCTGTAGGCCCACATCCAGGCCGCGATGTTGGCCGCGATCAGGACGAGGTAGAGCAGACCGATACGGCGTCGCACGCCGCGGCGCGCCGTACCATCGGTCGGGACGATCGCTTCCATCAAACCCTTACCCACCCGACCATCGTCCCCTCGGCCCCGCCGCCCGGCCCTGCGCCGCCGCGCGCCATCCGACATAGCGCAGAACCGGCCAAGCTGCGGAGTACCGCGAGCGGGGCAGTCTCGCGGCGGCCCCGACGCGCCGGGTCACCCGGGCGCATCCGGCCGCTCTCTCGCCCGGGGGCCGCGCCCGGAACCTGCGCCCGGACAGGTGGCCGCGGGCTCGCCATCAGAACCGCACCGTCACGGAGCCGGTAATCCGCCGGGGCGAGCCCGGATAGACCCGGAACACGTTGAGCGAACTCTCGTAGTACGCGGTGTCGAAGATGTTCTCGACGTTGAGCGCGATCCGGGCATTGTCGAAGCGGTAGTAGGCGAGCGCGTCGACCGCGACGTAGGCCGGCAGCGTGAAGCCCGAGCCGGCCGCGTCGCCGGCGCGCGTGCCCACGCCCCGCACGCCGCCGCCGACACCGAAGCCGCGCCACGCGCCCTCCGGCTCGTAGACCGCGAGGAGGCTGCCGGAATGGCGCGGCACGTTGATGAGCGGGGCCCCGACCGGCAGCACGTTGTCCTTGGTCACCCGGGCATCGGCGTAGACGTAGCCGGCCAGGAGCTTCAGTTCCGGCGTGATCTGCCCCTGGGCCGTCAGCTCGAAGCCCTGGCTGCGGACGGCCCCGGCGGCGAGGGAGAAGCCGGTATTCGCGGGGTCGGGGGTCAGCACGTTCTCCCGCTCCACGCGGAAGGCCGCGGCGGTGAGGAGCAGGCTGCCGCCGAACAGCTCGGACTTGGCGCCGACCTCGTAGCCGAGGCCGGTCTCGGGCGGCAGGGCCGTGCCGCGGGTGACGGCGGCGGCGTCCGGACCGGTATTCGGCCGGAAGCTCGTGCCGACGTTGGTGTAGAGGGCGAGTTCCGGGATCGGCCTGTAGACGAGGCCCGCCCGGGGCGACGCGGCCACCCGCGACTGGTCGACCTGGCTGCGAACGGCGCGCTCGCGGAAGCTCTGCTCGAAGATGTCGAGGCGCACACCGACGAGCGCCCGCCATTCGGGGCTCAGGACGATCTCGTCCTGCGCGTAGAGGCCGGTGTTGGTGATCCGCTCCAGGTTGTTGCGCGGGATGGTGATCGGCGGCAGCGCCTGCCCGTAGACCGGGGCGTAGATGTCCAGGGCGAACGGGCTCGTGCGGAAGTTGGAGCGAAAGTACTGCGTGCGGCTGTCGGTGCTCTCCCGGTCCATGCCGAGAAGAAGCGTGTGGCCGATGCCGGCGGTATCGAAGCGCCCGACGAGGTCGGCTTGGCCGACGGCCACGTCCCAGCGGTAGTCGCGCACGTTGCGGTCGCGCGAGACCGTGCGGTTGTCGGCAGCGATGGCGCGGATCTCCGCCGATTCACCCGCGAGATCGCCCGTGTTGAAGTAGGTCGCCAGGCGAAGCTGCCAGTTCTCGTCGAACCGGTGGTCGACGCGAACCTGCAGAGTGTTGTTGTTCTGATAGGTGCTCTGGCCGGGCTCGCCGAGGAAGCGGGAGACGGGCAGGAATCCGAGCTGCCGGTTCAGCGCGATGACGCCCCGGTCGAAGACGATCCGGTTCTTCACGAACTCGGTCTCGACCGTGATCCGCGTGTCCGGGGTGACTTGCCAGCTGACCACCGGCGCCACGAGGAGCCGGTCGCTGTCCACGAAATCGCGGAAGCTGCCCGCGCCCTGGGCGGCGAGATTGAAGCGGTAGAGGACCGTGCCGTCCGCGCTCAGCGCGCCGCCGGCATCGATCGTGCCCCGGGTCAGGCCGAACGAGTCGACCTGGTTGCCGAACTCGACGAACCGCTCGGCGGTCGGCTGCTTGGTGATCAGGTTGACGAGGCCGCCGGGATCGCTGCGCCCGAACAGGGCCGCGCCCGGGCCCTTGAGCACCTCGATGCGCTCGATGTTCTGGGCATCCGGCGGCGGCGGCGTCCCCCGGTTGAGGGGGAAGCCGTTCTTGTAGATCTCGGAGGTCGTGACGCCGCGGATGGCGTAGCTGAAGATCGACAGGCCGCCGAAATTGTTCTGCCGGGCGACGCCGGGCAGGTAGTCGAAGACCCGGTCGACGCGGGTGGCGGCGATATCGGTGATCGTCTCGCGCGGCGCCACCGACACGGCCACGGGCACGTCGATCTGCGGCGTCGCCGTGCGCGTCGCGCTGACGGCGGTGCCCGCGCCGTAGCCCGGGGTCGGGCCGATCAGGCCGATGGTCCCGCGCCCGGACGCCGTCGTGAGACCGGCACCGTCGCCGACATGCTCGACCGACAGCTCCTCCAGGGTCACGCTCTCCTGCGCGCGGACCTCGACGACCGGCGCGCCGGCCGACAGCATGGCCGCCAGTGCCAGGCGCGGGCTGCCGCGGCGCGCCCGCGCAGGGCCGGCGTATCCCCGGCGCCGCCCGGGACTTTCGCGGAAGGACGGTCGTCCAGAACTCGCCACCACACACTCGCTGCTGCCGGCGCGCGGCCGCGCGGAGGCGAGCGGCGTCGCGCCCGGACGGGCGGCACCGCGCGCTCCGCTGGGGCACCGCGCCCGAGGAACGTCATCGCGCCGAAGGCCGGTCACCTGACGCGGGCCGCCGCCGCAGGACCGTCCCGGTGCGGGGCACCGGCGGCCGTGGATAGCGGGCACGCCCCGTCGACAGGTGCGGGGCAGATCCGGCCGCGCTCCGAAGAGCGCACCGAATGCCCGTCTCAGCCCCGGGCCTGGGCCAGGGAACCTTGGCGGGAGGATAGTTGCCGCGGTGCCCGGCCGGGTCAACGGCCAGACAGGCGAATGTAATAATGTTACGGCAGCCGTGGCCGAACGGACACAGCGGCGCCGCGGCGCCGCGACTGCTGTCTTGTTCTCGCGACCGCCGCCCGTGGAGGATGCGGGCCGGCAGGTCAGAGGCAGCCCAGGCCCATGGCCGGCCGGGGATCCGGTCTCTCCCTCGGTGTCATCCCGAGAGCCGCTACGCGCGTCAGCACCTCAGCTGCCCGGTACCGAAGCGACCGCACCGGATCGAACGTGGAGCGCGACCGGGTTGTCCGCTCCTCTGACGGAATGATCCTTCAAAGATGCGATTGATATGAGAACATCTATATCTCTCATGACGCAGATTGTAAAAGAAGGTTCTTGTTGACCGATCTCCAACAAAACGTCAGATCTTCGGTGCATTTCTTATAGTGGTACCCGCATCGATCCATCGACGCGGGCTTATCGAGGACGGACATGGTCGAGACACGGTGGAGCTTGGTCTCGCGCAGGCGGATTGCGGCCCTGGCCGGCGGCCTGGCGCTCGCCGGGCTGATGCTCGGCCCCGCCGCCGCCGCGGAGGGTCGGCTGCGCATCGCCAAGCAGTTCGGGGTCGTCTACCTGCTGCTGAACGTCATCGAGGACCAGAAGCTCGTCGAGAAGCACGGCAAGGCCGCGGGTCTCGACATCGCGGTGGAGTATGTGCAGCTCTCCGGCGGCTCGGCCGTGAATGACGCGCTGCTCTCCGGGTCGATCGACGTCGGCGGTGCCGGTGTCGGGCCCCTCTTCACCATCTGGGACCGCACCCGCGGCCGGCAGGGCGTCAGGGGCATCGCCTCGCTCGGCAACTTTCCCTACTATCTCGTCAGCAATCGGCCGGCGGTGAAGTCGATCGCGGACCTGACCGAGGCCGATCGCGTCGCCGTGCCGGCGGTCGGCGTGTCGGTCCAGTCGCGCATCCTGCAATGGGCCTCCGCCAAGCTCTGGGGCGACAAGGAGTTCGCCAAGCTCGACAGGATCAGCGTCGCCGTCCCGCACCCGGAGGCGACGGCCGCGATCATCAAGGGCGGCACCGAGATCACCGCCCATTTCGGCAATCCGCCCTTCCAGGACCAGGAGCTGGCCGAGAACCCGAACGCGCACGTCGTGCTGAGCTCCTACGACGTCCAGGGCGGTCCGGCCTCCTCGACCGTGCTGTACGGGACCGAGCGCTTCTACCGGGACAGCCCCAAGACCTACGCGGCCTTCCTCGACGCGCTCGACGAGGCGGCGAAGTTCGTCACCGAGAACCCCGAGAAGGCGGCCGACATCTACATCAAGGCGAGCAACAGCCGGATCGATCGCGACCTGCTCCTCAAGGTGATCAGGAACCCGCAGGTCAGCTTCAAGGTCGAGCCGCAGAACACCCTCGGCCTCGGCCAGTTCATGCACCGCGTCGGCGCCATCAAGACGGAGCCCAAGGCGCTGACCGACTACTTCTTCGACAGCCCGCGCACCGCGGCGGGCAGCTGAGCGGGCGGCCTCGATGACCCTGACCGACGCGCGCGCGAGGCCCGCGATGCCGGAGCCGGACGCGCCGGCTCAGGATGGCGGGGAGCCCGCGCCCGCCGCGCTGCCGCCGCCGCTCCTGCGCATCGCGGGCGTCAGCCTGGACTACCGGACCCCGACCCGCGTGGTCCGCGCCGCCCACCGCGTCGACCTCGACGTCTACGAGGCGGACCGCTTCGTCCTGCTCGGTCCCTCTGGCTGCGGGAAGTCCACCCTGCTCAAGGCGGTGGCGGGCTTCCTTCCACCGAGCGAGGGCACGATCACCCTCGACGGCAACGCGGTGCGGGGGCCGGGGCCGGACCGCATCGTCGTCTTCCAGGAATTCGATCAGCTTCCGCCCTGGAAGACCGTGCTGCAGAACGTGGCCTTCCCGCTGCGGGCCTCCGGCCTCCTCGGCCGGCGGGCGGCCGCCGAGCGGGCGCGCCACTTCATCGACAAGGTCGGCCTGACGCCGTTTACCGGGAGCTACCCGCACCAGCTCTCCGGCGGCATGAAGCAGCGCGTGGCCATCGCCCGGGCGCTCGCCATGCAGCCCCGGGTGCTGCTGATGGATGAGCCCTTCGCGGCCCTCGACGCCCTCACCCGGCGCAAGATGCAGGAGGAGCTGCTGGCGCTCTGGGAGGAGGTCCGCTTCACGCTGCTGTTCGTCACCCACTCCATCGAGGAGGCCCTGGTGGTAGGCAACCGGGTGGCGCTGCTCTCGCCCCATCCGGGGCGCGTCCGCAGCGAGGTCAACAGCCACGCCTTCGACCTGACGAGCCTCGGGAGCCGCGATTTCCAGGCCGCCGCCCAGCGCCTGCACGACCGCCTGTTCGAACCGGCGGCGGAGATTGCGGCGAGGGCCGCCCCGTGACCCCGCCGCTCGCCTCGGGAAGCCGCGCCCTGCCGCCGATCCGGCCGGAATACGACCGCCCCCTCCCGCCCTTCGCGGGGGCGCCGGTCGCCCGGGCGCTGCCGCTGTCGACACGGCTCTGGCAGCAGGGCTGGCTCCGCAAGAGCCTGATCCTCGCCGTCCTGGCGGCGGCCTGGGAGGCACTGGCGCGCGTCCAGAACAACGATCTCCTGCTGCCCAGCTTCACCGCGACCCTGTCGGCCCTGGTGGAGGGGCTGGCCGACGGGGAGCTGGTCGCGCGCGTCTGGATCTCCCTCGCGGTCCTGGCGCAGGGCTACCTGATCGGTGTCGTCCTCGCCTTCGGGCTGACGACGCTGGCGGTCTCGACACAGCTCGGCCGCGACCTGCTCTCGACGCTGACGGCGATGTTCAACCCGCTGCCGGCGATCGCGCTGCTGCCGCTCGCGCTGCTCTGGTTCGGCCTCGGCAACGGCAGCCTCGTCTTCGTGCTGGTCCACGCGGTCCTGTGGCCACTCGCACTCAACACCTTCGCGGGCTTCCAGGGCGTCCCGGACACCCTGCGCATGGCGGGACGCAATTACGGACTGGCCGGCCTCGCGTATGTCTGGCAGGTGCTGATCCCGGCGGCGCTGCCGGCGATCCTGTCGGGTCTCAAGATCGGCTGGGCCTTCGCGTGGCGGACCCTGATCGCGGCGGAGCTGGTCTTCGGGGCGGCCTCCGGCAAGGGCGGCCTGGGCTGGTACATCTATCAGAACCGCAACGAGCTCTACACCGACCGGGTCTTCGCCGGCCTGCTCCTGGTCATCCTGATCGGGCTCGTCATCGAGAACGGCGTGTTCGCCACCCTGGAGCGGGTGACGGTGCGGCGCTGGGGCGTCGTCCGCTGAGGGCCAGACATGTCGGCGCCGCGCCCCGCGATCCCGCCCCGGGCAGGCGCGGCGCGATCCGGCACCGGCTGCGGCGGGCATGCCGCTCCCGTCAGGGTTTCACGTCCGGCCTGGGATCGGGGACGAACCCGTCGCGGTTCGGCATCCGGACGGCGGCCAGGGTGGCGGCATCGACCACGGCGCTCTCCGGGACGAGCCCGTTCAGGTACAGGACGTAGCCAGAGACCGCGTAGACGTCGTCGGCGCTGAGCGATTGCGGTGCGTTCATCGGCATCGCTCGCCGGATGTAGTCGAACAGGGTCGGCGCGTAGGGCCAGAAGCTGCCGACGGTCTTGAGCGGCTTCGGCGAGGCGAGCGTGCCCTGCCCGCCGACGAGCCGCTCGCCGAGCCCGCCCTCGCCCCGGCCGCCGTGACAGGACGCGCACTGCGCGTCGAACACCGCGCGCCCCCGCGCGACGCTGCCGTTCCCCGGCGGCAGCTTCCGCCCGTCGCGGTCGATATCGATGTCCCAGGCGGCGATCTCGGCCTGCGAGGCCGGGCGACCGATCCCGAGGCGCTCGCCGGCCCGCGCCGGCCCGGCGCAGGCCAGCACCAGGGCCATGCCGACGGCGGCGCGGGCTTCACGCATAGCCATTGGCCACCTCGCCGTCCGCCGCGATGCGCCAGGGCACGACCGCGTTGTTGTGGTAGAAGGATTTGAGGCCGCGCACCGCCGTCAGCGCGTTGAAGCTCGGCTGGACGTACCCGGTCTCGTCGATCGCCCGGCTCGCGATGGTCGTCGGCGTGCCGTCCCAGTGCCAGGGCAGGCGGAAACGCGTCAGCGCCCGGTTGAGCACCGGCTCCTGCAGGGCCGCGTCGCGCCAGCTCGCGCCGCCGTCGGCCGAGACCTGCACGCCGCGGATCCGCCCGCGCCCGCTCCAGGCGAGGCCGGTGATCTCGTGGAAGCCGGGGGCGATCCGCTGCGTGCCCGAGGGCCGCGTGATGATCGACTTGGCCTCCATGACGAAGGTGAATTGCCGGGCCGTGCCGTCGGCCATCAGGTCCGTGTACTTCGCCGTCTCCTCGCGGGAATAGGCCGGCTCCGCCGTGACGTTGAGCCGGCGCAGCCACTTCACGCTCATGTTGCCCTCGTAGCCGGGCAGGAGCACCCGGAGCGGGTAGCCCTGCTGCGGGCGCAGCCGCTCACCGTTCTGGCTGTAGACCAGCAGGGCGTCGTCGAGGCACTTGGCGATCGGGATGCTGCGGGTCAGCGCGGCGGCGTCCGCCCCCTCGGCCACGACCCACCGCGCGTCCGGCTTGAGCCCGGCCTCCGCCAGCACGGTCGCGAGGCGCACGCCCGTCCATTCGGCGCAGCTGACGAGGCCGACGAGGTCCGACGCCGTCCGCCCCTTGATGGCCTCGAAGCCCGGGTTGCCCGAGCATTCGAGGAAGTAGATGTGCGACTCCGACGGGAAGCGGCGGATGTCCTCCATGGTGAGGATCAGCGGCGTCTCGACGAGCCCGTGGATCATCAGCCGGTGCCGGGCCGGATCGATGTCCGGGATGCCGCCGTGGTGGCGCTCGTAGAACAGGCCGTTGGGCGTCAGGATGCCGTCGAGATCCTGCAGCGGCGTGCGGCTCGACGCCGAGATATACTGCTTCAGACCCTTCGGGACGTTGCGGATCACGCCGTCCTCGAAGCGCGAGGGCCGGCCGTAGGTCTGGCTGCCGACATCGGCGCCCGGGCTCTTCATCCATTCGGGAACGGCCGGGGGCGACGCCTCCTCCGCCCGGCCCGGCCCGCCCGCGAGGACGGCCGCGGCCGCCGCCGCGCCCTGTGCGAGGAAGCGGCGGCGCGCCGGCGGGGGTTCATCGTCACGGCTCATCGGCACAGCTCATCGTCAATGGCTCATCCCCTGGCACTCCGCCACGCCCGGCCGGCCGGCCGGGGCAGGCCGAGATTCTCACGCAACGTCGCGCCCTCATAGTCCCGCCGGAACAGGCCCCGGCGCTGCAGTTCGGGGATGACGAGGGTGGCGAAATCGTCGAGGCCCCCGGGCAGTGTCGGCGGCATGATGTTGAAGCCGTCCGCGCCGCGCGCCTCGAAGCGCTCCTGCAGGGCGTCGGCGATCTGTCCGGGCGTCCCGACGATCACCCAGTGCCCGCGGGCACTGGCCGCGCGCAGGTACAGGTCGCGGATGGTCAGGCCCTCGCGCCGGGCGAGGCGCAGGAACAGTTCCTGGCGGCTCTTGCCGCCGTTGGTCTCGGGCAGGTCCGGCACGATCGCGTCGTCCGGGTAGGCCGAGAGGTCGGCGCCGGTGAGCTGCTCCAGGAGCGAGCGGCCGACGACGGGGTGGATCAGGGCCTGCAGGGCGGCGAACTTGTCCTGCGCCTCCGCCTCGGTCCGGCCGACCACCGGGAAGGCGCCCGGCATGATCTTCAGGTGGTCCGGGTCGCGGCCGTGCCCCGCCATCCGGCCCTTCACGTCGGCGTAGAACGCCACGGCGTCCTCGAGGGTTTGCTGGGCGGTGAAGATCACCTCGGCGGTGCGGGCGGCGAGCGCCTTGCCGGCCTCCGACGAGCCCGCCTGCACCACCACCGGATGCCCCTGCGGCGGGCGCGGGACGTTGAGGGGACCGCGGACCGAGAAGTGTTCGCCCTCGTGGGCGAGGAGGTGCAGCTTCGAGGGCTCGAAGAAGCGGCCGGAGTCCCGGTCGCGCACGAAGGCGTCGTCCGCGTAGGAATCCCAGAGGCCGCGGACCACGTCCACGAATTCCTCCGCACGGGCGTAGCGGTTGGCGTGGGCGAGGTGGCTCTCCCGGCTGAAGTTCCAGGCCTCCCGCGGATCGGCCGAGGTGACGAGGTTCCACCCGGCGCGGCCGCCGCTCAGGTGGTCGAGCGAGGCGAACTTGCGGGCGACGTGGAACGGCTCGTTGTAGGTGGTCGAGGCCGTCGCCACGAGGCCGATCCGCTCGGTCACGGCCGAGAGGTGCGACAGCAGGGTCAGCGGCTCGAACTGGCCGACGTAGCGGATCGCCGTGCGGCTCAGGGCGTCGAGATCGTCGCCCCGGATGCTGACGCCGTCGGCGAGGAAGATCAGGTCGAACTTCGCGGCCTCGGCGGTCCGGGCGATCTGCCGGTAATGGGCGGCGTTGATCCCGGCATCCGCCTGCGCGGACGGGTGCCGCCACGCGGCGACGTGGTGCCCGCCGGGGTACAGGAACGCGCCCAGGCGCATGCGGTCGCGGCGGCGCGGCACGGTCGCCTCACGCCGATCCGACGCGGTACTGGCGCGGCGGCGGCGCGCCGGTGACCGCGAAGGCCCCGACGATCCGGTCCCGGTAGATCCGCGGGTTGTGGGACGCGATGGTGCGGGCGTTGCGCCAGTAGCGGTCGAGGCCGAGGCCCACCTTCACCGCCGAGGCGCCGAGCGCGTCGAACAGGCTCGTCGTGGCCTGGAGCACGAGATCGGTCACCACGCTCACCGCCTGGTTGACCTCGACATCGGCGAGCGTCGTCGCCCGTTCCGTCGCCGCGCCGTCGCCGGCCCGATGCGCGTCGTAGACCCGCTGGAGGGATTCGGCGGCCTTCAGCACCACGGCGCCGGCCGCGTAGGCGTTCCCCCGGACGCGCCCCACCACCGCCTGGATCTGAGGGTCGTCCGCCGCGCGCCCGGCATTGCCGTGGCTGTAGACCCGGGCACGCTCGGCCACGAGCCGGGCCACGTCCTCGGCCGCGGCCCGGCCGATCCCGGCGAGCGTGGCGAGATGCACCAGCTGGAAGAACGCCATGGCGTAGGGGAAGCGCGCCGGATCCGGCTTGATCAGCGCGGGATCGAGCACGACGTCCTCGAAGGTCGCGGTGCCGCTGGCGGTGAGCGCCTGCCCGAACCCGTCCCAGTCGTCCACGATGGTCACGCCCGGGGCGCGCACCGGCACCGCGGCGGTCACGGCGCCGCCCGCCTCGTCCTCGGCCGAGAGATGGATGTAATCCGCGAACAGCGAGCCCGTGGTGTAGAATTTCCGGCCGTCGACGACGTGACTCCCGTCGCGGCGCCGGACCACCGTGTCGAAGGCGCCGACCTTGGCGGGACCCGTCTCGGAGACGCCGCTGCCGATCGTCTCGCCGGCACCGATCCGGGCGATCCAGGCGGTGCGCCACGCGGCCGACGCGGAGCACAGCGCGTCCTCGGTGAAGCCGAAATGGGCGCGCAGGGCGTTGGTGACGTTGGAATCCGCCTGGGACAGCTCGATCAGCAGCGCGAACAGCTCCGGAAGGCTGGCGCCGTGTCCGCCCTCCTCGGCGGCGAGGCGCAGGGTGGTGAAGTTCGCCTCCCGCAGCCAGCCGATCTCGGCATGGGGCAGGCCGCGGGTGCGGTCCCGCTCGACCGCGGTGGCGCGGATCTCGGCGAAGACCGGGCGGAACCGGTCCGCCAGCGCCTCGTAGCGCGCGCTCGGCCCCGCACCCCACCCCGCTTCCGTCTGCGACATGGCTTCCTGTTCCCGATCCGACCCGCGCCACCGGGCGCACGGCCATGGAATCGGTGAGATGATCTCCGTACTCAAGCTGAATCCCGACGCCGGCCAGGCATTTGGGACCTTCATCTCGGCAGATCTCCCTCGGAAATAGTTTTGATTTACGTGTCGATCCTTGGAGAAAATACCTTTCTTCACCCACAGAGACCGTCACGAAGATCCTCTGCGGCGCCTGGTCCGGCCCTGCCGTCGGGGCAGCCGAAGCCGCCGACGATACGGGACCGGCACACCCCTGCGATCGGGAGATGCCTTTGCTGCGCGCACCGTCATCGGGAGGACACGCTTTTCCATCCCGCGACGAAATAGAAATCCTATTCCATTGATCCGATCATCGGCGCCGGTCTTCAATAGTGCGCAGCGGGATGCGGCGCGGATCTTCGAAGAATCTCCGTCCGGCGCGCATATCCGGCCTCTCATTCAACTAGACCTTCCGATCCGTGAGATCTCGATGACCGACGACACGTTGAGCCGGATCGCCCCGTCCCGCCGAGCGGTGCTGCAGGCCTGCCTCGGCGGGGCCGCGACCGTGGCGCTCGGCGCACCGGCGGTGCGGGCCGGTCCCCGCGAGGTGAAGATCAGCATGCAGCGCTCCTCGGTGCTGTTCACCGTGCTGAAGGTGAAGGGGACGCTGGCCGAGCGTCTGGCCCCCCTAGGGTTCGCGCCGAGCTGGCACCTGTTCACCAGCGTGATCGAGCCCATGTCGGCCGGCGCCGTCGACATCCACGCCGACGTCGCCGACGCGGTGCCGATCTTCACGCAATCGGCCAGGGCGCCGCTGACCTTCTACGCCCGCGAGCGCGGCGCGCCCTCCGCCGAGGCGATCATCGTGCCGGCGGAGTCGCCGATCCGCACGATCGCGGACCTGAAGGGCCGCACGGTCGGCGTCTCCCGGGGCTCGGGCAGCCACTACCTGCTCGCCGCCGCGCTGAAGCGCGCGGGACTGAGCTTTTCCGACATCAAGCCGGCCTATCTCCAGGCGCCGGAGGGCGCGGCCGCCTTCGAGCAGGGCAGCCTCGACGCGTGGTCGATCTGGGACCCGTTCCTCGCCTTCGCGCAGGCCAAGCGCCCGGTGCGGGTCGTGGCCGACGCCACCGGTCTGACGAGCTATCACCGCTACTACCTCGTCAACGACAGCTTCGTCGCCGCGCAGCCCGAGGTCGTCGCCGTCGTCTACCGGGCGCTGGTCGAGGCCGGCGCTTGGATGCGGGCGAATCCGGAGGAGGCCGTGGCGCTCCTGGCCCCGATCTGGGGCGACCTGCCGCCGCCGGTCGTGGCCGCCGCCAACAGCCGCCGCACCTACGCGGTCGAGCCGGTGGATCGCGCCCAGCTCGGCGAGCAGCAGGCCATCGCCGACGTGTTCTACGAGGCCAAGCTCATCCCGCGCCGGATCGACGCCACCGACGTGCCGATCTGGCAGGCGCCGGCGGGGCGGGGCTGAGGCCATGGCCGGACCGACCCACGCGCCCCGCTTCGGCATCTGGGCGGCCGTCCACGGCTCCCGGGCCTCCCACCACGACCCCGACGAGCCGGACGACGCCAGCTGGGAGCGCAACCGCGCCCTGGTCCTGGAGGCGGAGGCCCTGGGCTTCGATTCCGTGCTGGTCGCCCAGCACACGATGAACCCCTACGACGGGGAACGCGACCAGCTCGAGGCCTGGACGGGGGCGGCGGCGCTCGCGGCGCTCACCCGCCGCGTCGAGATCATCGCGGCGATCAAGCCGGGGCTGTACCACCCGGTGGTGCTCGCCAAGATGGCGCTCCAGATCGAGCACATCAGCGGCGGCCGCTTCGCGCTGAACCTCGTGAATGCCTGGAACCGGGCCGAGTTCGAGCGGGCCGGCCTGCCGTTCCCGGCCCACGACGACCGCTACGCCTACGGCCGCGAGTGGATCGGCCTCGTGGAGAGGCTGATGCGGGGCGAGCGCGTCACCTTCGCGGGGGCGCATTTCCGCGTGGAGGATTACCAGCTCCGCCCCGCCGGCACCTTCCGGACGCGGCCGACCATCTATCTCGGCGGCGAGTCGGAGCCCGCCCGGGCGCTGGCCGCCGACCACGCGGATGTCTGGTTCATCAACGGCCAGCCGCTGGCCGACGTCGCGGCCCTGATCGCCGACGTCGCCCGCCGGCCCGCGTCCAACGCCCCGCTGCGCTACGGCCTCTCGGCCTTCGTGATCGCGCGGGACACCGACGCGGAGGCGGAAGCCGAGCACGCGCGGCTCCTCGCCCTGGCGCAGCGCGACGCGGACCTGCGCGCCGACACCCGCGCCCGGACCGACAAGGCCAGCGTGATGTTCGCCAAGACCGACGCGGCCGCCGGCCGGCATGTCGGCACCAACGGCGGCACGGCCGCCGGGCTGGTGGGCAGCTACGCGACCGTGGCGGAGCGGATCCGGGCGTTCCACGCGGCCGGTATCGACCTGTTCATGCTGCAGTTCCAGCCGTTCGAGGCGGAGATGCACCGCTTCGCCGAGCAGATCCTGCCGCGCGTCCGCTGACCCGGAGACTTCGATGAGCGGACGCACGCTGCATCTCAACGTCAACCTGCTGCATTCGGGCGTCTATCCGTCCGCGTGGCGGCTGCCGGACAGCCGGCCGGACGCCTTCGTCGACATCGACCACTTCGTGCGCGTCGCCCGCGTCGCGGAGCGTGGCAAGCTCGACGCGATCTTCCTGGCCGACACGCCGGCGATCAACGACCGGGTCGACTACCGGCCGTTCAACGCCCTCGAACCCACGGTGGTGCTGGCGAGCGTCGCGGCGGCGACCCGCCATGTCGGCCTCGTGGCCACCGCCTCGACGACCTACAACGAGCCCTACAATCTCGCCCGCCGCTTCGCGAGCCTCGATCTCGTGAGCCGCGGCAGGGCCGGCTGGAACGTGGTGACCACCGCAGACGCCGCCGCGGGCCGCAATTTCGGCTTCGCGGGCGCGTCGGAGCACGGCGCGCGCTACGCCCGGGCGCGGGAGTTCACCGAGCTGGTCCACGCCCTGTGGGACAGCTGGGAGGACGACGCGTTCGTCGGCGACAAGGCGGGCGGGCGGTTCGTCGACACCGGGAAGGTCCACGCAATCCGCCACCGCGGCGCCCACTACGCGGTCGAGGGACCGCTCACGGTGCCGCGCAGCCCGCAGGGGCGCCCGGTGACCTTCCAGGCCGGCGGCTCGGAGGACGGGCGCGAGCTCGCCGCCGCCACCGCGGACGCGGTGTTCTCCCTGGCCCAGACCATCGAGGACGGGGCGGCCTATGCCCGGGACCTGCGCGCCCGCGCGGCGCGCTACGGCCGCGGACCGGACGCGCTGGTCATCCTGCCCGGCCTCGCCACGGTGATCGGCTCCACGGAGGCCGAGGCGCGCCGACGTCAGGACGCGCTCTGGGACCTCGTGCCGGTCGAGTACAGCCTCGCGCGGCTCGCCGGGACGCTGCGGATCGATCCGGCGCGGCTCGACCTCGACCGGCCGCTGCCGGACCCGCTGCCGCTCCCGCCGGACGCCAACCACACGATGTTCCTCGGCACCGTGGCGCTCGCCCGGCGGGACGGGCTGACCGTGCGCCAGCTGCTGCGGGCGCTGGGCGGCGGCGTCGGCCACCGCATCGTCGCGGGGACGCCGGAGGCGATCGCCGACGACATCGAGGCGTGGTTCCGGGCGGGCGCGGCGGACGGCTTCAACCTGATGCCGGACGTGCTGCCGGACGGGCTCGAGACCTTCGTGGACGCGGTCGTTCCCATCCTGCAGCGCCGCGGCCTGTTCCGGCGCGACTACACGGGTGCGACCCTGCGCGACCATCTCGGGCTGGCGCGGCCGCCGAGCCGCTACGCCGCCGGAGAAGCCTCGCTCTCCGCCTGATCCGGGCCGCGGCCGGCCGGACCCCGCCCGTCCTGGCGCGCGAAGATCTCGCTGAGGCCAGGGCTCGGATCCGTCAGCGTGACCCCGGCTCCTGCTGCGCCTGCAGGCGTCGCAGGGCCGCGAGGTCGAACACCGCGTCCGCGCCCGTAGCCGCCGTCGACGACCTCATCGACCAGGACCATGGTGTGCGGGCGCGCGGCCTCTTTGAAGTAGGAGACCAGCAGATCCGTCGTGCGGTGAACCAGATCCGCCTTCTGCGCAGCGGTCATCATGCCCTGCGGGATCTTGAAATTGGCGAACGGCATCGATCGTCTCCAGGCTGAACCGACGAAACACTGACCGCGCCCGCGCGACGGCGCGGGCCTCACCGCTGCGCCGCGCGGGCCTCGCGGGCGGCCTCGTTCAAGGTCGCGACGGCCGCGTCGAAGCGGTGCTCGGCCTCGGCGTTGCGCTGGAAGGCGACGCGCTGCACCAGGATCTCGCGCGGCGTCGGCCGCTGCTGGAACAGGACCATGACCTCGTCGATGAAGTCGGCCAGCGGCAGGTAGCCCGCGCGGGTCGCCTGGCCGGGCGTCAGGTCCGTCTGCACCGCCGGGGGCACGAGCTCGATCACCTCGACCTTGCCCTCGAGAACCTCGCGCAGCGAGACCGTGTAGCTGTGGATCGCCGCCTTCGTCGCCGAGTAGGTCGGCGTCGTCGTCAGGGGCACGAAGGCCAGCCCGGACGACACGTTGATCAGCGCCGCGTCGGGGCGCGTGACCAGATGCGCGACGAGCGCATCCGTCAGGCGGATCGGGCCGAGCAGGTTGGTGGTGATCGTCGCCTCCGCGTCGGAGAGGTCGCGGGCCTGATCCAGCGCCTCGAAGCGCATGATCCCGGCGTTGTTGATCACCACGTTCAGGGTCGGGTGCTCGGCGATGACCCGCTCGGCGAACGCCGCGATGTCTCCGGCCTTCGCGATGTCGAGCGTCATCGCGTGCATGCCCGGACGGCCGGCCGTGACCCGGTCCAGGGCCTCCATTCGACGGCCGGCGATGATGACGGTGTTGCCCAGGTCGTGGAAGCGCTGCGCCAGCGCCGCTCCGATCCCGGATCCGCCGCCCGTGATGAGTACCGTGTTGCCTGAGGTCTTCATGATGGCGACCCTCGTTGTTGTCGCCGCAGAGAGTATGGCCCACACTCTCCAGCCTGAAGTAGGCACCGAAAAGATTTGTACTTACCGAAAGGAGAGTGTCGGATGCGCAGGTCCGCCCCTGACCCCGCGATCGAGGCGCAGCGGCGCGGGCCGATCCCGCAGGACGCCGATCCGGCGATCGAGGCCCTGGTGAACGACATCATCGGTCAGGTGGCCGACAAGTGGACCATGCTGATCCTCGAGGCCCTGGAGGAGCACGGCACCCTCCGGTTCACGCAGCTCGGCAAGGCCGTCGGCCGGATCAGCCAGAAGATGCTGACGCAGACCGTCCGGCAGATGGAGCGGGACGGTCTCGTCCGGCGGACGGTCCACCCGGTGATCCCGCCGCGCGTGGATTACACGCTGACGCCGCTGGGCCGGAGCTTGGGCGCCGCGTTCTGCGGCGTGTGGATCTGGGCCGAGACGCACCACGCCGAGATCGAGCGGTCCCGTCGGGCGTTCGCGGCGGCGGCCGAAGCTGCGGACCTCCCCGCCGGCGCCGGGACATCGTGAGAACCGAAAGCTTCTTGATCGCCGTCTGGCCGGGTTCGGCGGAGCAGAGTGCGGCTCCGCCGAACCCGCTTCCGCGAACGTCGATCGCAGGGTCGCCGCCAGCATGTTCCCTGTCGAACCGCGGGGCGATATCGCCTCTCTACTAATTTTCTCGCCAAGCTTGGCTTTCCGATCTAGCTTCAAGACTGATTTCAGCGGCAAGGCGGGCGCATCATGCAATTCACCCCTCCGTACGGTGAGCCGCCGCTCCCAATCCGTTCCGACGCGATCGGCGACGGCCCGAAGACGTCCGGCGCGGCGCGGCGTCGCTCCGTGATCGCCGGCGCCATCGGCAACACGCTCGAATGGTACGACTTCGCCACCTACGGCTATTTCAGCGCCGTCGTCGGCCGGAACTTCTTCCCGTCCGACAGCCCCGCGACGTCGCTGCTCTCGGCCTTCGCGGTGTTCGCCGCGGCCTTCTTCATGCGTCCGGTCGGCGGCATCGTGTTCGGTCACATCGGCGACCGCTACGGGCGGAAGACGGCGCTCCTGCTGTCGGCGGGCCTCATGGCCGTCTCGACCTTCCTGATGGGCTGCCTGCCCACCTACGCGTCCGCCGGGCTCCTCGCGCCGGTCCTGCTCGTGCTGTTGCGCCTCGGCCAGGGCCTGTCGGTCGGCGGCGAGTACACCTCCTCGGCCATCTTCCTGTCCGAGACCGCGGCCCCCGCGCGCCGCGGACTGACCGGCAGCCTCGCCTGCATCGGGGCCGCCGGCGGGATCCTGCTCGGCTCCATTTCCGGGACGCTCGTCACCGGCCTGCTCACCCCCGAGGACGTGCAGCTTTGGGGCTGGCGCCTGCCGTTCCTGTTCGGGATCGTGCTCGGCGTCTTCATCTTCGCCCTGCGACGGCATATCGACGACGAGCACGTCGAGACCGTGTTTCGCGAAGATCAGGCGCCGGCCGATCAGCGCTCACCGCTGCGCGCGGCCGTCGAGATCGACGGGTCCGCCATGCTGCGCGCCTTCGCGATGAATCTCGGGCTGGCGTGCGGCTTTTACGTCGTGTTCGTCTACCTCGTGACCTTCCTGCACACCGTGTCCGGCCTCCCGCAGCATACGGCGTTCCTCATCAACACCCTCGCCATGGTGGTGCAAGCGGTGTGCATCCCGATCGCCGGGGCCCTGTCCGACCGCTTCGGACGCAAGCGCGTTCTGGTGCTGACCGGGGCGGGCCTGACGATCCTGTCGTGGCCGCTGTTCATGCTGCTGACCACCGGCGACACGCTCCTGATCGTGCTGAGCCAGGTCGCGTTCGCGATCCTGATCGCCGGCAATGCCGCCGTGGTGCCGACCGCGTTCGTCGAGATGTTCCAGCGCCGCGCGCGCTGCACGGCCCTGGCGATCAGCTTCAACGCCTCGATGGCGCTGGTCGGGGGCACCGCACCGATGGCCGCGACGTGGATCGTCCACCACCTGGGATGGCCGACGGGACCGGGTCTCTACGTGGCCGTGCTCTCGGCCATCTCGCTCGCCGCGGTCGTGACGATGCGCGACCGCACCGGGGAATCGCTCGCCTGAGATGATCGGCGCCCGTCGCGCGACGGGCCGGGTCACCCGCGGGTGTCAGGCGACCGGTCGGATCGCCGGCGGTATCGTGGCCGACGACCAGGGCAAGGCGGGTCCGGCGCTCCTCGTGTCCCTCGCCTATCCCGATTGCCAGACGGCCGACAGGGCCCTCACGGTGCTGAAGGCGCGTTGGCAGGCCGGAATGGGGCTCGCGGCCTCCGTCGACGGCCGCTCGGTCGAGAGCCCGCAGCGCGGCTGTGCCGCCGTGCTTCGCGTCGATCAGGCACCCGGCGCGAGCACACCGCTCCGAGCGTTCCTCGAGACGTACAGGCAGCGCGGCTTCAACGTCCTGCAGATAGGATCGGAGCGATGACCGGACTTCGGCGAACCGGACCGGAGCGGAATCCGACTTTCCACCGCGCTTGAGGCGCGGCGCCGCCGGCCCATCAGGGTGCGCAGGTGACGCGTCACCGCGCCGCCGGCCGGACGTCATCCGCTCTCCGGCCGGTGGCAGGCGATGGTGCCGGCCGTGCCCCACGGCGCGATCCCAGGCCAGTCGGCGCGGGCGTCCGCCCGTCACCGCCGGAGGGCGCGAGGAAAGGGGATCTTAGAGCGGCCGATGTACAGCGCGCGGTGCCACGACACGGGCAGGGGACTCTGGACGCGGCTTACATCTCGGCGATGTTCGGCCTGGGTGGGGCGACGATCGGCGCCGCGACATCGGTGCAGTCCGAGAGCATGGGCCGTCCGGCCGCCAGAACCGCCTCGCCCACCTGAACGCCCCGGACGTTCTCGGATCGCGCGAGCGTCTTGCGATGGGTCTGATAGGCCCGGTCGGGCGGAGCGCGGCGCCGGAACGCCTGGGGCTCAGCCGGT
Organism: Methylobacterium sp. NMS14P; assembly: GCF_028583545.1. Taxonomy (NCBI): domain Bacteria; kingdom Pseudomonadati; phylum Pseudomonadota; class Alphaproteobacteria; order Hyphomicrobiales; family Methylobacteriaceae; genus Methylobacterium; species Methylobacterium sp. NMS14P. The sequence goes on along the minus strand of NZ_CP087107.1, from coordinate 273,936 downwards.
CGCGACGACGCGCGCCGGCGGATCTAGGCCTCGGCCGAGCGGGGCGCGGCCGGGTCGCCGGTCGCCCCGAGCGCGGCGGCGAACTTGCCGAAGAACTCGTCGGCGAGCTTGCGCGCGGTCGCCTGCATGAGCCGGCCGCCCAGCGTTGCGATCTTGCCGCCGACCTCCGCCTTGGCGGTGTAGGTCAGGAGCGTCTCGCCGCCCTCGGCCGCGAGGCTGACCGCGGCGCGGCCCTTGGCGAAGCCCGCCATGCCGCCGTTGCCCTGGCCGACGAGGCTGTAGCCCTCGGGGGGACGCATGTCCTCCAAGCGGACCGTGCCCGCGAAGGTCGCCGAGACCGGCCCGACCTTGAGGGCGACCTTGGCGGTCATCTCCTCCGGGGAGACCTGCACCAGCTCCTTGCAGCCGGGGATGCAGCGGGCGAGCACCTCCGGATCGTTCAGCGCCGCCCAGACGGCCTCCCGCGCGACCGGGATCCGATACGCGCCAGCGATGTCCATCCTGGTCTCCTCCTGACACAGCGCCGCTCACCGACCGGCGCGGACGCTCAGACCGCGCAGTAGCGCGCCTGGATCTCGGGATCGTCCCGCAAAGCGGCCGCGGGGGCGTGGTAGACGACGGCGCCGCCGTCGACGATGTAGACGCGGTCGGACACGTCGAGGGCGAGTTCCACGTTCTGCTCCACGAGCAGGATCGTGGTGCCGGCCCGCTTCATCGCGACGAACTGCGCGAACATCTCCTCGACGAGGATCGGCATGATCCCCTCGGAGGGCTCGTCGAGGAGCACCATCACGGGCTCGGCCATGAGCGCCCGGGCGATGGCGAGCATCTGCTGCTCGCCGCCCGACATCGTGACCGCCTCCTGCTTCAGGCGCTGCTTCAGCCGCGGGAAGGTCTCGGCGATGACCTCGATCCGGCGCGCCTCGTCGCGGCGCGTCGCGCGCGCGCCCCGTCCCGCCCCCTTGGCTGCCAGGATCCCGAGGCGCAGGTTCTCCTCCACGGTCAGGCCCGGCACGATGCGCCGCTCCTCCGGCACGTAGGCGAGGCCTCGGTGGAAGCGCTCGTGGGGCGGCCGGTGGAGGATGTCGGCGCCCGCGAAGGTCACGCGCCCCTCCCGCTTCGCCACGAGGCCCATGATCGCCTTCAGCGTCGTGGTCTTGCCGGCGCCGTTGCGGCCGACCAGCGTGACGATCTCGCCGGGGCGCACCTCCAGCGAGAGACCCTGCAGGATGTGGGAGTGGCCGTACCACGCCCGCAGATTCTCGACGGCCAGGAGCGGTTCTGCGACAGTGGTGCTCACGCGGTCTTGCCCGCCGTGTTGCCCAGGTAGACGCGGCGCACCTCGGGATGCGCCCGGATGTCGTCGGGGCTGCCCTCGGCCAGGAGCTGGCCCTGGTGGAGGACGACGAGGCGGCGGCAAAGGCCCATGACGAGCTTCATCTTGTGCTCGACGAGGATCAGCGTCCGGCTCTCGGCGAGGCGCTGCACGAGATCCATCATCTCCCGCGTCTCCTCGGGGCTCATCCCGGCGGTCGGCTCGTCGAGGAGGAGGAGGCTCGGCTCGGCGGCGAGCGCCACCGCGATCTCCAGGGCCCGCTGCTCGCCGTGGGCGAGTTCGCGGGCGAGCCGGTCCATCCGGGCGCCGAGCCCGACCTCGCCGAGGAGTTCCTCGGCCCGCTCCGCCAGCTCGGGATAGGCCGCGCGGTCCCGGAAGAGCGCGAAGCGGACGCGCCGGGCCTGGGCGGCCACCCGCACGTTCTCGCGCACCGTGAGGTGCGGGAAGACGTTGGTGATCTGGAACGACTTGGCGATGCCCATCCGGGCGAAGGCGTGCGGGGCCGCGCCGGTGATGTCGCGCCCGCGGAACAGCACGCGGCCCTCGCTCGGCGGGAAGGCGCCGGAGATCAGGTTGAAGAAGGTCGACTTGCCCGCCCCGTTCGGCCCGATGATCGCCGTGATGCCGCCCTCCGGGAACGCGACGGTCACGTCGGACAGGGCGCGGAAATGCCCGAACCGCTTACCGAGCCCCTCCGTGGCGAGGATCGGCGCCGTACTCGGCGCCTTGGCCGGCGCGTCGGCGACCGGGACGGCGCTCACCATCCGGCCCTCCTCAGGCGCGCCAGCACCTCGCCCCAGATACCGAGCGGCAGGAACAGCACGAAGGCGATGAAGACGGCGCCGACGAAGAGCTGCCAGTGGCTCGTCACGGTGGCGAGCCCGTCCTGCAGGAGCGCGAAGGTCGCGGCCCCCACGAAGGGGCCGAAGAAGGTCCCCATGCCGCCGAGCAGCGCCATCATCACGGCCTGGCCGGAGGTCGAATAGTGCATCGTCTCGATCGGCACGATCGAGAGGTGGATCGCCTGGAGCCCGCCCGCGAGGCCGCACAGGGCCCCGGAGATCACGAAGGCCGCGAGCTTCATGCGGCGCACGTCGTAGCCGCAGGCCTGCGCCCGGCCCTCGTTCTCGCGGATCGCCTCGAGGGCGGCCCCGAACGGGGAGGACAGGAGGCGCGAGAACAGCCAGACCGCGACCCCGACGACCGCCAGCGCGGCGTAGTACTTCACCACCGGGTCGAGGAGATTGAGGCTGAAGCCCGGCAGGGCGAGCGACGGCACGTTGATGCCGCGCAGGCCGTTCTCGCCGCCGGTGAAGGCCTCCGCCTGGTAGAAGGCGTAGTAGACGCACATCGACAGCGCCAGGGTCGTCATCGCGAAGTAGATGCCGCGGGTGCGGATCGCCAGCACGCCCATGACGGCGGCGATGAGTGTCGCGAGCAGCGTGCCGGCGACGAGCGCCAGGGCCGGGTGCAGCCCGTAATGGACGATGGCGATGCCGCAGCCGTAGGCGCCGCCGCCCAGGAAGGCGGCGTGGCCGAAGGACAGGAGCCCGGTATAGCCGAACAGCAGGTTGAACCCGAGGGCGTAGAGCCCGAGCACCAGGATGTTCACGGCGAGCGCCTGGTAGGGCGCGATCCAGGGGAACACGAGGAGGAAGGCGAGCGTCAGGGCGACGCGGTGCCGGCCGCACCACGCCAGCCGGCGGCCGGCCCGGCCGGAGCCCGGCCGGGCCGCCGGCAGGGCGCCTCCCTTCGTGACGGCGGGGGCGCGGGCGCTCATCCGAGGGCTCCGGCCCGGCCGAGGAGGCCCCGGGGCCGCACGAGCAGCACCAGGGCCATGAGGGCGAAGATCGCCATCTTGGTCATGTCGGGGGCGACGAGCGACGTCATCGCCACCACGATCCCGACGATCAGCCCGGCGAGCACGGCCCCGGCCAGCGAGCCCATGCCGCCGACCACCGTGACCACGAAGGCCTCGGCGAGCACCGGGATCCCCATCTCGGGCGTGACGCCCTGGAGGGGCGCGGCGAGGATGCCGGCGAGCCCGGCGAGCGCGCAGCCCAGGGCGAAGACCGCGAGCCAGATCTTGGTGATCTCGATGCCGAGCACCTGCACGATCTGCGGGTCGCGGGCGCCGGCCCGGATCACGAGGCCGAAGGGCGTGCGCTCGATGAACAGCCACAGGGCGCCCACCACCGCCAGCGCGAATCCGATCAGGAACAGGCGGTAGAGGGGGAAGTAGCCGATCCCGATATCGACCGCGCCGCGCAGCTCGGGCGGCGCCCCGAAGGGCAGGCCGGTCAGCCCGAAGGCGATGCGCACGCTCTCGACCATCACGTACGACAGGCCGAAGGTGAGGAGCAGCGGGTCGTCGATGCCGCGCCCGTAGAGGGGGCGCACGAGCACGCGCTCCACGGCGAGCCCGAGGAGCCCCATCGCCAGCGGCGCCGCGACGAGACTGAGCCAGAAGCTGCCGGTGTAGCCGTACAGGAAGACGCCGACATAGGCGCCGACCATGAAGAACGCGCCGTGGGCGAAGTTGACGACGTTCATCAGCCCGAAGATCAGCGACAGGCCGATGCCGACGAGCACGTAGATCGCCCCCAGCGCGATGCCGGTCACGAGCTGGAGGGCGAGGAGATCGAGGGGGAAGCCGCCGATCGTGATGGCGCTCAAGGCCGCGCCCTCCCGCAGATCCGCACGGAGCGCCTCACGCCTTGTGGCCGAGTTCGTCGCAGCCGCGCAGGAAGCGTTCGTCGGGCCCCTCCGTGCCGAGGATCGTGAAGACGTCGTCCGGCGTCTTCATGTCCTTCGATTTCGCCTCGACGATCAGGACCGACTGCACCGACTGGTGGTCGCATTTCCGGAAGCTCTGCGGCCCCTTGTAGAAGTCGGCCTTCAGGGCCTCCATGGCGGCCACGACCTTGTCGGTCTCGACCGACCCGGCGGCCTTGACGCCCTCCAGCACCGAGCGGACGCCGGCATAGCCCAGCGCCCCGTAATCCGACGGGACGGCACCGTTGTAGGCGGCGCGGAACCGGTCATTGAACGCCTTGGCGGAGGGTACGCTGTCCTCCAGGCGCCAGTAGTAGGAGGTGCCGCCGATCACGCCGTCGAAGGCGTCGCCGCCGGCCTTGCGGGCGGTGAACAGCAGGACCGGCGCGACGAGCTTGGTGTTGCGCTTCAGGCCGAACTCGGTCGCCTGCTGGATCGAGACGACCTGGTCCCGGCCGAAATTGCACAGGCAGAGCACGTCGGGCTTGAGCGCGGCGATCCGGGGCAGGAAGGCCGAGTAGTCGGAGGCGCCGATCGGGTGGCGGATGTCCGCCACGACCTCGATGCCCGAGGCCTCGCCGGCGCGCTTGAAGCCGCGCATCATCTCGTGGCCGTACGCGTAGTCGGCGCTGAGGAAGGCGACCCGCTTGCCCGATTTCGGGAAGACGTAGCGGCCGACCGCCCCCGCGGTCATGTGCGGGTTCAGGGCCTCGTGGAAGGTGGTGCGGCCGAAATCCTTGGCCTCGTTGATCGCGTCGGACTGGCTGATCGAGTTGTAGATCACGCCGCGCTCGCGGGCGACGTTGTTGATCGACAGGGTCACGGCCGCCGAGAGGCCGCCGACCAGGAAGTTGACCTTGTCCTTCTCGATCAGCTCGAGGGTCCGGGTCGCCGCCTCACCGGGATTGAGCTTGTCGTCGCGCACGAGGAGCTCGGCCGTGCGGCCCTGGAAGCCGCCGGCCTCGTTGAACGCCTTGACGGCGAGCTGCGCGGCGCGGACCTGATCGTTCGCCTCGGCCCCGAAGGCCCCGGTGAGCGGCACCGGGAAGCCGATCCGGATCGGGCCTCCGGTCGAACCACCTTGCGCGATCGCGGAACGCAGGAGCGCAGGAGCGGCGAGCGCCAGCGCGGATGCGGCGGCGCTGCCCTGGAGCAGCCGGCGCCTGTCGAAGCCCGTTCCCATTCCCGTCCCTCCGTCGGCGTTTCCTGATCGAGACCGGTCTCTTCGATGGACCGTGTCATGTAGTGGTCGATGTGTCCTTATCGGAAAAAGCCATCCGTCTTTGCGAGCGCAGCGAAGCAATCCAGGGAGCCGCCACGTTCGGCAGCGTCCCCCTGCCCTGGGTTGCTTCGCTGCGCTCGCAAAGACGGGGAAGCCTATCCGGTTTATCCGTCCCGTGATCAGATCAGTCCCAGCGCCTCCAGCACCACCTCGGGCGTCACCGGCTGACGGGAGACACGCGCCTCGAACGGCCGAAGCGCGTCGTTGATGGCGTTGACGACCGCCGCCGGCGCGCCGGCCGTGCCGGCCTCGCCCGCGCCCTTGGCGCCGATCTCGGACGACGCGGTGGCCGAGACCACGTGGGCGACCGCGATGTCGGGCATCTCGCCGGCCATCGGCACGAGATAATCGGCCATCGAGCCGTTCAGGAGCTGGCCCTCGCTGTCGTAGAGGCAGTGCTCGAACAGGGCGCCGCCGATCCCCTGGACGATGCCGCCCCGGATCTGCTCGTCGACGAGGAGCGGGTTGAGCACCGTCCCGCAATCCTCGACGCACCAGTGCTTGAGCAGCCGCACGAAGCCGGTCTCGGTGTCGACCTCGACGTAGGAGGCCTGCACGCCGTTGGTGAAGGCGAAGGGGTAGTCCTTGGGCACGTAGTGCCGGGTCGCCACGAATTCGGGCTGCACCCCCGGCGGCAGCGTGTCGGGGCGGAAGTAGACGATGCGGCCGAGCTCCGCGAGCGGCATGCGCTCGGTCCCGGTGCCTGCGTCCACCACGGCGCCGTCGCGCACGTCGAGGCTCCCGGGATCGGCCTGCAGGATCGCGCCCGCCACCGCCAGGACGTTGCCGCGCAGCGCCTTGCCGGCCTGCCACGCGGCCTCGCCGCCGATGCCGGCCCCGCGCGAGGCCCATGTGCCGCCGCCGTAGGGCGTCGCCTGCGTGTCGCCGGAGATCACCCGGACCTTGTCCATCGGCACGCCCGTGGCGGTGGCCACGATCTGCGCGATGATGCCCTCGGTGCCCTGGCCCTGCTCGGTGACGCTGACCGACGCGACGACACCCCCCTGCGGATCGAGCCGGATCGTGCAGCCGTCCTGGGAGGAGATGCGCGCGCCGCCGACCCCGTAGAAGGCAGCCGACGGGTTGGTGATCTCGATGAAGGCCGCGAGCCCGATGCCCCGGTGGATCCCCCGCTGGCGCAGGTTTGCCTGCTCGGCCCGCAGGCCGTCGTAGTCCATCATCGCCTTGAGCTTGGCGAGCGCCGCCTGGTGGGACAGCTTCTCCAGCTTGATCCCCGAGACGCCCGCGCAGGGATAGGCGTCGTCGGGGATGACGTTCCGCTCGCGCACGGCCAGGGGGTCGAGGCCGAGGCGGGCCGCGCCCAGGTCCACGAGCCCCTCGGCGACCATCGTGGCGATCGGGTGGCCCACCGCCCGGTACTGGCAGGTCGGCGCCTTGTTCTGGAGCACGACGCGGGCGCGGGCGCGGTAGTGCTGGTGCCGGTAGGGGCCGCCGGTGAGGTTCACGACCTGGTTGGCCTCGACCGCGCTGGTGCGCGGGTAGACCGAGTAGGGCCCGATGCCCGTGAGGTCGTCCATGTCGAGGGCGAGGATGTCGCCCTCGGCCGAGAAGGCCATCCGCGCCGTGACCCGGTGGTCGCGGGCGTGGATGTCGCTCTGGAAGCTCTCCAGCCGGTCGGCGACGAACTTGACCGGGCGTTTCAGCATCAGCGCCAGCGCGCAGGTCGCCATCTCGTCGGGGTAGATGTGGACCTTGATCCCGAACGAGCCGCCGACATCCTTGCAGATCACCCGCACGGCGCCTTCCGCCAACGAGAGGTGCTTGCACAGGATGTCCTGCATCATGTGCGGCGCCTGGAAGGAGTGGTGGACGGTGAGCATCCCGTCCGCCGCCGCCCAGTCGGCCAGGATCGCCCTCGGCTCCAGGCACACGCCCGTGTGCCGGCCGAACTGGAAGGTCTCCTCGACCACCAGAGCGGCGTCGCGGAAGGCCGCGTCGACGTCGCCCACGTCGAGGACGCGCTCGAAGGCGAGGTTGTCGCCGAGCTCGGCGTGGATCGCGGGCGTCGCCGGATCCAGCGCCGTCTCCATGTCGACCACGGCGGGGAGCGGGTCGAACTCGACCATGATCGCCGCGAGCGCGTCCTCGGCCTCGGCCCGGCTGTGGGCGACGACCGCGCAGAACGGCTCGCCGACCCAGGTCACCCGGTCGATAGCCAGGGCGTGCTGGGGCGCCGAGCGCAGGCCCTTGAAGTGTCCGAGGACGCCGACCCAGGGCGTGCAGACCTCCGCGAGTTCGGCCCCCGTCACCACGGCGATCACGCCGGGCATGGCTTTGGCGTCCGCGGTGTCCAGCGCGACGATGCGGGCGTGGGCGTGGGGGCTGCGCAGGAAGGCGACGTGGCCGAGGCGGGCGACGGCCACGTCGTCCACGTAGACGCCCCGGCCCTCGAGCAGGCGCCGCGCGTTCGGACGCGGGACCGAGCGGCCGATATAGCTGTTCGGCCGGTCGAGGAAGGTGAGGCCGCCCGGGTCCGCGCTCATTCGGCGGCCTCCCGGCCGGCATTCGGGCGACCTTGCCGACGCGCCTCGGCGGTCGACGCGATGGCGTCGACGATGGCGTGGTAGCCGGTGCAGCGGCAGTAATTCCCCGCGATCGCCGCGCGGATCGCCTCGCGCGAGGCCGCCGCGTCCGCGTCGTCCAGGAGCTCGGCGGCCGTCACCAGCATGCCGGGGGTACAGTAGCCGCACTGCAGGGCGTTGCGGACGTGAAAGGCGTCCTGCAGGTCGCGGATGCGCCCGCTCTCGGTCAGGCCCTCCACGGTCTCGACGGTGGCGCCGTCGGCCTGGACGCCGAGCATCAGGCAGGATCGCACCGCCCGGCCGTCGACCAGGATCGTGCAGGCGCCGCACACGCCGTGCTCGCAGCCGAGATGCACGCCGGTGAGGCCGAAGGACTGGCGCAGCAGGTCGCCGAGATGCATCCGGGCGGGGACATGCGCCCGCACGGTCTCGCCGTTCAGCGTGAAGGCGACCGCGTGCGCGCGGTCGGGGCACTCAGACGCCATCGGGACCGCCCTCCTGCGCGCTGCCGCCGCGCATCTTCGCCGCCACGCGGCCGAGGATCACGCGGGCGAGGTGGAGCCGCGTCGCGGCCCGGGTCGTCGGATCGTCCGGCGGGTCGAGCTCGCCGGCGAGCGCCGCCTGGGCGCCCGCGAGGTCGCCGGCCTCCAGGGCCGCCGCGGCGGCGCGGGCGAGCACCGGCCGGTCGGCCACGCCGAAGAAGGCGAGGCGCAGGTCCGACAGGCCGCCCGCCAACCGCCGCCCGGTCGCCGCGAGGCCGACGAGGGCGTAGTCGCCGTGGCGGCGCGACAATTCCTCGAAGCCCCAGACCGCGTCGGCCCCCGGCACCGGGAACTCGATCGCCGTGACGATCTCGCCGGGCTCCAGGGCCGTCGTGTAGAGGCCCTGGAAGAAATCGTCCGCCGGGACGCGCCGCTCGGCCCCGGGCCCGCGCACCACGATCGAGGCGCCCGCGGCGAGGCAGCAGGCGGGCCACTCGGTGGCCGGGTCGGCCAGCGCCACCGAGCCGCCGATCGTGCCGCGGTTGCGGATCGCCGGATGGGCGATGTGGGGCAGGGCGGCGGCGAGCAGCGGCAGGCGCTCGCGCACGATCGCCGCGGTCCCGACGTCGCGGTGGCGCGTCATGGCGCCGATCCGCACGGCGCCGCCGGCCTCCGAGACGCCGGTGAGCTCGGGAATCGCGTTCAGGTCGACCAGCAGGCCGGGTGCCGAGAGCCGCATGTTGAGCGCCGTGACGAGGCTCTGGCCGCCCGCGAGGGGAACGGCGTCCTCCCCGTGCTCGGCGAGCAGGGCCAAGGCGGCGTCGAGCGAGGCCGGACGCGCGTAGGCGAAGTCGGGCGCCTTCAAGCCCTGGTCCTCCTCCCGACGGGCTTGCCCATGACCGCCCCGATGGGACAGGCTGGAAGCCTCTATTTATCGTTCGCTCAATAGAAGGCGAAACCGAGATGGCGTCAAGCAGGCCGGCGGACAGTGGCGGTCGCGTACCGACCGGCCGGCGGCTGACGCCCGAGGCCCGCGAGCGCCAGATCGTCGAGGGCGCGGTCGCCTACTTCGCCGAGGTCGGGCTCGACGGGCACACCCGGGAACTCGCCCGCCGGCTCGGCATCACGCAGCCGCTGCTGTTCCGCTACTTCCCGACCAAGGCGGCGCTGATCGAGCGCATCTACGAGGAGGTCTACCTCAAGCGCTGGGATCCCGGCTGGGAGGCCGCAGTGCGCGATCGCGCGCTCCCCGTCCTCGAGCGCTTCCGGCGCTTCGAGATCGACTACCAGCGCCGGATCGACGACTACGCGTGGCTGCGGATCTTCGTCTCGGCGGGTCTCAAGGGGTTCGATCTGCCGAGCCGCTACCTCGGCATGGTCCGCGCGCGCATCTTCGCGCCGCTGCTCGCCGGAATGCGCGCCGAGTCGAACCTGCCGGATCCGGAGGCGCAGCCGCTCGCCGCCGACGAGTTCGAGCTCCTGTTCGGCATCCACGGCGCCCTGGTCTATGTCGGCCTGCGCTCGCGGGTCTACGGCATCGACGGCACGGCCGACCGCGACGCGGTCCGCGCCGCGATGCTGGACGCCGCCCTGCCGGGGCTGCTCGCGACCCACCGCCGGGTGGTGACGGCGGCGGGTTCGGCCGGCGCGCTGTAGGTCCGTCCCGGGATCCCCGGATCACGGGACGCGCCGGGCGGGCCCGCCCGCGTCACCGGAGTAGGCCGCCGCGGCGATGACTTTCGCGGGAACTGCGTTAGCCTCGCGGGCCGGAGGAACGCCATGACCCAGGGAACGGAACCGGCGGCGCTGCCGCCCCACTTGGCACAGGAATACGCGGCGGCGCGGGACAACGGCTGCGTCGGCACCCGGCTGCTCTCGGAGGATGACCGCTGCCGGGTCTGGACCATCGTCCTGGCGCCCGGCGACCGGATCGGCTTCCACACGCACGTGCTCGACTATTTCTGGACCGCGGTGACGGCGGGGCGCGCCCGCTCGCACTACGGCGACGGGCGGGTCGCGGAGGTCGATTACCGCGCGGGCGACATCCAGCACCTGTCGTTCGGGCCGGGCGAGTCGATGACCCACGACCTCGCCAATATCGGCGACACCGAGCTGATCTTCACCACCGTCGAGTTCCTGGACAGCGCGAACCCGCCGCTCGCGCTCCCGGCCGCCGTGCGCGCCGAGGCGACCCGCCGCGCGGCTTAAGGGAGGCGGATATCGGGCGGCACCGCCGTCCCGGCCATCACCGCCTCGGGGCTGCGGAATCGCTCCGCCGCCGCCCGCTCGGCCGCGCCGCGCTGCTGCGCCTGCAGGTACGCGCCGAGATCGCGTCCCCGCGCCACGACGGCCGCGCCGTAGGCGCGTCGGCGCGCCTCGAAGGCCGTGAGCGCCGCGTCCACGTCGCCGCCAGCCGCGTCCAGGGCGTCCGCGAGGGCGGCGGCGTCCTCCATGGCCTTGGTCGCGCCCATCCCGACATGGGGGCGGGCCACGAAGGCGGCGTCGCCGATCAGGGCAACGCCGGGGGCCGGGATCATGGTCGGCGTCTCGATGTCCAGGATCGCCTGCAGGAACGGCTGATCGGCGCGCAGCATGACCTCGGCGAACGGCGGCGCGAGGATCCGCTCCGCGTCGGCGCGCATCGACTCCAGCACCGCGGCCTTGATGCGGCCCGGCGGGATGGAGAGGGCGTGGCGGACGCCGCCGGTATCGGTCAGCAGCGCGGCGAGCGCGGCCTCCTCGGTCGGCCGGTACCAGACCGCGTTGAAGGAGCGCGCGGCCGCGGCCCCGTCCGCGCGCCCGGGGACAGGATAGCCGAGGATCTGCTCGCCCGGCGGCAGGCAGAAGGCGAAATGGCCGCCGATTGCGTCGCGGGTCGCCGGCGAGAGGGCCGCCGCGTCGACGACCGCGCGCCACGCCACGTAGCCGGCGTAGCGCGGCGCGACACCGCTCAGGAATTGTGACCGCACCGTCGAGAACTGCCCGTCGGCGCCGACGAGGAGATCCGCGGAGATCCGGCGGCCGTCCTCGAAGAAGGCAACGACGCGCGCGCCGTCGGGCTCGACCGCGGCGAGCGCCGCGCCGTAGCGGACGCTGTCCGGGGGCACGGCGTCCAGGAGCAGGCCGTAGAGCCGTCCCCAGCTCGCCAGCACCTGCGGCAGGCTCCGCTCCGCGATCACGGCCCCGTCCCGATCGAGGACCCGGCGGCCCTCGACGGTGACGCCGAGATCGCCCGCCCCGGCCGGAGCACCGCAGCGCGCCAGCACCGCCCGGAGGCCGGGATGCGTGACGATCCCCGCCCCGCGGCCCGTGAGCGCGGCCGCCGACCGCTCGAACACCGTGACGGCGTGGCCGCTCCGCGCGAGCAGGCACGCCGCGGTCAGTCCGGCAATCGAGCCGCCGATGACGGCCACGTCCAGTCGCTTCATGCGGCCCTCGAACGGGGACGGCGGCCCCGACCGCGCCCAGCATGGACGCGCCCGACCGGCCGGCCAAGATCGAAATCGCCGCGGGGCGCCGCGCTACGCCGGCCGCACCAGCCGGTCGAGCCGCATCCGGGTGATCGCGCCGATCTCCTCCAGGGCCGTCGCCTCCTCGTCCGCGACCGCGCGCGCGAGGCGTTCCTCGAACAGCGCGCGGATCTCGCGCAGGTCCCGGCCGCGCACGGCGACGATGAACGGGAAGCCGAACCGGTGCCGGTAGGCGGCGTTCAGCCGGTCGAAGGCCGCGGCGTCCGCCTCCGTCAGCCGGTCGAGGCCGGCGCTGCCCTGCTCCTGCGCGGAATCGGCGGTCATCGCCCGGGCCCGGGCCTCGGGACCGGCGAGTTCCGGATGGCCGTTGAGGAAGGCCAGGCGCACGTCCGGCGGCGCCGCGCGCACGGCCGCCATCATCGCCCCGTGGAGATCGGCGAGGCTCGCGAAGGGCGCGGCGCCGTGGGCGGCTCGGGCAACCCAGGGCGCGTGCTCGAAGACGCCGCCGAGATACGCGACGAAGACGTCGCGCTCGAGGGCGTTGAGGCGGTCGAGGTCGATCATGCCGCTCAGCTTCCGCGATAGGTGGTGAAGCTCGACGGGGCGCACAGCATCGGCACGTGGTAATGCTGCTTGGCGTCGAAGACGGCGAACCGCACGACCGGGTTGTCGATGAAGATGTCGGACTCCGCGGTGCCGGCGCGAGTCTGGAAATAGGCGTCGACGAAGAATTCCAGCTGATACTGGCCGGTCTCGGCCTTGTCGGCCGGGAGGATCGGCGCGTCGGTCCGGCCGTCGGCGTTGGTGACGACGCTCTTCACGAGCCGCCACTGGCCGTTCTCCAGGACCGAGAAGTCGATGCGGACCCCCGCGACGGGGCGGCCGCGATCGGTGTCGAGGACGTGTGTGGTGATGCCCGCCATGCCGGGTCTCCTTGTCGCGTCGGGGATCGGACGGGTCAGCTGCCGCGGTAGTAGGAATAGCCCCAGGGCGTGAACAGGACCGGCAGGTGGTGGCGCTGGTTCGCGTCGCGGATCCGGAACCGGATCGGCACGAGGCCGAGGAAGTTCGGGGTCGGGAGCTTCACGCCCAGGGCCGCGAAATACGCCTCGAGGTGCAGCACCAGCTCGTAGCGGCCCACCTTGAAGGCCTCGTCGACCAGGAGCGGCTCGGCGGTCCGGCCGTTCGGCGCGGTGGTGACCGTCCGGATCGGCCGGTAGCCGGTGCCGTCGTGCATCGCGAGGTCGCAGACCATCCCGGCGCCGGGCGTGCCGTGGAAATTGTCGATGGCGTGCAGGGTCAGCCGCGGCGAGAGGCCGGCCTGCGAGACGGGCGCGGTGTTCAGCGTGCCGGGCTTGGTCGGGGCACCGGCCGGAGCATTGGCCGGAGCATTGGCCGGAGCCGCCGCCGGAGCGGGCGTGCCCTGCGCCAGCGCCGGGCCCGCGGAGACCGCGGCGGCGGCGCCGAGCCCCGTCGCGACGAGGCCGCGCCGCGTCAGAGCGTGTCGGTCGGGTCCGTGTTCCAAGAAAGCCTCCCTCTCGTGCTGCGGTTCACGCCGGCTCGTGCGCCGCGCGGGCCCGGGCGCGCCGCCCCATCTCCGGCGTCGCCGGCGGGACGAAGGCCAGGATCAGGACGAGCGCCGCGGCCTCGACGGCGGCGACCAGCCAGAGGCCGGTCGCGACCGAGCCGGTCTGCTCGCGCAGGTAGCCCATCGCCGCCGGCGCTCCGAAGCCCGCGAGGTTGGCCACCGAGTTGATGAGCGCGATGCCGGCCGCGGCCGCCGACCCGGCCAGGAAGCGGCCGGGGATCTGCCAGAACACCGGGATCGCGCTCATCGTGCCGACGATCGCCAGCCCGAGCATGAGCAGCGCGAGGACCGGGGCGCCCGCGATGAAGACGCCGGTGAGCGCGATGGCCAGCGCCCCGACGAGGGCCGGGACCCCGCAATGCAGCCGCGCCTCGCCGGTCCGGTCCGAGTGGCGGCCGTTCAGGATCATCCCGGCGCCGCCGCAGAGATAGGCCGCCGACATGATCCAGCCGACCGTCAGCGGGTCGGTGAAGCCGGCGTCGCGCACCACGCTCGGGCCGAAGAAGGTCAGGGCCGAGTTCGCCGTGACGATGCAGAAGAAGATCGCGATGCACTGCCAGACGCGCGCGTCCTTCAGCGAGGCGAGGATGCGGTGCTCGCGGTGGCCGAGGGCCGCGGCGTCGCGCGCGAGGTCGGCCTTGACCAGCGCCTTCTGCTCCGCCGTCAGCCAGCCGGCCTTGGCGGGCCGGTCCGTGAGGTAGAACAGCGTGACGATCCCGGCCAGGATCGACGGGATGCCCTCGAGCAGGAACACCCACTGCCAGCCGGACCAGCCGTTGACGCCGTGCATCCCCGACATGATCGCGCCCGCGAGCGGCCCCCCGATGACGCCGGCCAGCGCCGAGGCCGACATGAACAGCCCGAACACCTTGGCCCGGCGCTCGCTCGGATACCAGTAGGTCAGGTACAAGATGACCCCTGGATAGAATCCGGCCTCGAAGACACCGAGCAGGAAGCGCAGGACGTAGAAGAACGCCGGCGCGGTCACGAACATCATCGCCACGCAGCAGAGTCCCCACAGCAGGGTGATCCGCGCGATCGTCTTCCGGGCGCCGATATGCTCCAGCAGCAGGTTGCTCGGCACCTCGCAGAGGAAGTAGCCGATGAAGAAGATCCCCGCGCCGATGCCGTAGACGGTCTCGCTGAAGCGGAGTTCGGCCAGCATCTGCAGCTTGGCGAAGCCGATATTCACCCGGTCGATCCAGGACAGGATCCAGAGGACCATCAGGAACGGCAGCAGCCGCCACGTGATCCGCCGGTAGGCGTCGTCCAGGCGCGCGGTCGCCGCGAGGGCCGGCACGTCGGTCGCGTGGTGCGCCTGGATCGTCATGGCTGGCCCCACATGGCATGCCCCATCCGGGATGCGGCGTTGGATTCCGAGCGATGCAGGACGGCTGCCAGTCTCGCGCCGGCGGCCGCCCGCCCCGTCTCAGACGATGGCTTCGCGCGGCGCGAGCAGCGTCGCGAGGGCGGTGCCGAGACCGACATTGTCCGCGGCGACGGCGGGCGGGCGCCGGTAGGGCGCGGCCGCGGCGGCGACGACCGCCGTCACCCCCGACGTGACCGAGCACAGGACCGGGACCGGCACGTGCGGCTGCAGGCGGGCGGCGAGGCCGACCAGGGCGGCGCCGCCGAGGATCACCGCCTCGGCGCGATCCTCCTCGGCGCAGGCCCGGCAGGCCGACGCGAGGTCGGACAGCGCCGCCTCCGGGTCCTTGGCGATCTCGCCGCCGGTGCGCGCGATCGTCCGGATGCCCACGAGGCCGTCACCGACGCCGAGGCTCGCGACGCACTCGCGGAGCATGGGCTTCCACAGGGCCCCGCCGGTCACGATGGCGTAGCGCCCGGCGACCCGCTGGGCCTCGCGGCACGACGCTTCGAGCATCCCCACCACCGGGACCGGTGAGACCTCGCGCAGGGCCAGCAGCCCGGGATCGCCGAAGCAGGCGAGGAAGACCGCGTCGCAGCCCCGGCCGTGCTCCGCGAAGGCGTCGAGGGCGGCGTGGCCGGCGATGGCCAGGGCCGCCCGGCTGGCGATGTAGGCGGCGCCGAACCGCGCCGTGGCCGGGACGAAGGTCGCGGCCGCCCCCGCCATCGTCCCGACCTGCCCGGCCAGGAGGTCGGTCACAGACGTGCTGGTGTTCGGATTTAGCAGCAGGATCCGCATGGCGCCCTCAAGTGGCGGGAGCCGGCCGGACGGCCGGGCAGAGGCCCGCACGCAGCCGGCCGGGGATGGGGAGGTCGGGGGAGGCCCGGCGGCGCGGGTGAGGCCGCGCCGCCGGGCCGTTCGTGTCTCCGATCCGGACCGGGGCCGGCCCCGATCCGGACGGGCTCAGGCAGGACGGCCTCAGGTAGGACGGCCTCAGGCAGGACGGCCTCAGGCAGGACGGCCTCAGGCAGGACGGGCCGCGCCCGCCGGGCGGCGCATGAGGGTGGTGTAGATCGCGAAGCCCAGGGCGCAACCGATGAACCACGTGAAGTTCGCCACGCCCTCCAGGCCCGGCAGGATCACGCAGAGCACGGGGATCAGGGCCGAGGGGATCATGGCGGTCACCGCGGCGCGGTTGTACCCGCCACTGTACCAGTACGTCCCTGCGGGGCTCATCGTGTAGAGGTCGTCGAGGACCACCTTCTGCTTCTTCACGAAGTAGAAGTCGGCGATCAGGATCCCGAACAGCGGGCCGATGAACGCGCCGAGGACGTCGAGCGTGTAGTGGATCACCGCGGGATTGTTGTAGAGGTTCCAGGGCGTGATGAAGATCGAGCCGACGGCCGCGATCATGCCGCCCATGCGCCACGAGATCCGCCGCGGCGACACGTTCGAGAAGTCGAACGCGGGCGAGACGAAGTTCGCGACGATGTTGATCCCGATGGTCGCGGTCATGAAGGTGAAGGCGCCGAGCACGACCGCGAAGGTGCTGTCGATGCGGCTCACCGTCTCCACCGGGTCGGTGATCAGGTGGCCGAAGACCGGCACCGTCGCCGAGGCGGTGACGACCGTCAGGAGCGAGAACCCGAGGAAGTTCACCGGGAGACCCCAGAAGTTACCCTTCTTCACCGCATCGAAGCTCGCGCCGTAGCGCGAGAAGTCGCCGAAGTTCAGCATCGGCCCGGAGAAGTAGGAGACCACGAGGGCGACGGCGTTGATCATCACCGGCAGGGCGTCCCAGCCGGTGTACTTCACGGTGCCCAGGGTCAGCCCGATCTCGCCGATCCCGGCCTTGGCGACGAGGTACGCGGCGAGCGCGATCATCACCACGTAGACCGCCGGCCCCGCCCAGTCGATGAACACGCGGATCGCCTCCATGCCGCGCCAGAAGACCAGCGCCTGCAGGACCCAGAGCGTCATGAACGCGGCCCAGCCCAGGCTCGACAGGCCGGCGAAGCCGTACTGCTTGACGTCGGCGTAGACGGCGAGTTCGGGGTAGAAGCGGAGCGCCACCACCGTCAGCGCCGCCGAGGCGAGGTAGGTCTGGATGCCGTACCACGCGACCGCGATCAGCCCGCGGATGATCGCCGGGATGTTGGCGCCCTTGACGCCGAAGGAGGCGCGGCAGATCACCGGGTAGGGCGTGCCGGTCTGCTGGCTCGGCTTGGCGACGAGGTTGCAGAAGACCTGGACGATCACGATGCCGACGAGCAGGGCGATCAGCACCTGCCAGCTCACGAGGCCCAGCGAGAACAGGGAGCCGGCGGTCACGTAGCCGCCGACGCTGTGGACGTCAGACATCCAGAAGGCGAAGATGTTGTAGGTGCCCCAGGTCTGCTTGCGCAGCGGGGCCAGATCCTTGTTCACGAGATCCGGATCGTAGCTCGGCTTGATGACGACGGCGTCCCGTTCGTCCGACACGGCCGTGCTGATGCCGGCGGCCTCGACCTGTGCGTACATGGCGTTTCTCCCTGACTGGCGCAGCCCTGTTGCCGGGCTTTTTCCGTGACCCTGACGGCCCTTCGCGGCCCGTCAAGCAAAACCTACGACTCTCCGTCTCCTGACTCTCGAAACCGCGAAGCGAATACAGATAACGACCGACTTCGGACGTCCATGCCTCGGTAGAGGCGTCGGCTCTAGCCCCCGATGAGCGCTGCGAGTCGGCCCCGGAGGCCGCCCGCGTCGGCCGGGACACCCGCGGCCTCCGCGAGGAGCCGGGCCAGACCGGACGGGTCGTCCGCCTCCGCGGGGAGCCCGTCCGCGTGGACCCGCTCCGCCATCGCCGCGCCGGCCGCCGGCGACGCGCCGGACAGGCCGGCGCAGACCGGGCCGAAGACCTCGCCGAACAGGGCGCGGCCCATGCGGGCCGGCCGGTAGCCGCCGCGCGGCGGGTGGGCCGCGACCCAGTGGCGGGCGATGTCCAGCCGGGTGGTCACCCAGGCGTCGGGGTGATCGCCCACGTAGTCGAGGAACCGCTCCAGCGCGGCCATCCGCCCCGGACGCCCGACCAGGCGGCAGTGGAGCCCCACCGACATGATGCCGCCCCGGCCGGCCTCGCCCTCGCGGTACAGGACATCGAACGTGTCCTTCAGGTAGCCGAAGAACTGGTCGCCGTTGTTGAAGCCCTGGGCGGTCGCGAACCGCATGTCGTTGGCGTCGAGGGTGTAGGGGACGACGAGTTGCTGGCGCCCTCCGATCCGCAGCCAGTAAGGCAGGTCGTCGGCGTAGGAATCGGCGAGGTACAGGAACCCGCCCTCGGCGGCGCCGATCGCCAGCGTGTTGTCAGAGGTCCGCCCCTGGTAGAGGCCCAGCGGCCTGCTGCCCGTCAGCGACGCCTGCAGCGCGACGGCCGCGTCGATGTCGGCGCGCTCGGCCTCCGGGCTGTGGTCGCGGTAGTCGATCCAGCGGAGGCCGTGGCTGGCGATCTCCCAGCCGGACTCGACCATGGCGGCGACGGCCTCGGGGTTGCGCTGCATCGCCGAGGCGACGCCGAAGACCGTGACCGGGAGGTTGCGGCGCGTGAACGCGCGCCAGAGGCGCCAGAAGCCGGCGCGGGCGCCGTACTCGTAGATCGACTCCATGTTGGCGTGGCGCTTCCCCGGCCAGGGCAGGGCCCCGACGATCTCGGAGAGGAAGGCCTCGGACGCCGCGTCACCGTGGAGGATGCAGTTCTCGCCGCCCTCCTCGTAGTTGATGACGCACTGGACGGCGACGCGCTTGCCACCGGGCCAGGCCGGGTCCGGTCGATGCCGACCGTATCCGACCATGTCGCGGGGATAGTTCTGGTCGAGGTCGAACATGGCGTGATCCCTCGTTCCGACGCGAGATAGGCGCACGCCCGTACGTTGGTCCAATATCTTGTTCGGCTTGATTGATAGGCTGCACGTTTAGATGGCGCGACGATTGATGCGGTTTCCGGAGGGCGTCACCGCTTCTGGAAGCGCGCGATCAGGCCCGGGGCCTCCTCGCGGATCAGCCCGAGGAAATTGTCGATGACCGGGTTTCGTCGCGTATGGTGCAGCGCGTAGACGTCCGCCGACAGGAAGGGCGGCTTGATCTGCAGGACGACGACGTCCGGATGCCTCGGCCGGCCGACGAATTCCGGAATGATCGCGAGACCGAAGCCGGCCGCGACCAGGTTGATCAGCGACGAGGCCTCGCGGACCTGCTGCGAGATGCTCGGCGTGAAGCCTCTCTGGATGCAGGCTTGGTAGATATCGGCGGCGAAGCGCGAGCTGTCGAGGCCGAGGGAGATCAGCGGCTCGCTGCGGAAGACGTCGATCGAGACGCTCCGACCGGCGGCGAGGGCGTGCCCGCGCGGCACCGCCACGCAGAGCCGCTCCGGCCACGCCATGTGGGCGACGAGATCCGGGTCCTCGGGGGGGCTGCGCAGGAAGCTGAGATCCGTCCGGTTCGCCTTGAGGGCCGCGATCTGGTCGGCCGGCGCCATCTCGTGGATGCGCACGTCCACCGCCCGGAAGCGCTGCTCGAAGGCCCGGATCAGGCAGCCGGCCGGCCCCGCGAGCACGGAACTCGTCATGCCGATATTCAGGATGCCGGCCGTTCCGGTGCCGATCGTCCGCGCCCGGTCGACGGCGTCGGCGACCTGCGCGAGGACCGCCCGCGCGTTCCCGAGGAAATCCTCGCCCGCCGCGGTCAGGACGACGCGCCGGCTCGAGCGCTCGAACAGGTTGACGCCGATCTCCACCTCGAGATCGCGGATCTGCTGGCTCAACGGCGGTTGCGACACGCCCAGGCTCTGGGCGGCGGCGGTGAAGCTGAGATGCTCCGCCACGGCGGCGAAGTAGCGAAGATGCCGGAGCTCCATGGACCGAACCATAGGAAAAGCGAATAGATAGGAACACAGAGGGCTTTCAGCGTCTAGACCGGGTCGGGGACGCCCTCGTCGGGACTCGCGCCGGATCGTGCCCGCCGGCGGGCCCGTCCATCGCGGCTCGGTGCGGCACCGCTTCCTCAGCGCGGCCAGGTCTCGACCGGGAGGCCTCCGACGCGCTCCGCCGCGAACCGCTCCCGGAGCCAGGCGGCGGCGGGGCCGCAGGGCCGCTGCTTGTGCCAGACCAGTTCGAGGGCGATCGGCCAGTCACCCTGGTCGAACTGGAGGTCCGGCGTCACGAGGTACGGCGCCGTGAGGGACGCGGCGATGACGTGGTCGGTGACGAAGGCCCAGCCGATCCCGTGCTTCACCATCTCCAGGATGACCCAGTGGCTCTCCACCCACCACACCTCGGCGGCGACCCGCAGACGGCGCTTCTCCGCCCCGTCGCCGCGGGCGGCGACGAGGATCTGGCGGTGGCGCTTCAGCTCCTCCCACTCGACTCGCTCCTTCGCGAGCGGGTGATCGCGTCCGCAGACGAGCTTGAGCGGCACCCAGCCGATGGTCTGGAACCCGAGTTCCGTGGGGAGCCCCTCCTGGCGCCACATCACGCCCAGGTCGGCGGCCCCCGACTGAACCATGCGGCTGACATCCTCCATCAGCGGGAAGAGCAGTTCGAGCTCCACGAAGGGGAAGCGCTGGGCGAAGCTGGCGAAGAGGGCGCCGAGGGCGTGCTCGGGGTAGAGCTCGTCGATGGCGACCACCAGCCGGTTCTCGACGCCCTGCTCCAGGCTGCTCGCGACGCCGATCAGGTGCTCCCGCCGGTCGAGCACCACCCGCGCCTCCAGCAGCAGCCGCTCCCCCGCGGGAGTCAGCACCGGGTTCCGGCCCGCGCGGCTGAACAGCGCCAGCCCCAGATCGGTCTCGAGGTTGGCCACCTGCGTGCTGACGGCCGACTGCGCCTTCCGCAGAACTCGCGCCGCGCCCGAGAAGGATCCGGCCTCGGCCGCGGCCACGAAGGCCTGGAGCTGGTCCAGCGACACCGCCATCTATCGGATTCTCAGATACTTCCTAACTTGTGGATCGCCTTATCGCAGATAGAGAGCGGCCGACCAATCCGCCTCTCGAGAGCGAGACCATGCGCAGCACCCGCGACCGTATCCGCCACGCCATCCTGTTCGAGGTGATCGGCCTCCTCCTCATCGTCCCGCTCGGGACCGCGGCCTTCGGCCTGCACGCCGCCGACATGGGCGTGATCGGCGTCGGCAGCGCCCTCGTCGCGACGAGCTGGAACTACGTCTACAATCTCGGCTTCGACCGGGCGATGCAGCGGCTCGCCGGGCACACGCGCAAGAGCCTCGTCCTGCGGGTCTTCCACGCCGTGCTGTTCGAGGCGGGGCTGCTCATGATCCTGCTGCCGCCGATCGCGTGGTACCTCGGCATCGGCCTGGTCGAGGCCTTCTTCATGGATCTCGCGATCGCGGCCTTCTACGTGGCCTACGCCTTCGTGTTCAATCTAGCCTACGATCGAACCTTCCCGCTCCCGAGCTGGACCGACGCGGCCGCCGAGCCGTCCCGCTGACGCCCGCGCGCCGAGACCACGACGGTGGCGCGGCGTGCGTTCGAGGGTCCGCGGCGCTGCGTGAGGCGCCCGCTATCCCTCGGCGCGGACGAGAGTCGCCGGCTCCGGTCCGCGCCGAGCCTCCGCGCCCACGGGATCGACGGGTGGCTGATCCCGCGGGATCAGCGCGGCGAGCGCGTTCTGGAGAAGATCGGGCCGGACCGGCTTGTGGATCAGCGGGATCCCGCTGTCCAAGGCCTCCCGCATGCGGACGGGCGCGGTGTCGCCGGTGACGAGGATCGCCGGGACCGGCCGTCCCCAATGCTGCCGCAGCGTCGCGATGGCTTCCGCGCCGGTCTGGCCCCGTCTCAGGCGATAGTCGCAGATCAGCGCATCCGGCGGCGGCCCCTGCCACGGCAGTCGGGCGACCTCGGTCGGGTCCTCGAAGGCCCAGCACAGGCAGCCCCAGCCGGAGAGGAGTGCCACCATCGCGTCCCGGACGATGGCGTCGTCGTCCACGATCAGGATGCGGGCGCCGGCCAGTCCGCCGGTCTCCGGGATGTCCGCCGCGCGCGCGTCGTCGGCACCCGGGTCGAGCCCGGGGCCGAGATCGGTGTCGAGCGTCCTGGGCACGAGGATGCGGAAGACGCTGCCGCTTCCCACCCTCGACGAGAGGGACAGCGGGTGACCGAGCGAGGCGGCGATCCCGCGCGCGATCGCGAGCCCGAGCCCCAGGCCCTTGTGCCGATCGCGCTCGGGATTCCCGAGCTGGTAGAACTCCCGGAAGATGTCCTCGCGCTCGTCGACCGGGATGCCGATCCCGGTGTCGTAGACTTCGATCGACACGCCGGTGCCCCGCCGGCGGCAGCCGATGAGGACGCCGCCGCGCTCGGTGTACCGGATCGCGTTCAGGACGAGATTGCGCAGGACCAGCTCCAGCAGGGCCGCGTCCGAGACGATCGCCAGATCGGTCTGGGGGGTTCGATAGATCAGGCGCTTGGCGTCGGCCAGATGCGCCAGATCGTTCTCGATCTTGTCGAGGAGCGGCTGTAGCTCGAAGGCGCGGGGCCGCGGCGTGATGACCCCGGCCTCCAGGCGCGAGAAGTCCAGCAGCGTGTTGAGCATGTCCGTCGACGCGACGTTCGCGGTCTGGGCGTTCTGGAGGATCCGCCGCTGCGGCGCGGCGAGATCCGTCTGGCTCAGCGCCTGGAGGAACAGACCCTGGGCATGGACCGGCTGGCGCAGGTCGTGGCTGGCCGCCGCGAGGAATTGCGACTTCGCGGTGTTGGCGTGCTCGGCGTCGCGGCGGGCCCGGTGCGCCGCGGCGCTCTCCGCGCGCAGCTGCTCGACGAGGGCCGCGTTCTCGAAGCGGAGCTCGATGGATTCCCGCACGCGGCGGCTTGCGAGCACGACCTGACCGTACTGCCCGACCACGAAGAGGATCGAGCAGACCGCCAGGGCCCTGTAGGGCGCGCCGCCGAGCGACCAGAGGGTTCCGGCGGCCAGGACGGCGACGGGGACGACGAGGGCGAGATAGAGGTGCCGCCGCGGCGCCAGGAGCGAGACGCCGTTGCTGCAGGTCGCGCCCAGCAGCGACATGGTCAGGATGCTCACCGCCGGAATCTGCAGCGGGAGCGCGATCCAGATCAGAGATCCCAGGATCGCGCCCTCGACGATCTTGCTCAGGAAGACGACGCGCTCGACCCGGCGGGCGCGGTCGGGCTCGCCGACCGCGTCGCGCACGCGGCGCGCGTAGGCGGCCGCCCCGAACCGCTCGACGAGGAACGCACCGTACCAGCTCAGCAGGACGGCGTGGGGCACCAGCGTCCACAGCACGGCGAGCATGAGCGTCGAGACGAGGAAACCGACGGCGACCGACTGCGTGACGCCGTCCAGCACGAGGCGCAGCTGCTCGGCCGCGATCCGGTCCTCCTGCGACGGGCTCATCGGATCAGGCCGAGCTGCTGAGCCTTGAAGACCGCCTCCGCGCGCCGGGTGACCCCCAGGACCGACAGCAGGCCCTGCACGTGACCGCGGACCGTATGTTCCGACAGGCCGAGGTTGCGTCCGATCATCTTGTTGGACAATCCGCGCCCGACGAGGGTCAGCACCTCGGCTTGGCGCGGCGTCAGCGTCGGGCAGAGGGCGGCGCCGACCCGCGGGGCCGCGGACGACCGCGCGAGCATCTCGCGCAGGACCGTCATCATCCGGTCGGGACGGTCGGTCTTCGACAGGAACGCGCAGGCGCCCTGCGCGAGGGCCGTGCTGACGGTATCGGGCAGATCCAGGCCGGACACGACGACGATCCGGGCGGCCGGCCAGCGCTGCCGGAGCAGGCCCATACCTTCGAGCCCGCTGATGCCCGGCAACTGGATGTCGAGGAGGACGATCGTCGGGACGACGGCGACGATGGCGAGCGCCTCGTGCAGCGACGCGCTGTCGAGAACCGGAATCTCATCGAACGCCGTCGACAGCATCGAGACGATGCCGGATCGGAACAGCGCGTGGTCGTCGATGATGAGGATTGCTTCCTGCGCCATGCCGGACCCTGTCTAGAGCAACTGCACAGACGCCGTCACGGGTCATAGACCAGTCCATGTGGACTGGTCCACGAAGCCATTCTGATCGGCTAAGCTGCAGCTCAAGGAATTCAATCACACGCGCTCGGGCATGCAACAGAAGGCCACGCGGACGGGATCGGATGCTGAGCGAGCGCCCCCGCGATCCTTCGCGGCCCGCGCGGCATTCCGCGCCCGTCGCGCCGCCGCGGCGGTGGTCGGGTGATCGCGGGCGGTGACGTCCGGCGGACCACGCGCGAGCGGCCCTTCGAACTCGACTTGAGGGTATTCCATGGTTCATCGCCGTCATAGACGAGGCGTCGGCCGGACGGCGTCGGATCCGACGTTCGACGCGAAGCGTCCCTTGATCGTGCGGTGGATCGGTGCCGCGGCCCGCAAGCGCAGCCGAGCGGCTCGCCGTGAATCGGCGCCCGCTCCGAGCCCGGACAACGTGACGAGGCTGTGCTGGGCCGACACCTTCGGACGGGCGATCAGCCCGAATCCGCGGCGGGCGGAGGGGCCCGCGACCGTCGTCGCGATGCGTCCCCGCGTGAACAGAACCGAATGCGGCCCGATCGTCCGCACGCGACGCGCGCTGACCACCAAGATCACGACCTCACTGCCCTAGATCGAGACCTGTCGGCCGATCTCGGTCGCTTGATCGCCCTATCGCATATCCGGACAAGAACTCCGGGCTGCCGGAGGCGTGCGGCCGCAGGCGCGCGCTGTCCCGGGCGACGAGCCGGATCGTGCAGGAGCGCGGCGCGCGATCCGCTGAGGCGCGCACCGCGGCGCGATAGAGCCGGCGGCGCGGGCCGCGCACGCCGTGACGGTCGAGCCTCCCACCCGGAGGTGCCGGATATCCTGACCCGGCTCCTGCGCCGCGTCATCGCGGCAGACGAGCGACGGAGAAGCCAAGCCGGCATCGTGGAGGGCTTCGCGCACTCTGCCGGCGCGCAACAGGCACTCGATACCGGGCAGCCGTCATGCGCGCCCGGCGCCTCGCGCGGGCGGCCATCGCGGCAGGCGGCCGACACGTGCCCGAATGCTCGAAGAAAACGCACATTGTTCTGCGGCAGGCGGGCCCGGTAGCCGCATTATCCTAATATCTTCGGAAAAATTGGACGTGTATTTCATTTACAGGATCGGAGCCCGTTGCGCATAAATACGGCATGGAATGCCCACAGGGCGTGCTGAGCTGATCACGCGGCGAGTCTGAGCTTCCCTGCCCGCGACGAATGTCGGCATCCGACGGTCATTCCGTCCGCCGAGATCCAGCGCGCGCGGCCAAGCCGGCGCGGGGTTGGCACATGTCCTGCGAGCGGTGAGCAGCTCACAGCATCCTGTGGGAGCCTCAATGCCGGAACAGCGAGGTGCCATGACGACGCGCGATGACAGGTTCCGACCCGTTGGCCCGGCGGCGGACGTGCTCGCCGTCCCCGACGCCACGCGCAAGGGCAATCAGGCCTACGACCTGATGCGGCGCGAGATCGTCGCCTGTCGCCTCCTGCCCGGCACGCGCTTCACCGAGGCCGAGGTGATGGAGCGGTTCGAGATCGGGAAGGCGAGCTGCCGGATCGCGCTCCAGCGCCTGTCCCAGGAAGGCTTCGTCAGCTCGATGCCGCGGCACGGCTACCGGGTGAGCCCGGTGACGGTGAAGGATGTCGACGAGGTCTTCGCCCTGCGGATGGAACTCGAGCCCCTCGCGGCAAGAGGCGCCGCCGGCCGCGTGAACCGGGCGCACCTGGAACGCCTGGAGCAGGCCTGCCGCCGCAAGATCACGGTGGAGATGGGCAACCAGATCGACTTCTTCCTGGAGGCCAACCGGGGCTTCCACCTCGCGATCGCCGCGGCTTCCGGGAACGGGCGCCTGTACCGGACCCTGTCGGGCCTCCTCGACGAGATGACCCGCCTCGTCGCCCTCGGCTTCGGCGTGCAGGGCGTGCGGCCGAACATCGAGAACGACCACACCGCGATGATCGAGCATCTCGCGGCGGGGGATGCCGACAGCGCCGCCCTGGTGGCCCGCCGCCACGTCGAGACCTTCCGGGCCATGACGATGGAGAAGGTCATCGCCAGCCTGCGCGACACCGCGGTGGTGGCGCCGGTGCGGCCGTCCCGGGCCGACGGGGGCGAGCCGTGAACGCCGTCGAGCTCGACCATGTCAGCAAGTGGTTCGACCGGCGGGAGGGCGGGCCGCTCCACGTCCTCGACACCGTCGACATCGCGATCCCGCAGCACGCGATCGTCGCGATCCTGGGCGCGTCGGGCTGCGGCAAGAGCACCCTCCTGAACATGATCGCCGGGCTGGTCGAGCCCGACCAGGGCGCTGTCCTCTTGAACGGCATCCCGTCGCACGCCTTCCGCGACTGGCGGGCCATGACCTACATGTTCCAGGAGGACCGGCTGCTCCCCTGGCGCACCGCCGCCCAGAACGTCGCCTTCGGGCTCGAGGCCGG
Organism: Methylobacterium sp. NMS14P; assembly: GCF_028583545.1. Classification (NCBI taxonomy): domain Bacteria; kingdom Pseudomonadati; phylum Pseudomonadota; class Alphaproteobacteria; order Hyphomicrobiales; family Methylobacteriaceae; genus Methylobacterium; species Methylobacterium sp. NMS14P. The sequence continues at coordinate 247,619 of NZ_CP087107.1, read as the reverse complement.
GCACATGGGCCGGGCGGAGCGGGCGCGGCGGGTCGACGCCACCCTGCGGCTCGTCGGCCTCGAGGCCTTCCGCGACGCCTACCCGCACGAATTGTCCGGGGGCATGCGCAGCCGGGTGGCGCTCGCGCGCAGCCTCGTCACCGAGCCGCGGATCCTGCTCCTCGACGAGCCGTTCTCGAAGCTCGATCCCGAGATCCGCGCGCAGATGCACGCGGAGCTGCTGCGCATCGCCGACCTGCGGGCGATGACCCTGGTCTTCGTCACGCACGACGTCGAGGAGGCGGTGGTGCTGGCGAGCCAGGTGGTCGTCCTGCACCCGCGCCCGGGCCGGATCGGCGCGATCCGGGCGATCGACCTGCCGTATCCCCGCGATCCCCTCTCCGCGGAGGTCGGCGAGGAGGTCCGGCGCCTGCGCATCAGCCTCTCCGCCGCGACCGCGCGATGCTAGTGCAAACCCCGCCGCGCCTGATCCGGCAGACACGGACGTCCGGCGCCGGGCGCCGGGCGGGCGTGCTGCTCCAGCGGCTCGCCCTGCTCGCCCTGGCGCTGGCCGCGTGGCAGCTCGGTTCGCTGCAGGCGCCGAGCTTCGTCCTGCCGAGCCCCGCGCGGGTCTGGCACGCGTGGCTCGGCCTCGTCGCCACGCCGAGCTTCGCCGCCGATCTCGGCATCACGCTGGGCCGGATCGGCGCCGGCCTCGCCTTCGCGGCCCTGGTCGGGCTGCCGCTCGGCCTGCTGCTCGGCGCGAGCCCCCGCCTCGGCCGGTTCTTCGAGCCGGTGCTGACGGTGACCAACACCGTCTCGTCCGCGATCTGGGCGATCTTCGCGCTGATCTGGTTCGGTCTCTCGAACTGGACCACGATCTTCGTGGTGTTCATGACCGCGATGCCGCTGATCCTGACCAACGTCTGGCAGGGCACGCGCACGGTCAGCGCCGAACATCTCGAGCTCGCCCGCACCTTCCGCATGCCGCGCCGCAAGGTGCTGACCAAGATCTACCTGCCGACGATCCTGCCCGCCTTCTTCTCGGGCGCGCGCCTCGCCATCGGCTTCGGGGCGCGGGTCGTGCTCGTGGCGGAATCGCTCGGGGCGAGCAGCGGCATCGGCTACCGCCTGCGGCAGGCGGCGGACCTCGTCCAGACCGATCAGGTCTTCGCCTGGACCCTCACCCTCGTCGCCCTGATGATCGGGCTCGAGACGCTCGTCCTGAAGCCCGCCGAGCAGCGCCTGTTCGCCTGGAAGAAGGTGGCGCAGCCGTGACGGCCGGCGCCAGCCGGGGACACGCCCGCCGCACGTCCTCCCATCGCAGCTCTCGGAGAACCCCTTGAAACGGATCCGCGCCCTCGCCGTCGCCGCGCTCTGCGCGGTCGGCCTGCCCGGCCTCGCGCGCGCCGAGACGGTGCGCATCGGCTACTGGAGCTCGGGCATCAGCCTCGGCTTCGGCGCCGTGCTGGAGGCCGGCAAGTTCATGGAGAAGGAGGGCCTGACGGCCGAGTACGTCAAGTTCCCGGACGTGAACGCGCCGACCAAGGCCATGGCCGCCGGGGCGATCGATTTCGCGATCGCGGCGAGCGCGGGGACGGCGCTCAGCGTGACCGCCGACGGTCTGCCGATGAGCATCGTCCTGGCGACGCAGGTGGCCGACCTCGACTTCGTCGTTCCGGAGGACTCGCCGATCAAGACGATGGCCGACCTCAAGGGCAAGAAGATCGGCACCTCGCCGGCCGGCAGCGGCACCGCCGCCATCGCGGCGGCGATCCTGGAGACCAATCACGGCCTCAAGCCCGCGGATTACCAGGCCGTGCCCGGCAACGATTCCCGGCTGGCGCAATTCCTCGTCCAGAAGGACATCGACGCCGCGGCCCTGCGCACCGTGACCCTCGCGCTCCTGCCGGACGTGAAGCTGCGCCGGCTCGGCACCTTCCGGGAGGAGTGGAAGCGCCTCACCATGCAGGACGCACCGCCGGTCCTCGGCGTCGGCCTGATGCGCAACGCCTGGATGACGCAGAATCCGGACGCGCCCGCCAAGGTCGTGGCCGCGATGCGCAAGGCCTACGCGTATGGCCAAGCCGACAAGCCCGGCGTGGCCAAGATCCTGAAGGCCGCCGCCAACCTGAGCGACGCCGACGCCGCCGCCTACGCGGGCCTCTGGGACGGCATCTACACGGTCAGCCTGGAGCCCGCCGACATCGCCTCGCTGAAGCGGGAGTTCGAGGTCTTCAAGGCGGTCGGCGCCGTCCAGGGCAGCCTGCCAGACACCGCCCTGGTTCCCGGCCCGTACGAGCGGTCGAAGTCGATCCCGTAGCCTTTCCGACCTGCAGAAGAGGGTTTCCACGATGGCTCAGACGATGAAGGCGCTCGTGCTGGAGGCGCACGGCGACATCGACACGCTGAAGGTGGTCAACGACTATCCGAGGCCGTCCCCCGGCCCGGGCGAGGTCCTGATCCGCGTCGGCGCGTCCTCGTTCAACTACCACGACGTCTTCACCGTGAAGGGCATGCCCGGCATCAAGGTGCCGATGCCGGTGGTGATCGGCCTCGACATGGCCGGGCAGATCGTCGAGCTCGGCGAGGGCGTCGCGGAGTGGCGCGTCGGCGACCGGGTGCTGGTCAACCCGCTCAACAAGGCCAAGGGCCTGATGGGCGAGATGCTCGACGGCGGCATGGCCGAGTACTGCCGGGTCTCGACGAGTCAGCTCATCGCGATGCCGCCGGACGTGAGCTACGCGGACGCGGCCTCCCTGCCGGTGGCCTACGGCACCGCCCACCGCATGCTGGTCACCCACAACACCGTGAAGGCCGGCGACACGGTCCTGATCCTCGGCGCCAGCGGCGGCGTCGGCACGGGCTGCGTGATGCTGGCCAAACAGCTCGGCGCCGAGGTGATCGCCTGCGCGGGCAGCGCCGAGAAGATGGCGGCGCTCAAGGCGCTCGGGGCCGACCACGTCGTCAACTACCGCGAGACCGACTTCTCCAAGTGGGCGATCCAGCAGTACGGCAAGCCGCAGCGCCGGACCTACGAGGGCGGCGTCGACGTGGTGATCAACTTCACCGGCGGCGACACCTGGGTGCCCTCGCTCAAGTGCCTGAAGCGCGGCGGCACGCTGCTCGTCTGCGGCGCGACCGCGGGGCACGATCCCAAGGAGGATCTCCGCTACATCTGGAGCTTCGAGCTCAAGGTGATCGGCTCGAACAGCTTCTACGACGACAACCTGTCGGCCCTGATGGACATGATCCAGGCCGGCACGCTGAAGCCGACCATCGACAAGCTCCTGCCCCTCGAGGAGGCCGCCGAGGGCCTGCGGATGATCCGCGACCGCGAGGTCATGGGCAAGATCGTCGTCACCCCCTGAAACCGCCCGAGGCCGGTTCGCCGCGCGTCGTCGTCCCCAGTCCCGCCCGAGGAGATCCCGAAGCCATGTCCGACACCCCCCTCACCAAGGAGCAGGTCGAGGCGCTGCTGCTGCGCGGCCCGTTCCACCAGTGGCTCGGCCTCTCCGTGGTCGCCGTCGGCGAGGGGACGATCGAGCTGAAGGCGACGTGGCGGCCGGAATGGGTCGTCAACGCCGAGCGCGGCTACGTCCACGGCGGCATCCTGGCGACGCTCGTCGATCTCACCGCCGACTGGGCGCTGGTCTCCAAGACCGGCCGGGGCGTCCCCACGGTGGACCTGCGGGTCGACTACCACCGGGCCGCGATGCAGGGCGATCTCACCTGCCGCGGCACGGTGGTGAAGTTCGGCAACCAGCTCTCGGTGGCCGAGGCGCAGATCCTCGACGACGCGGGGCGCCTGCTCGCGAGCGGCCGCGGCGTCTACATGACGGCGCCGGCGAAATGACGGGGCCGGCCCCCGGCGCCCCGGCGGACGGGGCCCTCGACCACGTCGTGATCAACGTGCTGCGGCGGATGGACGAAGCGGCGGACCTGTTCGCCGCCCTCGGCTTCCGGTTGACGCCGCGCGGCCACCACTCGCTCGGCTCCGTCAACCACCTGATGATGACGGCGGGCCCCTACCTGGAGCTCGTCGGCGTTCCCGAGACCGGCCCGCAGCGGCAGGACGTTCTGGACAGCCCGTTCGGCCTGAACGGGCTCGTCGTGGCGAGCCGGGACGCCGACGCGACGCATGCGCGGCTGGCGGAGGTGGGGCTGGCGGCCGGCCCCCCCGTCGCCTTCTCGCGCCCCGTGACCGTCGACGGCCGCGAGGACGCGGCCCGGTTCCGCACGGTGCGGGTGCCGGCCGACCGGTTCCCGGCGGGCCGCCTCTACCATTGCGAGCACCTGACCCCGGATCTCGTCTGGCGGCCCGAATGGCTCGACCATCCGAACGGTTTTTCGGGGATCGACGTTCTGACGATCCAGAGCCCCGCGGCCGAGGCCGACGCCCGTCTCTACGCGGCCGCCAGCGGCGCGCCCGCCGAAGCCACCGGCGACGGCTGGACCCTGCGGCTCGGGGAGACGCGGGTCGCGATCGTGCCGGGGCCGGCCGCCCGCTTCGCCGCCCTGGAACTGCGCTTCCGCGGCCTCGACGCGCTCGAGGCCCGCGCGGCCGCGCTCCCGGAGGCGGCCTGGGTCCGGCACGGGCCGGACGCGGCCACGCTGACGCTGCCGGCCTTCGACCTCCGCCTCGCGTGCAGGGCGGCCCCGTGACGCGCGCGGCCACGGCTCCGACCAATCTCGGCGACCTCGTCGACCGGTCCGGGCCGCCGGACAGGCCGCTGATCATCGGCGTCGGCCCGGATGGCGAGCCCGCGGTGATGACCCGCGCCGGCCTCGATGCCCGGGCCGACGCCTTCGCCCGCGGCCTGCTGCGCGGCGGGATCGCCCGCGGCGCGCGGGTCGCGATCCTCTCGGCCAACCGGCCCGACACGATCGCGGCGCTGCTCGGCGCGATGCGGGCCGGCGTGGTCCCGGTCCCAATCAATCACAAGTTTCCGCCGGCCACGATCGCCGCCGTGCTCGCCGATTGCGGGGCGCGGCTCGTGCTCTGCGACGGCCCGCGCCGGGCGATGCTGGCGGGGCTCGACCCCGATATCCGGATCGCCGGGTTCGACGATGGCGGGCCGGAGGGCTTCGCGGCCTGGCTCGATCCCGGGCCCTTCGCGCCGGTCGTGCCCGAGCCCGACGAGGCGGCCCTGTTCCTCTACACGTCCGGCTCCACGGGCCGGCCGAAGGGCGTGCGGCTCAGCCATGCCAGCCACCTCTGGGTGGCGCGGACCCGCGCCGCCGAGACGGACCTGCGCGACGACCGGCTGCTGGTCGCGGCGCCGCTCTACCACATGAACGCGCTGGCCCTGGCGCTCCTCGTCTGCGCGGCCGGCGCCACGATGGTGCTGCTGCCGCAATTCGAGGCGCGGGCCTACATCGCGGCGATCGACCGCCAGAGCTGCACGTGGCTCACCGCCGTGCCGCCGATGATCGCCATGATGCTGCGGGAGCCGGATCTCCTGGCGGAGGCCGACCTGACCGGCGTGCGGACGGTGCGGATGGGCTCGGCGCCGGTCAGCGACGCCCTGGCCCGGCAGATCCGCGCCCTGCTGCCGAACGCCCGCATCCTCAACGCCTACGGGACTACCGAGGGTGGCCCGGTCGTGTTCGGCGACCATCCGGACGGCCTGCCGACGCCGGTCGCGTCCGTCGGCGCGCCGCACCCCCGGGTCGCGGTGCGCCTCGTCGGGCCGGACGCGCCGGAGACCGGCGTCCTGCAGATGCGCAGCCCCGCGATCATGCTGGGCTACCACAACCGGCCGGACGTGCCCGTGCCGATCACCCCGGACGGGTTCTACGACACCGGCGACGTCTTCCGCCGCGACGCGGACGGGTTCTACTATTTCCTCGGCCGGACCGACGACATGTTCGTCTCGGGCGGCGAGAACATCTTTCCCGGCGAGGTCGAGCGGGTGCTGGAGCGCCACCCCGCGGTGCTCCAGTCCTGCGTGGTGCCCGTGGAGGATCCCATCAAGGGCACCAAGCCCGTCGCCTTCGTGGTCCGCCGGCCCGGCGCCACCGTCGACGAGGCCGCCCTCAAGGATCACGCGCTCGAACACGCGCCCGCCTACCAGCACCCACGTCGGGTCTGGTTCGTCGCGGCGCTGCCGCTCGCCTCGACCGGCAAGATCGACCGCGCGGCCCTGCGCCGGCGCGCCGAAGAGGCCGTCCGCGCCCCGTGACCGGTCCGGGCGGAATGGCCCTTGCAAGTTGTACTCCCGCGGTCTGCGCTTCCGCGGAAATCGGCCTCGCGAGAAGAGGCGCCCGGCGCACGCGTCCCCGCCCGCCTGACCCGGAACGCCAGGAGTGACCCCCATGCTGCGACGAACCTTCCTCGGCGGTGCCGCCGCCGCGGCCGCCGCGCCCCTCCTGCGGACCCGCCCGGCCCTAGCCCAGGGCGCCCGGGCGAGCGTCCTGCGCTTCGTGCCGCAATCCGACCTGACCATCGTCGATCCGGTGACGACCACCGCCTACGTCACGCGCAACCACGCGCTCATGGTGTTCGACCAGCTCTACGGCCTCGACGCGCAGTTCACGCCGCAGCCGCAGATGGTCGAGGGCCACACGGTCGAGGAGGACGGGCGGCGCTGGACCTTCCGGCTGCGCGAGGGGCTGAGATTCCACGACGGCGAGCCGGTGCGGGGCCGCGACTGCGTCGCGTCGATCCGGCGCTGGGCGCAGCGCGACAGCCTCGGGCAGGCCCTGATGGCGCGCACCGACGCCCTGGAGGCGCCGGACGACCGGACCTTCGTCATCCGCCTGAAGCGCCCCTACGGGCTGATGCTCGAGACCCTGGCGAAACTCGGCCCGCCAGTCCTCGTCATCATGCCCGAGCGCCTCGCCGCCACCGACCCGGCCCAGCAGATCCCCGAGCTGATCGGCTCCGGCCCGTTCCGGTTCAACACCAGCGAGCGGCTCGTCGGAGCCCGCGTGGTCTACGACCGCAACCCGGACTACCGGCCCCGCGACGGCGGCGCGGTCTCCTGGGTGGCGGGGCCGAAGCGGGTCCATTTCGAGCGGGTCGAGTGGCAGGTCATGCCCGACCCCGGTACCGCGGCCGCCGCCCTTCAGAACGGCGAGGTCGACTGGTGGGAGAACCCGATCAGCGATCTCGTGCCGACGCTGCAGGCTCACCCGCAGATCGCCACGCAGCTCGCCTCGCCGCTCGGCAACCTCGGCACCGGCGTCATGAACCACCTCCATCCGCCCTTCGACAAGCCCGCGGTCCGGCGGGTGGTCCTCGAGGCCCTGTCGCAGGCGGACTTCATGGCGGCGGCCGCCGGCGACGATCCCAAGCTGTGGCGCAAGGATGTCGGCCTGTTCACGCCGGGGACCGCGATGGCCACCGATGCCGGCCTCGACGTGCTCACCCGGCCGCGCGATCTCGCCAAGGCCAAGCGCGACCTCGTGGCGGCCGGGTACAAGGGCGAGCGCGTCGTGCTCATGTCGACGAGTGAGAATCCCGTGCTCGGCGCCCTCGGCGAGATCATGCACGACCTGCTCCAGCGCCTCGGGATGAACGTGCAGTACGTCGTGTCCGACTGGGGCACGCTGGTCACCCGCCGCGCCAGCAAGGCGCCGCCCGATCAGGGCGGCTGGAATATCTTCGCCACGACCTGGACCGGCCTCGACATGGCCAACCCGGTCGTCGAGCAGGTCCTGCGCTGCGGCGGGCCGAAGGGCTTCTTCGGCTGGCCGGACCTGCCCGAGCTGGAGAGCCTGCGCGAGGCCTGGATCGAGGCGCCGGACGAGGCGGCCCGCAAGGCGATCGCGGCCCGGATGCAGACCCTCGCGATGCGCGACGTCCCGTACCTGCCGACCGGCCAGTACTTCTATCGGACGGCCTTCCGACGCGACCTCCGGGACATGGTCGACGGCCAGTTCGTCTTCTGGAACGCCCGCCGCGCCTGACGGGCGTCGCGCCCCGCCCGTCGCCGCTCCGGCGACGGGCCGCTTCGCGGATAGGGGCCTCAGTGCGCGAAGACGCCGGCCAGATCCCGGAAACCCTTGACCTCGATCGGGTTGCCGCTCGGATCGAAGAAGAACATCGTGCGCTGCTCGCCGGGCTCGCCGGCGAAGCGGACGACCGGCGGGATGTCGAAGGCGATGCCGGCCGCCTCGACGCGGCCGGCGAGCGCCTCCCAGTCGTCGAGCGGCAGCACCACGCCCAGATGCGGCATCATCACCGCGTGGTCGCCGACCTTCCCGCTCCGGGTGGTGGCGAAGGGCTCGCCCAGGTGCAGCGACAGCTGATGGCCGAAGAAGTCGAAATCGACCCAGGTCTCGGTGCTGCGGCCTTCCTGGCAGCCGAGGACGCCCCCGTAGAAGCGGCGCGCCGCGTCGAGGTCGGTGACGTGGTAGGCGAGGTGGAACGGCGTGAGCATCGATGGTCCCTTGCGTCGTGGGGGAGGGGCGGCGGCCTCAGGGCGCCGGATCGGGGGCGCGCGCCGAGACGACGCCGCCGACGAGGTTGCAGGACAGCAGGAACGCGCTGTCGAGAGCGCCGCCGCCGGCCGGCACCAGCGCCGCCAGCCGCGCGGCCAGGCCGCGCCGCGCCGCGCGGGCGATGGCCTGGGCCTCCGCGACGGCGACGGCCGCGAACCGGATCGTCTCCCCCGGCCGCACCTGCGCGAGGCGGCCGAGATCCGCCGAGATCACGGTGGCGATCTTCGGGTAGCCGCCGGTGGTGTGGCGGTCGGCGAGCAGGATCAGCGGCCGCCCGTGGCCGGGCACCTGGATCGAGCCGTTCACGATCCCGTCCGAGACGATGTTGAAGCCGTCCGCGTGGGCGATCGGCGGCCCGTCGAGGTGGCAGCCCATCCGGTCCGCCCGCGCCGTGAGGGTGTAGGGCTCGGAGAGGAAGGTCCGCAGGCCGTCCGCGGTGAAGCCGTCGGCCTGCGGCCCGAGCACCACCCGGATCGGCCCGCCGAAGGTCGGCCGGTGGGCCGGCGGCAGGGTCAGCGGGCGGTCGCGGTGCGCGGGTGCCGCGAGGGGCAGCAGGTCGCCCGCGGCCAGGGGATGGCCGTCGAGGCCGCCGAGGCGGGTGCGGGTGTGCGTCGCCACGCTGCCGAGCATCGGCGCGACGGCGAAGCCCCCGGCGACCGCCAGGCAGGCGCGCAGGCCCTGCCGCGGGGCGCCGAAGGTGAGCCGGTCGCCCCGCCGCAGGTCGTGGGCCGTGAACGGGTCGAGGGCGCGGCCGTTCAGGCTCAGCGCGAAGGGCGCCCCGGCGAGGGCGACGCGGCAGGCCTCCGTCTCGCAGACGAGGGTCGGACCGACCATCGCCATCTCGATCACCGCGGCGTCGAGGGGGTTGCCGGCGAGGCCGTTGGCCAGGGCCAGCAGGTCCGGATCCATCGCGCCGGACCCCGAGATTCCGTAGCGCAGGTAACCCGGCCGCCCGGCATCCTGCAGGGTCGAGGCCACGCCGGGGGCGATGACGCGCAGGCCCTCAGGCATCGATCCGCTCCAGGGTCGCGACGGTCTCGCCGGCGCGGGCGGCCTCGCTGAGGGCGTCGAAGGCGGCGCGGTCGATCGGCTCGAACCGGATCAGGTCGCCGGCCGCGAACAGGAACGGCTCTGCCCGGGCCGGATCGTAGGAGCGCGCGGGCGTTCGGCCGATGAGCTGCCAGCCGCTCGGCAGTTCCAGGGGCGGCGAGACGCCGGTCTGGTTCCCGCCGATCGAGACGCTGCCCGCCGGGGTCTTGGGGCGGGGATCGGTGCGCCGGCTCGCGTGGAGCCGGGGATCGAGGCCGCCCAGATAGGCGAAGCCGGGGGCGAACCCGATCATGTAGACGCGGTAGTCGCGGCCGGAATGAAGGGCGATCACCGCCTCCGGGCTGAGCCCGGCCCCGGCGGCGAGGTCGTCGAGGTCGGCGCCGTGCGCGCCGCCGTAATGGACCGGCACCCGCCAGCGGCGCAGCGACCCCGCGGCCCCCTCCGGAGGCGGCCAGTGCGCGGCGATCAGCGCCGCGAGGTCGGCCCGGGGCAGCAGGTCCGGATCGTAGAGGACGAGGAGCGAGCGGTAGGTCGGCACGGTCTCCAGGAGGCCCGGGTGTCCGGCGCCGCGGAGCGCCGCGTCGAGGGCGATGACCCGCGCGTTGATCGCGGGATCGACCGCGCGGCCGAGTTCCACCGTGAGCGCCCGGTCGCCGCTATCGAGGAGGCGGTAGCCGGGCTCAGACACCGAGCACCTCGGCCATCGGGCGCAGGACGATGCCCTTGGCGGCGCAGTCGTCGCGCAGGCGGCGGGCCATGGCCACGGCGCCGGGCGTGTCCCCGTGGACGCAGACCGTGTCGATCCGGGTCGGGATGCGCCGACCGGACAGGCAGGTGATCGCCCCGTCCTCCAGCATCCGCGCCACGCGCTCCGAGACCGCGTCGGGATCGTGCAGCACGGCGCCCGGGAGCTTGCGCGAGACCAGGGTGCCGTCATCCGCGTAGGCGCGGTCGGCGTAGATCTCGCGCGCGATCGGCAGCCCGAGTTTCTCGCCGGCCCGCTCGGTCTCCAGGCCGGGCATGACCACGAAGATCAGGTCGCGGTCGAGGGTGCGGACCGCCCGGGCCACCGCCAGGGCGAGGTCGGCATCCTCGTTGGCCATGTTGCCCATCGCCCCGTGGGTCTTCACGTGGCGCACCGGGCAGCCGGCATCCTGCGCCAGCGCCAGCAGGGCGCCGACCTGGTAGAGGACCGCCTTCTCGATGTCGGCCGGGCGCTCGCCGTGGATCGGCCGCCGGCCGAAGCCCCAGAGGTCGAGGAAGCTCGGGTGGGCGCCGGCCTGCACGCCGTTGGCGGCGGCGCGGCTCAGGGTCTCGTGCATCACCAGCGGGTCGCCGGCGTGGAAGCCGCAGGCGATGTTGGCCGAGGTTGCCACGGTCAGCATCTCGGCGTCGTCGCCCAGGCGGTAGACGCCGAAGCCCTCGCCCATGTCGCAGTTCAGATCGACGATCATCGGTGCATCCCTTCTCTCGCGTGGGGTCAGGCTTCGGCGACCAAGTGGGCCACCAGGGTCGCGGCCGCGCCCAGATCCTCGATCCGCATCGCCTCGTCCGGGTTGTGGCTGCCGTTCTGGTTGCGGATGAAGATCATCGTGCTCGGCACGCCCTGGCCGGCCAGCGTCGCGGTGTCGTGCCCCGCCCCGCTCGCCATCGTGCGGAACGGCGTCCCGAGCCGGCGCGCGTGGCCCGACAGGGCCTCGACCAGCGCGGCGCTCATCCGCGCCGGGGTGCTGCCGGTGCGCTCGCCGAGGACGAAGCGCACTCCGCGGGCGGCCTCGACGGCGGCGGCGCGCTCGGCGAGCGCCGCCTCGACCCGGTCGAGAACGGCCGGCTCGGTGCTGCGCACGTCGAGGCAGAAGCGGACCTCGCCGGGGATCTTGGCGAAGGCGTGCTGGACCGGGTCGGTGGCGACCTCGCCCAGCGTGATCGTGGCCGGGCATCCCTCCGCCTCGAGCGCTCCCCAGAGGGCATCCAGGCCGGTGATCAGGTCGGCGAGGGCGAAGACGGCGTCGCTGCGCGCGCCCCGCGCCACGGCGCCGGAATGGCCGTAGCGGCCGAAGCAGGCGGCCTTGCGGTAGCGGAAGCTGCCGCTGATCGCCGTGACGAAGCCCACCGGGATCCCGGCCGCCTCCAGGACCGGACCCTGCTCGATATGCATCTCCACGAAGCCGTGGATCCGCGCCGGGTCGAGGAGCCGCTCGCCCCGCGCCACCGCCTCCGGCCGCAGGCCGAGCGCGGCCATGTGGTCGCGCAGGCTCCGGCCGGTATCGGCGCGGGGCAGGTCGAGCGCCTCGGTCGGCAGCAGGCCGAACGCGGCCCGGCTGCCGACATAGGAGGCCGGGAACCACACGCTCTCCTCGGCCCGGAACACCGCCACCGTCACGGGACGCGCCGGCACGATCCCCGCCCGGCGCAGGGCCTCGACGGCCGCGAGCCCGCCGATCACGCCCGCAGCCCCGTCGAAATTGCCCCCGTGGGGCACCGTGTCGACGTGCGAGCCGACCATCCAGGGCGCCAGCGCCGGGTCGCGCCCCGCCATCGTCAGGAACAGGTTGCCGGCCGCGTCGGTCTGGGCGGCGAGCCCGAGCGCCAGCCCGGTGGACCGCATCAGGGCGTGGGCGCGCTCCTCGCCGGTGCCGTAGGCCGCCCGCGTCACGCCCGGTGCGTCCTGGCTGAAGCTCAGGAGCTCGGCGAACAGCGCCGCGCAGAAATTCGGGTCGATCGCGAGGCCGGTCATGCGGGCTGCCGCGCCGGCCCGACCGGGTCCATCGGCTGAACAATGAGGCACGCGCCCGGCGCAGTCGCGAAGGGGATACCGGGATCCAGAAGCTCGATGACCATGTCGCAGGCAGCCATGCTCAAAAATACCGCTTGAATGCCGGCGGTATACCGGTTCTGCTAAGGCATCGAAGCGGTCTTGGCAACGTAAAACAGGTTTGATCACGAAATTAATACCGAGATACCGTAGCTTATATCATCAATCAGTCAGCAAACACGCGTCTATCTGGCGTGGATCGAAGCATAGATCCGCGACATGATCGCATCACATCGGGTTCGACGATGGCTCAGATCCAGACGGCCGCGCCTCCGCTCCTGAAGATCAGGAAGCTGCACAAGAGCTACGGCGCCAACGAGGTCCTGAAGGGCATCTCCCTCGACATCCACGAGGGCGAGGTCGTGTCGATCATCGGCGCGAGCGGCTCGGGCAAGAGCACGTTCCTGCGCTGCCTGAACCTCATGGAGACGCCGACTTCCGGCTTCATGGATTTCGAGCGCTTCGCCTTCGACTACGAGCAGGGCGCCCGCCGCCAGCCGACGCCGCAGCAGCTCTGCGAACTGCGCGCGCGGATCGGCATGGTCTTCCAGAGCTACAATCTCTGGCCGCACATGACCGTGCTGGAGAACGTCATCGAGGCACCGATCCGGGTGCGGCGGATGCCGCGCCGGCAGGCGGTCGCGGAGGCGGAGGCGCTGCTCCAGCGCATCGGCCTCTACGAGAAGCGCCACGCCTACCCGTCGCGGCTCTCGGGCGGGCAGCAGCAGCGCGTGGCGATCGTGCGCGCCCTGGCGATGGCGCCCAAGGTGATGCTGTTCGACGAGGTCACCTCGGCGCTCGACCCGGAGCTGGTGGGCGAGGTGCTGGCGCTGATGGGCTCCCTCGCGGCGGACGGGATGACGATGCTGCTCGTCACCCACGAGATGGCCTTCGCCCGGGAGGTCGGTACCCGCACCCTGTTCTTCGACGGCGGCGTGATCGCCGAGGACGGGCCACCGGGCGACATCATCGGCGCGCCCCGGAGCGAGCGGCTGCGCCAGTTCCTCCGGCGCGTGCTGCACGCGCCCGCCGCGCTCGGACAGACGGCGTGAGCCGCCGGCCCATCCTCGAGGAGATCGGACGGCGATGAGCGGCACGGCGTTGCAGGAGTGGTGGCTCGCCCTCTCGGACGAGGTCGTCACCTACGGCCCCGGCTTCGTCTCGGCGACCCTGGTGGTGCTCGGCGTCACGGTGGCGAGCATCCTGGTGAGCTGGGTCTGCGGCCTGCTCGGGGCGCTGGGCAAGCGCTCGTCCTTCGCGCCCTTCCGGGCGCTCGCGAGCTTCTACGTCTGGTTCATCCGCGGCACGCCGACCCTGATCCAGGTCTTCATCGTGTATTTCGGCATGCCGCAGATCGGGGTGAAGCTCTCGCCCGTGACCGCCGGCATCATCGCGCTGGGCGTCAGCAGCGGCGCCTACGTGGCCGAGACCATCCGGGCCGGCCTCGCGGCGATCCCGCGGGGCCAGGTCGAGTCGGCGCTCGCGCTGGGCATGAACCCGCGGATCATGATGGTGCGGATCGTCCTGCCGCAGGTGTTCCGCATGATCCTGCCGTCGCTGACCAACGAGGCGATCTCGGCGGTCAAGAACACCTCGCTCCTGTCGACGATCACGGTCGTTGAGCTGACGCTCTACGCGCAGCTCATGATCGCCACGACCTTCCGGCCGTTCGACTTCTACATCGCGGCGGCGCTGATCTACCTCGGCCTCACGTCGATCCTGTCGCAGCTCTCGGCCTATTTCGAGCGGCGCTACGCCCGCCTGTCCTGAGCCTCCCCCCGCCGCGGGACGGGCCGCGGCCGACACCTCCCGCCCCGTCCCGAGACCGGAGATCACCATGAACCGCCGCAACGTCCTCGCCCTCGCTGCCCTCTGCGCCAGCCTCGGCGCCGGCCTCCTCGCCGCCCCCGCGACCCGCGCGGCCGAGGGCAAGCTGGAGTTGATCGAGCCCGGCAAGCTCATCGTGGCGACGGACAGCACGTTCGCGCCCTTCAGCATGCGCACGCCGAGCGGCGAGCTCGACGGGCTGGAAGTCCGGGTGATGCGCGAGGTCGGCCGCCGGCTCGGGCTCGAGTACAGCCCGGTCAACATCAAGTTCGACGCCCTGCTGGTGGGCCTGATGGCCGATCAGTACGACATCACCAGCGAGTCGATGGACATCACCCCCGCCCGGCAGAAGCAGGTCGCCTTCGCGGACGGCTGGCTCGAATCAGGCGCGCGGATCGTCACCCGCAAGGACACCGGCATCAAGGGGCCGGAGGATCTCAAGGGCCGCAACGTCGGCGCCCTCTCGGCCTCGACCTTCGGCAAGCTCGCGGAGGAGCACGGCGCCACCCTGAAGAGCTACAAGACCGCCGCGGACGCCATGCAGGACCTCGTCGGCGGCAACATCGACGCGGTGATCAACGACGCCGTGGCCGGCAACTACGCCATCAAGGCGCGCAAGCTGCCGCTGGTGATGATCGAGGCGCCGCTGAGCACGGTCCAGAAGGGCTTCGCCATCAAGAAGGGCAAGCCGAACCTGCACGCCGCCGTCAACAAGGCCCTGGCCGAGATGGTCGCCGACGGTACCTACGCCAAGCTCGTCACGCCGCTGATCGGCTATGACCCGGCCCCGAAGGCGCCGATCCGCACGCCCGCCATGTGAGCGGGTACGGCGGACGCGCGAGAACAAGAATGGGGAGCGGCTCAGCCGGCCGCTCCGGGAGGACGCGATGAAGACCCTCGACGCCGCGTCGTACACGACGGCGCTCAGTGCCCGGCGCGAGCAGAGCCTCGGGCAGATGGCCTACGACCGGCTGCTCGACATGCTCGTCCGCCGCGACCTTCCGGCCGGCACCGTGCTGCACGAGCGCCGCCTCGCCGAGATGCTCGACATCTCCCGGACCCCGACCCGCGAGGCGATGTCGCGGCTGGAGACCGAGGGGCTGATCGAGCGGCAGCCCGGCGGGATGCTCGTGGTCAAGGAGTTCTCCCTGCGCGAGCTGATCGAGATCCTGCATGTCCGCCGCCTCCTGGAGCGCGAGAGCGTCGCGCTGGCCACCGGTCGGATCGCCGACGCGGTGCTGGCGGACCTGCAGCGGCAGATGGAGGCGCTGCTGGCGGCGGGCGACCCGGACGCGCCGGGCAACTGGGAGGTCGACCGGCGCTTCCACGACCTGATCGCGGATCACAGCCACAACGCGACCCTCGCCAAGACGATCAAGGACCTGCGGCTCAAGACGCAGATGTTCAACCTGAGCCGGATGCCCGAGCGGTTCGAGGCGGTCCATCGCGAGCACCTCGCGGTGGTCGCCGCCCTGCGGGCCCGGGACGCGGCGGCGGCGGCGGACGCGATCGCGGCCCATCTCGAGAACTTCAAGCAGGGCATCATCCGGCGCCTGAGCGAAGTCTGAGCGAAGTCTGGGGCGAGGGCGGCGCGATGCACGAGTTCACGGAGCTGCGCGGCCGCGAGGCGGCCTTCCCGGAGGCGGAGTTCGCCGCCCGGCAGGCGGCGGCCCGGGCCGCCATCGCGGCGGCCGGCCATGACGCTCTCGTGGTGACCGGCCCGGAGACGATCTACTGGCTGACCGGCCGCCAGACGGCCGGCTACTTCGCCTTCCAGGCGCTCCTCGTGCCGGTGGAGGGCGACCCGGCCCTCCTGGTCCGGCAGCTCGAACTGCCGGGCGCGGCCGCCAACACCTGGCTCGACGACATCCGGGCCTACCCGGACGGCGCCGACCCGGCCGCGGCGCTGGCGGCCCTCGTGCGCGGGCGCGGGCTCGCCCGGCCGGCCCTGGAGCGGGACGGCTGGTTCGTCGCGCCGGCGCTCGCGGCGCGGATCGACGCCGCCCTCGGAGACGGCCCGCTGCCCGACGGCTCCGGCCTCCTCGCCCCCTTGCGGGCGGTGAAGTCGGCGGCCGAGCTCGCGGCGATCCGGGCCGCGGCCCGGTACGCGCAGGCCGGGCTCGCCGCGGGGCTCGACGCCTGCGCCGAGGGCACCGACGAGAACGCCGTCGCCGCCGCCATGCTGGCCGCCGCGACGGCCGCCGGGTCCGAGGCCATGGCGATGGAGCCCCTGGTCGCGTCGGGCCCGCGCAGCGGTCTGCCGCACATGACGTGGCGGCGGCGGCGGCTGGAGCCGGGCGACGCGGTCTTCCTCGAGCTCGCCGGCAGCCACGCCCGCTACCACGCGGCGCTGATGCGCAGCGTCTGGATCGGCCCGCCGCCGGTCGAGGCGTCGCGGATGATGGACTGCGCCCTGCGCGCCCTCGACGCGGCGCTCGCCGCGATCCGGCCCGGCCATCCCTGCGCCGCCCCGCACGCGGCGGCGCAGGCCGTCATCGACGCGGCCGGCTACGGCCCGGCCTTCCGCAAGCGGATCGGCTACTCGATGGGCGTCGCCTTCGCCCCGGACTGGGGGGAGGGCGCTCTGCTCTCGCTCTTCACCGGACAGGACCGGCCGATCGAGCCCGGCATGGTCTTCCACCTGCCGGCCACCCTGCGCCGCTACGGCGCCTGGACGGTCGGCGCCTCCGAGACCGTCATCGTCACTGCCAGCGGGGTCGAGCCCCTGTCCGACCTGCCCCGCACCCTGTCGCTGCGGTGAGACGTAGCGGATCGTCGCGGCTTTGAGGGACGATCCGAAGGGCGCGACCTTCTTCAGGGGTGAAGCTCGACGGCGGTCGAACCGGGTTCACCGTCACCGCGCGCCGTCGTCCTGCCTCCTTCGATCGAAGGCCCGCTTTCCATCGCAATGGGTGACGGACACACGGATATCCCTTGATGCGGTGCGTGCTGGACGTCCCGACAGGACGACCGCATCCGCCAGAGCCTGACCCTGCACCGCTAGCACGAGGATCCTTTTCAGGGTCCGTGGGGCCGTTCTCGACCGTGCAGATATATGCGGAAGTCGCTCGGCCTCCGTGTCGCCTTGAGCAGGCGCGTGAGATGGTCGCGAACCGGTTTGTCGTAGAAGCGCAGCGCCAGATAACTCAAGATCAACGTTGTCGAGAAGAACAAAGTCGCCTCGATCCCGGCCGATTTCTCGCCATTCAGCTTCTGGTACAGGCCGTTGATCCAGGAGAAAATCGGGAAATGCAGGGCGTAGATCGGATACGACAGATCCCCGCCGAAGATCGAGAGGTCCTTCAACGGGGAGGACGGGGTCACGAATGATCCGCTGACGACGAGCAGCGGCGCGAGCAACAGCTTCCAGACCATCCGCTGATGGTGATTGAGCTCGTACGGCATGGCGAAGACCACGACCATCACGACGAGCAGGACGTAGAAAACCGGCCTCAGGTTGATCCGCCGGGCGAGCGCCGACTTCATCTGGTAGCAGAATACGCCGATGAAGAATGACGACCCGACGTGGCCGAATCCGCGCATGAAATTGTCCGTCTGATCGCCTCCGGTCCCGAAGGACAGCACGAAGCAGGACGATACGATATAGAGAGATGCCGACGCGTAGAGCGGATTGACGTGCCGGATGGACCACCAGAAAGCGTTGATCACTATCTCAAAAAACAACGAGAACTGCGGACCGTTGAGCGGGAAGACCTGAGAACCGCCGATCTGTGGCGGGGCATAGAAATAGGGAATGTTGAGGAGCCCGAGAAATACAGCGGCGACGATCTGGATAGCGAAGGTGCTATCGGACATCATGTAATTGCGCAGGGCGACGTACGGCGCGCTGATGAAGAGCGCGAGCGCAATGATGGGCATTAACCGCACCAAACGCTGCAGCAGAAAGTCGGTGTTGGACAGACGATCCCGACGATCTTTGTAGGCGCGAGCCAGAACGAATCCGCTCAACGTGAAGAACGTATCGACGGAAAGTCCGCCATTGACGGCGAGCCACGGAACATCCAGCCAGCGTCCCGTATGAAAAAGAAGCACGAATAAAGCTGACAGGCCGCGTATGCCGTCCAGAGCGGCGTAGTGTGCCACTTTGTCAGCAGGGGCTGGGACGGTCGAGCCGGATACCGTATTCCCTGCCGCCGCGCAGACTTGAAGGCGCAGCCAGGACGATAGCAATACTTTCCTCATGACTTAATGATACTGATTTTTCATCCGCTTTGGAAGAGCGTCATGCCATACGAACACGGTATATCGGTCGTTATCGCAACACATAATGGTTCGGCGTTCGTTCGCGAGCAACTGCACAGCCTGGTCACGCAGACCGTGCCCCCGCTGGAAATTATTGTCTCTGACGATAATTCGATCGACAATACACTCCAAATTGTTCAAGAATTTACATCTTTAAGCAACATTCCGTTCCGAATTTTTCGCAATTCCACTGCGCTCGGTTTTCGCGACAATTTCTTGCGGGGAGCACTGCGCGCGCGCGGGCATTTCGTGGCATTCTGCGATCAGGACGACATCTGGGATTCGACGAAGATCGCGATGTGCACGCGTTACATCGATGATCGCGCCGTCTCCATGATCGCCCATACCGCCTTGTGCGTTGACGCGAGCAATCGCCCGCTCCGATTCTTCTCGCAGGGCATCTCGCGCGACGGTGTGAAGCCGCCGCTGAGCTACGATCCCTGGCTGACGTTCTTCGGTTTCTCGATCGTCTTCCGCCGCGACCTCCTCGATCTGTGGGATATCGAAGACCGCTTCACCGATTTCATCGTGCCCGGCGAGAAGATCGCCCACGACCGGTGGGTGACATTCCTCGCCCAAATCGTCGGGCAGGTCGTCGAGGTCGATGTCCCGCTCGTCCGCTATCGGCAGCACGGCAACAATCTGTTCGGTGACGGCAAGCGCGCGCGGGATCCCCGGCCGCGGACCATGGCCGGCGGATCGGATCCCTACAGGGAGGCCACGGCCGCGATGATCGGGATCGTCATGCGTCTGCCGGATGCGACGACACGAACCTTTCCGCTCTTCGATCGGGCCCGCGCGGTCGGGTTCCTACAGCGCGCGCTGCACCAACTCGAGGCACGGGAAAACATCTACCGGTCGGCCTCACGCCTCGACGCGCTCAGGCGCCTGGCGGAGTTGGTGACCTCCGGGACCTACTGTGCCGTCCACGACGGCACCATCCGGTGGCGGTCGATCGCCAAGGACCTCAAGTTCACGCTCGTCCGTCGCTAACGCTGCCCTATCAGCCGCCGCAGGTCTCCGCCACCAGCCAGGCGGTGAGGATCGCCACGGCGTCGAGCAGGTCGTCGATCGCCATGGCCTCGCGCGGATTGTGACTGCCGTTGGCGTTGCGCACGAACAGCATCGCCATCGGCACGCCGGCCTTCGCGAAGGCGGCGGCGTCGTGGGAGGCCGGGCTGCCGAGGGGCCGCGTCGCGATGCCGAGCGCGCCCGCGGCCGCCGCGAACCCGTCGCGGATCCGCGGCGCGACCGCGCCGACGCCCGCCTCGGCGCGCGGGCCCAGCGTCACGGTCACGGCGCGGCGCGCCGACACCGCCGCCACCGCTGCCAGGAACGCCGCCTCCAGCTCGGCCAGCCCCTCGGCCGCGTAGGCCCGCATGTCGAGGCTGAACCGGAACTCGCCCGGGACCGTCGTCAGGCCGTGCGCCGCGGCGTCGGTGTGGAACCGGCCGAAGGTGACGGCCATCGGGCAGCCGGCCGCCTCGCGCTCCGCCCAGACCCGGTCCAGCGCCAGGGCGATCTCGGCCCCCGCCATGGCCGCGTCGCGCCGGAAGCGGCGCGGCGTCCCGACATGGTCGTAGCGGCCGGCGATGCGGACGTCGGGATAGCGGACGTTGCCGGGGATCCCGGTGCACAACCCGACCGGGATCCCGGCCTCCTCCAGGCTCGGCGCCTGCTCGATATGCACCTCCAGGAAGGCGTGGATCGCGGCGGCATCGAGGGCCGCTGGGCCGCGGGCGAGCGCGTCCGGGTCGCCGCCCTCCCGGGCGATGTGGTCGGCGAGGCTGAGGCCGCTGTCGATCCGCGCCGCGTCGAGCGCGCCGTCCGGCAGGGCTCCGAGGGCCGCGCGGCTCCCGATGTAGGAGACCTGGAACCAGACGCTCTCCTCGGCGCGGATGCCCAGGACGGTGATGTCCCGCTCCGGCTCCAGGCCGAGCGCGCGGATCGCCGCGACGGCGGCGAGCCCGGCCACCACGCCGGCGGCGCCGTCGAAGTTGCCCCCCTGGGCCACGGTGTCGAGGTGGGAGCCGATCAGGATCGGCGGCAGGGTCCGGTCCCGCCCCGGCAGCGTCATCGCGGTGTTGGCGGCGGCGTCCCGGCCGATCGCGAGGCCGAGATCCGCGGCGCAGCGCGCCGCCACCGCGTGCGCCGCCGTCTCCTCCGGGCTGTAGGAGGGCCGGGTGAAGCCGGGCTCCGTCCGGCCGCACCGGGCCAGCTCCGCGAACAGACCCTCGACCCGGCCGCGCTGCGCGCGCACGGCTGCCGTGATGGCGGACACGCGGTCCATCGCTACGCCTCCCCGGGCGCCGGTCTCCGGAACGGGCCCGCCGGTGCCCCTGCCACTATCGTGCCGACCCGCAGGAACACCGGCCCCGTCACGGAGACCGAGTCTGCCGGATCGCGGGGCGCGCGGCCAGCCGCGCGGGTCAGCCCCGCGGCGCGGGATCGTTGCCCGACCCGGCTCCGGCGGCTATCGCCGGTCCCGGCAGGCGGGCGGGCAGAGGTTCTGCGGATGAAGGCGATCGGGTTCCTGTCCTTCGGGCACTGGTCGCCGACCGGCGGGTCGGCGACGCGCAGTGCGGCCGACACACTCCTGCAGTCGATCGACCTCGCGGTCGCCGCGGAGGAGCTCGGGGCGGACGGCGCCTATTTCCGGGTCCACCATTTCGCGCGCCAGCTCGCCTCGCCCTTCCCGCTGCTGGCGGCGGTGGGCGCCCGGACGAAGCGCATCGAGATCGGCACCGGCGTGATCGACATGCGCTACGAGAACCCGCACTCCATGGTCGAGAATGCCGGGTCGGCGGACCTCATCGCGGGCGGACGCCTGCAGCTCGGGCTCAGCAGGGGCTCGCCCGAGCAGGTCGTCGACGGCTGGCGGCACTTCGGCTTCGCCCCGGCCGAGGGCGAGACGGACGCCGATATGGGGCGCCGGCACGCCGAGGTGTTCCTCGACCTGCTGAAGGGCACAGGGTTCGCCGAGCCCAACCCGCGGCCGATGTTCGCCAACCCGCCGGGGCTCCTGCGCCTGGAGCCGCATTCCGAAGGGCTGCGGGACCGGATCTGGTGGGGATCGGCCTCCGACGCGACCGCGATCTGGGCGGCGCGGCAGGGCATGAACCTGCAGAGCTCGACTCTGAAGGCGGACGAGACCGGCGAGCCGTTCCACGTCCAGCAGGCCCGGCAGATCCGCCGCTACCGGCAGGCGTGGCAGGATGCGGGGCACGCCCGCACGCCGCGGGTCTCGGTCTCGCGCTCGATCTTCGCGCTCGTGAACGACCGCGACCGCGCCTATTTCGGGCGCGGCGCGAGCAGCGACCAAGTCGGCATCATCGACAACATGCGGGCGGTGTTCGGCCGCTCCTACGCCGCGGAGCCGGACCGGCTGATCGACGAGCTGCGCGCCGACGAGGCGATCGCCGAGGCCGACACCCTGCTGCTGACGGTCCCGAACCAGCTGGGCGTCGCCTACAACGCCCATCTCATCGAGAGCCTGCTCACGCACGTGGCACCCGCGCTCGGGTGGCGATGATCCGCCCTGCGGGCGGCATCGTCGGCCTCGAAGACGCGCAGCCGCTCGGCCGGCCCGGTCCGTCGGCCTACCCAGCGCCGCGGCCGTGCGGTAACCTCCCCGTGGGCCCGGCCCGCGGTACCGGCGCGCTCGGGTCCCGGACCCGGAGGGGATTCCCGGGATGTCGCACCTGGACTGGAACGCCTTCGCGGACGAATGGTGCGCCGCCTGGAACGCGCACGATGTCGAGCGGGTGCTGGTCCATTTCCACGACGACGCCGTGTTCACCTCGCCCGGCGCCGCGCGCATCGTGCCCGCTTCGGGAGGAACGGTGCGGGGCAAGGATGACCTGCGCGCCTACTGGACGGAGGCCCTGCGGCGGATCCCGGATCTGCGCTTCGCGGTGGAGCAGGTCTTCGCGGGCATCGACACGCTGGTCATCCAGTATCGCAACCAGAAGGGCGTGAGCGTCAGCGAGGTGCTGCTCTTCGAGGACGGCCGGGTGCGCGCGGGGCACGGCACCTACCCGATCGGCGTCGACAACCCCGTCGGGGCGGCGCCGGCGCGGGAGACGCGCGCTTCAGGCCAAGGCAGCGACGACGTGCCCCCTCTCCCGAGCGGGAGAGGGCCGGGGTGACGGACAGGCCGCTTCCGGGGCCCGCGCCATCGCCGCTTCGCCACGGTGGGCCGTGTCCGGATCCCGATCGCGCGGGCAGGTCGGGCGCAGCCAGGCGCGCGCCGGCATCGGCATCGGCAGGGCCGCCTGCATCGCAACCGGGCCCGTGCGCGTTCGTTGGCGTCGCATGGCCGGCGGGCGCGTGCCCGCTGCCGGCTGCCGGAGACGAACCATGAGTGATGGCTACCCCTCGATGACGGCGCTCCTGGGCCTCCTCGCCCTGGCAGGCTACCAGAATCGCGACAAGCTCGCCGAACTGCTGGGCGGTGCCGGTCAGACCGCGCCCGCGGGCCCCGGCGGCCCGGGAAGCGGCTCCAGCAGCGGCAGCGGCGCGGGCGGGTTCCTCGGCGGCCTGCTGGGCGATCGGCGCGGCGAGGCCGCCGGCGGGTTCCTGCACAGCGGCCTGGGCGAGATGCTGGACCGCTTCCAGCAGGCCGGCCACGGGGCGGCCGCCCAGTCCTGGGTCGACCCGGGACCGAACCAGGAGATCGCGCCGCACCACCTGGAGCAGGCGATCGGCCCCGACGTCCTCGCGGCCCTCACGCAGCGCACCGGGCTGTCCCGCGAGGAGCTGATCTCCCGGCTGTCCCGCGAGCTCCCCCGGGCCGTGGACCGCTACACGCCCGACGGACGGATCCCGGCCTGACCTCTGGCCGGCGGACGGATCCCGGCCCCCGGGGTTTCGGGACTGTCACGGCCGTCGGGAACGCGTGAGCGCCCGACGGCGCACGGCCCGTAGACCGCCTCCGGGCGTGCGCGACCTGCGCAGGCCTCAGGCGCCGCCGCGCCGCGCGCGCGGTTTCGGTGCCGCGAGCCGGTGGGCCGCCGTGAGGGCCGACATCAGGGTCGCCTCGTCGACCACCGCGAGGTCGCACCGCGTCGCGCCCATCCGCCCCCAGCCGCCAGGAACGGGGCTGAACACCGCCGGCACCTGCTCGCAGAAGAAGTCGCGCAGGTCCGGGTCGAACATCAGGTTGATGTCGTGGGCGACCTCGTCCAGCGTCGCGAAGGTCTTGCGCGGCGTCCGGAAGGCCGTCCGGTGGAAGTGGGGGGCGGAGGTCACCGCCTCCAACGTCGCGATGAGCGCCTTCACGCGCGCGATATCGACGCCCATCGCGGCCCTCCTCCCTGGGTCGGCGGATCGGACCGCCCACCAGTCACCCGGTCCGGCGCTCGCAGGATCGCAGCCGGTTCCAGAATGGATCCGCCACCTCCAGCACCTCGCCCCAGGGCGCCGGCTCGAGCCCGGGCCGGGCATAGGCGTAGCGCGTGTCGATCAATGCCCGATGATGGGCACGGATGCCGCGCATCGGCACGAACACGGTCGAGCCGGGGCTGGCGTCGCCGTGGTGCTCGGACAGGTGCAGCCGCAATCCCGCGCGGGCGACCTCCATGTAGAGCGGCAGACCGGGCTCGAACCGGTGCTCGAACCCGGGCGTGAAGCCGAGAAAGCCGCAGTCGAATTCGCGCGCCTTGGCCTCGTCGAAGATGCGCAGAACCGGCACCGCCTCCAGGAAGCGGGGGCCGTCATCCGCGTCCCGGTCCAGGACGGCGCAGGCAGTGTTCCAGTCGTCGTCGCCCAGCCCGGCGGCGACGAGTTCGAGGGCGGCCGCGTGCGGGACGGCGCAGTCGCGGGCTGCCAGCGCGGCGCGCTGCCGCTTGGGCATGGTCTTGGCCCGGTCGACGGTCGTCATGGTCCTCTCACCGAGGCGGCGTCGGTCCGTCGGTGCCCGCGTTGCCGACCCGGCGCCGGTCAGGGACACGGTGGGGGTGGTCGTCCGCGATGCTTTCACCATCCCTGTCCCGGGGCGAGCGGCAGGCAGCATCGGCCTGGCGGCAGGCCACCCCGGCCGCGCCGCGGCCGCCAAGAGGCGGACGGGAACGCCGGCACGAGGGCCGACGACAAAGCTTCCAGCGCGCGGCCGGACCAGGCCCGGGACCGACGCCGATACCCGGCGTGCCGGGGCGGGCAGCCCCCTCAGGAGACCGCCGCCGCGGGTGACCGTCACAGAGCCCGGCTCCGGCGACGGTCTACCAGCGACCCGCCGCCTGGCGCGCGCGGAGCGCGAGCTCGTCCGCGCTCGGGGGCTTGCTGGCGAAACTGCCGGTCTGAACCGCCCCGTCCCGCGCGAACGCCGCGAAGTGGACGCCCTTCGGCGAGAGGGACTGCTCGACCAGCGTCCAGGTGCGCGCCGCCGCCGGGTCGTCCGCGTACCAGCGCTTACCGCGGCCGAGCATGACCGGGAAGGTGATCAGGACGATCCGGTCGATGAGGCCCGCCGGCAGCAGCGCCGGATAGAGCATGCTGCTGCCCTGGATGAGGAGGTCGGGGCCCTCGCTCTCCTTGAGGCGGGTGATCGCCGCGACCGGGTCGCCGGCGAGGCGCCGGCTGTTGTTCCAGCCGAGCGCCGCGTCGCTTCCGGTCACGACGTGCTTGCGGATCGCGTTGAAGGTCGCGCCGATCGGCTGGTCGGCGTTGTGCGGCCAGTAGGCGGCGAAGATCTCGTAGGTTCGCCGGCCGAGCAGCAGCTCGTACGCACCCCCGAGCAGCTTGCCCATCGGCCCGGCGAGCGACGCGTCGAAGTACGGGAAGGTCCAGCCGCCCTGCGCGAAGCCGGTCTGATCCTCCTCCGGACCGCCCGGTGCCTGGATCACGCCGTCGAGCGACTGGAAGAGGGAGCCGGTGATCTTACGCATGGGCGGAGTCCCCGCGGAGGGCGGCCTCGATCCGGGCGATGTCGATCCGGCGCATGGTCATCATGGCCTCGAACGCGCGCCGGGCCGCGACCCTGTCGGGGTGGCTGTTGGCGCGCAGGAGCGCGCGCGGGGTGATCTGCCAGGAGAAGCCCCAGCGGTCGGTGCACCAGCCGCACTGGCTCTCCGCGCCGCCGTGGCCCACGATGGCGTCCCAGTACCGGTCGGTCTCCGCCTGATCCTCGGTCAGCACCATGAAGCTGACCGCCTGATTGGCCCGGAAGGCGGGGCCGCCGTTCAGGCCGACGAACGGCCGGCCGAGCACCGTGAACGCGACCGTGAGCTCGTCGCCCGCGGACCCGCCCGGGTAATCCGACGGGGCGTTCATGGGGGCGCCGACATGGCTGTCGGGGAAGGTCGCGGCGTAGAAGTCCGCGGCCCTGCGCGCCTCGCCGTGGTCGAACCACAGGCAGGTCGTCAGCGTGTCGCTCGCCATGATCGGGCCCCTCACGACGCGCGGCGCGGGCCGGCCAGCCCGAGCCGGTTGCCCGCCGGATCGGCGATGTTGGCCGAGAAGCTGCCTCCGGGGATCGGGTCGGGCCCCTGGAGGACCGTGCCGCCCCCGTCCCGGACCGTCGCGAGCGCGGCATC
The DNA here is from genome assembly GCF_028583545.1 of Methylobacterium sp. NMS14P. Taxonomy (NCBI): domain Bacteria; kingdom Pseudomonadati; phylum Pseudomonadota; class Alphaproteobacteria; order Hyphomicrobiales; family Methylobacteriaceae; genus Methylobacterium; species Methylobacterium sp. NMS14P. The sequence goes on along the minus strand of NZ_CP087107.1, from coordinate 221,705 downwards.
GATGTCGGCGACGTGGATGTACCAGTTCCACCGGGCCGGCGCGCCGGTCGCTGCGCTCGACATCACCGCGCCGGGGCGCAGGTCGCCCCGGCCGATGAAGGCGTACTCGCCCATCTCGCCCATCGGCATGGCCCCGAGCTTCTCCCAGCCGAAGAGCGCCCCGTAGAAGGCGAGGGCCGCCGCGGGATCGGGGGTGGCGAGCTCGATCCAGACGCCGTGGCCGCGGGTCCGCTCCGTCCCGAGGGGCACCGGGCCGAAGGCCCGGCTCTCGCCGGGATTGGCCGGGTCCATCACGGCGAAGACCACGCCCTGCGGGTCGCTCACCATGGCGAAGCGGCCGACATGGGGGATGTCGACCGGCCCGAACCGGACCGCGCCGCCGAGATCGACCGCGCGGGCCGCGAGGGCGTCGACGTCCCGCGTCGCGAGGTAGACCGCCCAGCCCGGAAGACCGGGCGCCTCGGGCATCGGCTGCCGGATGCCGGCCACGGGCGCGCCGTCGGCCTCCGCGATCCGGTAGCCGCCGTGCTCGGGCATCGGCGACGGCGCGACGCGCCAGCCGGCGACCGCCTCGTAGAAGGCCTGCGCGGCGTCCGGGTCGGACGCGTTCAGCTCGAACCAGATCGGGGTCCCCTCGACGGGTGGCATCGGGCGCTCCTCCGTGACAATCGGCGCTGCGGCCGCTTCGCGGCGCCCCCTACGGCCCCGCTTTGCCCAGGCTCGCATTCTCGATTACACAAAGCAACCATGAAGTCAGAAAAAATAACCGAGCGGGCACCCGGGCCGCGCGAGCGCCTGTACGACGATGCCTGCGGCACGGCCCTCGCGCTGGAGTTCATCGGCGAGCGCTGGTCGCTGCTGATCATGCGCGAATTGGTCTACGGCCCCCGCCGCTTCGGCGAGGTCCGGGCGAACCTGCCGGGGATCAGCGCGAACGTGCTGACGCAGCGGCTCGAGAGCCTGGAGGCTGCGGGCATCGTCCTGCGGTACCGGCTGCCGTCGCCGGCCAACGTGCAGGTCTACGATCTCACCGACTGGGGCCGCGAGGCCGCGCCCCTGATGCGCGACCTGGGCCGCTGGGCCGCCCGCTCACCGCGGCACGACCCGAGCCTGTTCATGTCGGCGGCGTCGGCCATGATGTCGCTTCAGGCCCTGGTCGACCGCGGGCGGGCGGCGGCGCTGTCGGCGACGGTCGCGTTCCACTTCCCCGGCGAGGATTTCGTCGCGACGCTGGCGGGCGGCGAGATCCGCGTCCGCCGGGGCGTCGCGGAGGCACCCGACCTCGCTTTCACAGGCGACACGATGGCGCTGCGCCGCACGATCTACGGCAAGGCGCCCCTGGACCGGGACGGCGCCGGCGGCACGCTCGCCGTCGCGGGGTCGGTCGACTTGGCGCGATCTTTCATCGAGCTCTTCACCCTGCCGGTCAAAGCGGGCTGAAGCGTCCGCCCGCGAGCGCGCCGACGACCTCGGTCAGCACGTCGAGGCCGACCGCGACGTCTTGCGGGTCGACGGTCCCCGCCGCCCCCCAGCCGACGCCGCCGCGACACCGGATCAGCGCGAGGCCGATCGGTCCGAGCAGGGCCATGTGGGACGCGTCGGTGGTCACGCCCTGCGCCAGCCGCACGGCGCGGTGTCCCGAAGCCGCGACGGCCTCCTCGAACAGGCGGACCAGACCGGGATCGCACCGGGTGGCGTCGGGGTCGACGCTGCGCTCGACGGTGATCCCGAGCCGGCGCCGCGCCGCGACCGCCTCGAGCGCCGCGGCCAGCTCCGCCACGGCGGCGCGCCGCGCATCGTCGTCGTCGGAGTCGACGCGGACTCCCAGTGTCGCGGACCCCGCGACCACGAAGGTCAGCAGCGGCTCGACGTCGAGGCGCATGACCGTGACTGTGACCCGTTCCCGCGCCAGGCCGACGCGCTCGGCGGCGAGGACGCATTCGGCCGCCCCGGCCAGGGCGTCCCGCCGGCCCGGCATCGGGTTCGCCGCCGCGTCGACGGCGGCGCCCGTCAGCGTGACCCGGAGCATCGTCGATTCCGACAGGGCCGGCACGATCCCGACCGGCGCTCCCGATCGCTCCAGCACGGGGCCGGCCTCGGCGGCGATTTCGAGATAGGCCAGAATCGCGTCGGGGGCCCGGCGCGCGCTCGCGAGGCGCGCCGGGTCGAGCCCGTGCGCCTCCAGGGCGCGACGCAGGGTGACACCGTAGGCGTCGTCCCAGTTCAGCGCGTCCGGGGCGAGCCGCCCCACCACGGCCCGGCTGCCGAGCTGCCGGGGACCGAACCGGCCGGCCGCGTCCGCGACGAAGGCGACGACCTCGACCGCGTGGCGCGGCGGCGGTCCGTGCCGGAGCAGGCGCTCGACGGCGGCGATGCCGATCAGGACGCCGAGCGTCCCGTCGTAGCGGCCGGCATCCTCGCGCGTGTCGACGTGGCCCCCGACGACGACGGCCGGGCCGCCCGGGACCGCGCCCTCGATCCGGCCGACGAGGTTGCCGGCGGGATCGCGCCGGGCCGACAGGCCGGCCTCCGCCATCCAGCCGAGGACGAGCGCCTCGGCCTCGGCCTGCTGCGGGCTGTAGACGCGCCGCGTCAGGGTCCACGGGTACGCACTGATCCCGGCGAGCCGCGCGACGCGCGCCAGAACGATCCCGGCGGCGCTCACGGGCGCCGCCGTCACGGCGCCCTCGGCGTCACCGCGATCCCGGCCGCCCAGTAGCGGTTGGCGATCAGCTGCTGATTCCGGATGAGGCCGATCGCCGTCCTGGCATCGCCGCCCGCGAACGTGCCGACCGCCGCCCCGCAGAGCGTCAGGTACATCCGCTGGTGCACCACGGACTCGAAATAGGCCCGGGGCGGCGGGGCGAGGTCGAGGCCGGCGTCGAGATTCTGCTGGCGCACCCGCGCGGCGGCCTCCGCCACCGCCGCGTGCACCGTCTCCATCATCGCGCGCTGCGCGGCGTCCAGGATCTCGGACGCCTTGCGCTCTTCGGGCGTCAGAACAGGGCAGGCGACAGCCATCGCGACCTCCGTGTCGATCGCCGGTGAGGCTGACGGGTCGGCCGCGCGGCAATATGGCCGGCGCGTATCAATGCGTTACCGCGCGCCGGACCCGTCACGAACCGTCACTTGCGCAGCGGCACGCCCTTCGTGGTGAAGCGCTGGCCGCCGCCCGTGTAGCGGGGTCGCGGCTGGCCGCCCGTCCGGCCCGCACCGGCGCCGGTTCCCGGCGGCTGCGAGAACGGCACGAGCTGGTCCGGCCGCGGCCCGATGAGGTCGGCGCGGCCCATCTCCCGCAGCGCCTCGCGCAGCAGCGGCCAGTTCTCGGGGTCGTGGTAGCGCAGGAACGCCTTGTGCAGCCGGCGCTGGCGCAGCCCCTTGATCGCCTCGACCGACTCGCTGCCGCCGCGTTTCACGCCCCGCAGCGTGTTGATCTCGGTGTGGTACATCGCGGTTGCCGTCGCCATCGGCGAGGGCAGGAACGTCTGGACCTGGTCGGCGCGGTAGTTGTTCTTCTTGAGCCAGAGCGCGAGGTGCATCATGTCCTCGTCGGTCGTGCCCGGATGCGCCGCGATGAAGTACGGGATCAGGTAGTATTTCTTCCCCGCCTCCTTGGCGGCGGCGTCGAACATCTCCTTGAAGCGGTCGTAGGTGCCGATCCCCGGCTTCATCATCTTGTCGAGGGGCCCGCGCTCGGTGTGCTCGGGCGCGATCTTCAGGCGGCCGCCGACGTGGTGGGTGACGAGCTCCTTGATGTATTCGGGGCTCTTCACCGCGAGGTCGTAGCGCACGCCCGAGGCGACCATCACCTTCTTGACGCCCTTCACCTCGCGGACCTTGCGGTAGAGCCGGATCAGGTCGTCGTGGGAGGTGTTCAGGTTCGGGCAGACGTCCGGGAAGACGCAGGAGGGCAGCCGGCACGCCGCCTCGATCTTCGGGTCCTTGCAGGCCATCCGGTACATGTTCGCCGTCGGCCCGCCGACGTCCGAGATCACGCCCGTGAAGCCCGGGGTCTTGTCGCGGATCCGCTCGATCTCGCGCAGGATCGAGCCCTCCGAGCGGTTCTGGATGACGCGGCCCTCGTGCTCGGTGATCGAGCAGAAGGTGCAGCCGCCGAAGCAGCCGCGCATGATCGTCACCGAGAACTTGATCATGTCCCAGGCGGGGATCTTCGCGTCGCCGTAGGACGGGTGCGGGGCGCGGGCGTAGGGCAGGTCGTAGACCGCGTCCATCTCGTCGCTGGTCAGCGGGATCGGCGGCGGGTTCAGCCACAGGTCGCGGTCGCCGTGGCGCTGGACGAGCGGGCGCGCGTTGCCGGGATTGGCCTCCCGGTGCAGCACGCGCGAGGCGCGGGCGTAGGCCTCCTTGTCGTCCTTGACCTCGTCGTAGGCGGGCAGCCGGATCACGGTCTCGCCGGGCCGGCGGGTGGCCGCCTCGTCCGTCGAGTCGAGGTCGTCGGCGGGCAGCTCGGTGTAGTGGGCGGGGACGCGGCGGAACAGGGCGACGCCCCGGATCGCGTCGAGCTGGTGCGGCGTCTCGCCGGCCGCGAGGCGGTTCGCCACCTCGACCACGGCGCGCTCGGCGTTGCCGTAGATCAGCAGGTCCGCCTTGGCGTCCGCCAGGATCGAGCGGCGCACCTTGTCGGACCAGTAATCGTAGTGCGCGATCCGGCGCAGCGACGCCTCGATGCCGCCGAGCACGATCGGCACGTCCTTGAAGGCCTCGCGGCAGCGCTGCGTGTAGACGATGGTGCAGCGGTCCGGGCGCCTTCCGCCCTCGCCGCCGGCCGTGTAGGCGTCGTCGTGGCGCAGCCGCCGATCCGCCGTGTAGCGGTTCACCATCGAATCGAGGTTGCCGCCGGTGGCGCCGAAGAACAGGTTCGGCTTGCCGAGCGCCTTGAACGGCTCCGCCGACTGCCAGTCGGGCTGGGCGATGATGCCGACCCGGAAGCCCTGCGACTCGAGCAGCCGGCCGATGATGGCCATGCCGAAGCTCGGGTGGTCCACGTAGGCGTCACCCGTCACCAGCACGATGTCGCAGGTTTCCCACCCGAGGGCCGCCATCTCGGCGCGGCTCATGGGCAGGAACGGCGCCGCCGGCCCGCGCGGCGACGGCGTGCGGACGGGGGGCGCCAGGGGGCGGTCGGCGGTCGCTTGCAGTTCCATGGTGCCCCTGCATAGGCCTCCGGGGCCGCGATCTCAACGAATGGCAGGGCGGCGGTGGCCGCGGCCGTACCGACCGAGGGCACCCTGCGCCGATCCGGCGCACGTCCGAGAGCGGCGATGCGCCGCCGTCGAGGCCGGCCCGGCTCAGCGCGCGATCATCTCGCGGATGCGGGCGGCCAGGGCCTCCACGGCGAACGGCTTGGTCAGCACCGCCATGCCGGGCTCGAGACGCCCGTCGCCCGGCAGCGCGGTCTCGGCGAAGCCGGTGATGAACAGCACCTTCAGGTCCGGTCGGCCGACCCGGGCGGCGTCCGCCATCTGGCGCCCGTTCATGCCGCCGGGCAGGCCGACATCCGTGACGAGCAGGTCGATCCGCGCGCCGGACTGCAGCACGCTCAGCCCGCCCGCGCCGTCCGCCGCCTCGATCGCCGTGTAGCCGAGGTCGCTCAGCACGTCCGTCACCAGCATGCGCACCGTCGGCTCGTCGTCGACGATCAGCACGGTCTCGCCCGCCTCGGCCTGCGCCATCCGGCCGCTGCCCGGGTCGACCCCGTCCGCGTCCGCCTCGCCGAAGTGCCGCGGCAGGTAGATGCACACCTTCGTGCCCTGGCCGACCGCCGAGTTGATCCGGACCTGACCGCCCGACTGCTTGGCGAATCCGTAGATCATCGACAGGCCGAGGCCGGTGCCCTCGCCCATCGGCTTGGTGGTGAAGAACGGGTCGAACGCCCGGGCGACGACCTCGGGCGGCATGCCGATCCCGGTATCGGACACGCACAGCGACAGGTACGGCCCCTCCGGCATGTCCTGCGCCTCAGCCTGCTGCCGGTCGATCCAGCGGTTGTCCGTCTCGATGGTGATCCGACCGCCGCCCGGCATCGCGTCCCGCGCGTTGATGCAGAGGTTCAGGAGCGCGTTCTCCAGCTGGGACGGGTCCGCCAGGGCGGCCCAGAGCCCGTCCGCCCCGACGTGCCGCACCTCGACGCTCGGCCCGACCGTACGCTGGATCAGGTCGAGCATCCCGCGGACCAGCCGGTCGGCGTCGATGGCCTTGGGCGCCAGCGTCTGGCGGCGCGAGAACGCGAGCAGGCGGTGGGTCAGGGCCGCGGCCCGCCGGGACGCCCCCTGGGCGGCGGCGATGTACTTGCCGACATCCTTGGACCGGCCCTGGCCGATGCGGGCCTCGATGAGCTCCAGCGAGCCCGAGATGCCCGCCAGCAGGTTGTTGAAGTCGTGCGCGAGCCCGCCGGTGAGCTGGCCCACCGCCTCCATCTTCTGCGACTGGCGCAGCACCTCCTCCATGCGCGCCCGCTCCTCCCCGGCCTGCCGCAGGCGGTCGGCGGCCGCCCGGAGATCGCGCGTCCGCTCCTCGACGCGGGCCTCCAGCGACGCGTTGAGCTGGCGGATCTCGTCCTGCGTGCGGCGCTGCCGGTAGGCCGCGAAGGCCAGCAGGGCGGTGGCGAACAGGCCCCCGCCGCAGACGAGCCAGATCTCCGGCAGCGCCGAGCCGCGCCGGGGCGAGACGCGCTGCGCGAACGCCACGGTCCAGGTGCGGCCGCCGAGCTCGAGGTGCGCCTCGCGGGTGAGGCGCCCCGCCCCGGCGGCGGCGACCCGCGCCGACCGGTGCAGCAGGGTCGCCTCGCTCGGTGCGCCGTCGTAGATGGCGAAGGCCGCGTCCTCCTCGGCCTCGGCCGCCACGATGCTGTTGAACAGGTCGTCGGCCCGGAAGGCCCCGAACACGAAGCCCAGGAAGCGCCGCCGCCGGTCCTCGAGGTCCGGCGGCACGGCGCCGCCGGCATAGACCGGCATGGCGACGAGGAAGCCCGCCTGCTTGTTCGCGTCGATCTCCTGCACGAGCTGGATGCGGGCCGACGCGGCCGGCCGGCCGGTGTCGCGGGCGCGCTCGACCATGTCGCGCCGCACCGGGTCGGACATCACGTCGTAGCCGATGGCGGCGAGGTTGCGCGGGTTCGGCGGCTCGGCGAACAGGACCGGGCTGATCATCGGGTTGTCGGTGGGCGGCCGCACCCGGAACCTCTCGACGCCCAGGGCCTCGGCGCGCGCGGCGAACGTCTCGCGCGCCGAGGCGGGCAGGGTCGGCGTGAAGCCGATGCCGAGGAAGCCGGGATAGAGGCGCTGCAGCTCGATCCGCTGCACGTAGGCCCGGAACTGGGCCAGCGTGACCGTGTCGTCCTCGGCGGCGAACAGGCCGGCGGCGCCGCGCAGGAGGGCCGTGTAGGTGCGGAACTGGTCCTCGACCGTGCGCAGCTCGATCTCGGTGGCGTGCTCGAAGGTCAGGCGCTCGCGCAGCGCCGCCGCCTGCCAGGTGAGGGCGGTGCTCACACCGGTCGCGAGCAGGCCGGCGGCCAGGATCGCGGGCGCGATCCACCGCGCCGCGCCCGCCCCGCGGCGGGCCGCGCTCGCGACAGGACCCTGCGATGTGGTGAGGTGGGGCAAAGGGCGAGACCGGACTTCGACAGCGGCCCGTCAGAGCAGGCATGCGCCGGGATGCAAGTCCATGGTGGCGTCACCGGGGCGGTTTTGCGCGCCGCCGCGGGCCCGGCGACGGCAGGCCGGCCCCGCGCCGGGCGCTCAGGGCGCGCGGCACGCCATCGCGGCGGCGGCCTCGATCACGCTCAGAGCCCGGCGCCGCACTTCCAGCGCCGCGTCCGGGCTGTCCGAGACGGCGGAGGCCTCGCGCCTCAGCACCGCGTCGCAGGCGCACGAACGGTATCCCGCCGCGTCGTAGCAGGCGTCGTGGCGCATGCACGCCGCGTCGAGGGCGTCGGTCGGCGGCAGCCCCTCGCCGCGCTGACCCGTGCCGCAGTAATTGCCGTGGAACAGCTCCTTGCCGGCGATGACCCGACCCAGGTCGCCCTTCGGCGGTGCCGGTGTCTCGGCCCGGCCGCTCGGGTTGAGGTCGTTGGCCGGCCCGCCCGCCTTCGACCCCGAGGAGCGCAGGGCCTTCGGGATGCCCGAGCGCTCGCCGGGCTCGTTCAGGGCCTCGCCGGCCCGACCGTTCGGGTCCGAGATGTCCGGGAGCGGTGGGGGCGGCCCCGGGCGGGGCTCGCCCGGCTCGACGGTCGCGGCGGGCAGGTCCCGGACATCCTGCACGTCTTGTTGGACGCTCTGGACACCGCGTGGGTTCCCGGCATCCTGCGCCCTGGACGCGTGCGGGCAGGCGACGAGCAGCAAACCGAGCGTTGCGAGGAGAGACGGTCTCACGGATGGCCCCCGATTCAGCGGCCCCTCAACTCGAAGCTCGGCTTTCCCGTTCCGGAATTTTACCCGCCACGGTCACGGAGGCCGCGCGCGGCGGACGCGCGGCCGCGGGGCGGCACCGGACGGGTCGGCGCGGGATGCGCGACGCCGTGCGCGGGCGCACGGGGGCTAGCCCGCGCGTCGGAGCGCGTGTTGGACCGCGGGGCCGCGGATCCCACATCGCGGGGTAACGCGGCCGGGATGATCCCGGCGACAGATCAGAGCTGGACCTCCGCCATGACCTCTCGTCGACTGATCGGAGCCGTGATCGGGATCGGCCTGTCCGGGCCCGCCCTGGCGCAGAGCTTCACCGCCCCCGCCGGCATCCCGGCGGTCACGGCGCCCGGCGGCCTCCAGGGCCGCGCGGCGGTCGCGGATCCGCGGACGGCGCCGGACGGGCGCGCCGGCGTCCTCGACGCCGACGGCAGGCCCGCGTCGGCGGTCGGCACCGTCGATCCGCGCCGCCCGCATCTCGGGCGCTAGTCACGCCTCCCCGCACCGGGGGGCCCACCGGTCAGTCCCGGCCGGCGTCGTCCGGCGCGTCGGTCGACGCCGCGGGCGCGCCGAGGGCGCGCGAGACCGCGGCGGCGCCTCTCCGCATCCGCTCGCCGATCGCGCGCAGCTTCTCGTCGGACAGCCGGTGCGTCGGACCCGACACCGAGATCCCCGCGATGGCCTCGCCGTGGACGTTGAGGATCGGGGCGGCGACGCAGCGCATGCCGATGGTCCGCTCCTCGTCGTCGATCGCGTAGCCCCGGCGGCGGGTCGCCTCGACGTCGTCGCGCAGCTGGTCCAGCGAGCCGATGGTCTTGTCGGTGAAGCGCGCGAAGGTCTTGCCCCGGAACAGGCGCTCGGTCCGGGCCGGCGCGTAGGTGCTCAGCAGCGCCTTCCCGATGCCCGACGCGTGCAGCGGCGACAGGGAGCCCGGCGGGAAGAAGGCGCGGATCGTCTCGTGGGTCTCCACCTGGCTGACGAACAGGACGTTGCCGTCCTTCTCGACGCCGAGATTGGAGGTCTCGCCGGTCTCCTGCATCAGCGTCCACATCATCGACCGGCTCCGCTCGACGACGTTGTGGCGGCGCAGGAACGCCGAGCCGAGCCGGTAGGCGTCCGCACCGACGTGCCACTCCTGCTTGTCGGCGCTGATCTCGACGAGGCCGCGGCGCTCGAGCGTCGCGAGGACCCGGTGCATGGTCGCGACGGATTGCTCGAGCCTTCCGGCCAGTTCCGAGAGGGTCAGCCCGTCGCCCTCCGCCAGGACGTCGAGGACATCGAGGGCACGGTCGAGCGCCTGGATCGTCGCCGTCGGCTTGGCGCCGCCGAACCCCTTCGGCCGCCCGCGCCGCCGGTTTCCCGAATCCATGGCGTCCTCGCCCCTCGCGATCCCGGCCCTTCCGTAGGGTGGAAAAATTTTTCTCTCAACGGAAAAAGATAAGGCCTTGACGCGGCGAGCATTTCTCCGCCTCGCGAAGTTATGAAAAAGTTTTTCAAAAAAATATCAATACGGTGTTGGCGGTGCTATCGTTCCCGTATTGGAGGAGACCGCCGCCGATGTTCGCACAGAATCCCGTCTTCATTCCCGGCCCGACCAATATGCCGGAAGTGCTTCGCCGCGCAGCCGACATGCCGACACTGGATCATCGGTCGCCGCTGTTCGCACAGATCCTTCACCCGGCGCTGGCGGGCGTGAAGAGAGTGCTAAAGAGTGAGGATGCCGAGGTCTTCATCTTCCCGTCGACGGCGACGGGCGGGTGGGAGACGGCGCTCTCCAACACGCTCAGCGCGGGCGACACGGTGCTGGCCGCGCGCCACGGCATGTTCAGCCATCGCTGGATCGACATGACCCGCCGCCACGGGCTCGATGTCCAGATGATCGAGGCGCCGTGGGGGGAGGGTGTTCCGGCGGACCGCTTCGCCGAGGCTCTCGCGGCCGACAAGGCGCACCGGATCCGGGCCGTCCTCGTCACCCACAACGAGACGGCGACCGGTGTCCGCTCAGACGTCGCCGCCGTGCGCCGCGCCCTCGATGCCAGCAACCACCCCGCCCTGCTGCTGGTCGACGGCGTCAGCTCGATCGCCTCCATGGATTTCCGCATGGACGCGTGGGGCGTCGATGTCGCCGTCACCGGCTCGCAGAAGGGCTTCATGCTGCCCGCGGGCCTCGCCATCGTGGCCTTCTCGCCCAAGGCCATGGCCGCCACCGCGACGGCCACGCTGCCGCGGACCTATTTCGACATCCGCGACATGGCGAAGGGCTACCCGAACGGCGCCTATCCCTACACGCCGGCGGTCGGCCTCCTGAACGGCCTGAAGCTGTCGACGGAGCTGCTCCTGGCCGAGGGGCTGGAGACCGTCTTCGCTCGCCACCGCCGCATCGCGGACGGGATCCGCGCCGCCGTCGTGGCCTGGGGCCTGGAGCTCTGCGCCGCCCGCCCGGATCTCTACTCGGACACGGTGAGCGCGATCCGCACGCCGGAGGGCTTCGACGCCACGCGGATCGTCACCCACGCGGCGCGCCACTACGACGTCGCCTTCGGAGTGGGGCTCGGCGAGGTGGCCGGGAAGGTCTTCCGCATCGGCCATCTCGGCAGCCTGACGGACGTGATGGCGCTGTCGGGGATCGCCGCGGCCGAGATGGCGATGGCCGATCTCGGCCTGCGGATCGAGCTGGGATCGGGGGTCGCGGCGGCGCAGGCGGTCTATCGCGGCGCGGTGGCCTCCGGCCTGCGCGCGGCCGCCTGAGGGGGAGCGCCATGATCACGCCCACCCTCGACGACGTCCTGGCCGCCCACGAGCGCATCCGGCCCTACATCCACGAGACGCCGGTCCTGACCTCGCGGATCATCGACGAAGCGGCCGGTGCGCAGCTGTTCTTCAAGTGCGAGAACCTGCAGAAGGCCGGCGCCTTCAAGGCGCGGGGCGCCTCGAACGCCGTCTTCAGCCTCACCGACGCGCAGGCCGCCCGGGGTGTGGCGACCCACTCGTCGGGCAACCACGGCACCTGCCTGTCCTACGCGGCGGGCCGGCGCGGCATCCCCTGCACGGTGGTGATGCCACACACCGCGCCCCAGGCGAAGAAGGATGCGGTGCGCGGCTACGGCGGCCGGGTGGTGGAGTGCGAGCCGTCCACCTCATCGCGCGAGGCCGTGTTCGCGGAGGTCGTCGCCGAGACCGGCGCGGAGTTCGTGCACCCCTACAACGATCCCCGGGTGATCGCCGGTCAGGCGACCTGCGCCCGCGAGCTGATCGCGCAGGTCCCGGATCTCGACGCGGTGATCGCCCCGATCGGCGGCGGCGGCATGGTGTCGGGCACCTGCCTGACGCTGGCCGGGCTCGCCCCGCACATCGCCGTCTACGCGGCGGAGCCCGAGCAGGCGGACGACGCCCACCGCAGCCTGAAGGCCGGGCGGATCATCGCCGACGACGCGCCGGTGACGGTCGCGGACGGGCTCAAGGTGCCGCTGAAGGACCTCACCTGGCACTTCGTCCGCCACCACGTCGCCGACATCCTGACGGTCTCCGAGGCCGAGATCGTCGCGGCGATGCAGCTGATCTGGAAGCGGCTGAAGATCGTCATGGAGCCGTCGAGCGCCGTCGCCCTGGCGGCGGTGCTGAAGTACCGCCCCGTCTTCGCGAACAAGCGGGTGGGCGTGATTATCACGGGCGGGAACGTCGATCTCGACGCGCTGCCCTGGCAATAACGGGAGGCTCACGATGCACATGAACGCCCGATCCATGAATGCCCGGACCGCCGATCTCGAAGTCGGCTTCGACGTCCCCGCGCTGCCCGGCATGCGCGAGGACGAGATCCAGACGCCCTGCCTGATCGTCGATCTCGACGCGCTGGAGGGCAACATCCGCAAGATGGGCGACTACGCCAAGGCGCACGGGATGCGCCACCGCGCCCACGGCAAGATGCACAAGTCCGTCGACATCCTGAAGCTCCAGCAGAGCCTCGGCGGTGCCTGCGGCGTCTGCTGCCAGAAGGTCTCGGAGGCGGAGGTGTTCGCCCGCGCGGGGATCACCGACATCCTCGTCTCGAACCAAGTGCGCGACCCGGGCAAGATCGACCGGCTGGCGCGGCTGCCCCTCCTCGGCGCCCGCATCATCGTCTGCCTCGACGACGTCGCGAACGTCGCCGACCTCTCGGCGGCGGCGCAGCGATACGGCACGCGGCTCGACTGCTTCGTCGAGATCGATTGCGGCGCCGGCCGCTGCGGCGTGAGGACGGCGCCCGAGGTGGTGGCGATCGCCCAGGCCGTCGCGGCCGCGCCGAACCTGCGCTTCGCCGGACTCCAGGCCTACCAGGGCGCCATGCAGCACATCGACGGCTACGAGGAGCGGCGGGCCAAGCTCGACGCGGCCATCGCCCAGGTGCGCGAGGCCGTCGCGGCGCTGAACCGGGAGGGCCTAGAGCCGGAACTCGTCAGCGGCGGCGGCACCGGCAGCTACTATTTCGAGGCCGGATCCGGCGTCTACAACGAGCTGCAATGCGGCAGCTACGCGTTCATGGACGCCGATTACGGGCGCATCCGCGACCGGGACGGCAACCGCATCGACGCGGGCGAGTGGCAGAACGCCCTGTTCATCCTCACCAGCGTGATGAGCCACGCCAAGGCCGACAAGGCGATCTGCGACGCGGGCCTGAAGGTGCAGTCGGTCGATTCCGGCCTGCCCTTCGTCTTCGGCCGCGACGACGTGAAATACATCAAGTGCTCGGACGAGCACGGGGTGATCGAGGATCCCGAGGGCAGGCTGAAGGTCAACGACCGGCTGCGTCTCGTCCCCGGCCACTGCGATCCGACCTGCAACGTCCATGACTGGTACGTCGGCGTCCGCAACGGCCGGGTCGAGACCCTCTGGCCGGTCTCGGCCCGCGGCAAGGCCTACTGACCCACCCCGCACACCGTCCGTCATTGCGCGCGCAGCGAAGCAGACCGGGGACGCGCCGCGCCTGGACAGGGCCCGTTGCCCTGGGTCGCCGCGCGACGCCCGCGATGACGGCGGCGACACGCCGGCGCACGAACCGAGGACACATCCGCGATGATCATCGTTCCCGAGCACGCGATCGACGGGCTGTTGACCGAGGCGGAGTGCTTTACCGCCGTCGAGCAGGTCTTCGCCTCCATGGCGCGGCGGCGGGCCGGCAACTTCCCGGTCGTCCGGGAAGCCATCGGCCACGCCGACGCGCTCTACGGCTTCAAGTCGGGCTTCGACCGGGACAGCCTCGCGCTCGGGCTCAAGGCCGGCGGCTTCTGGCCCGGCAACGCCGCGAAGGGCCTGACCAACCACCAGTCGACGGTGTTCCTGTTCGACGCCGATACCGGCCGCTGCAAGGCGGTCGTCGGGGGCAACCTCCTCACCGCGCTGCGCACGGCCGCGGCCTGCGCCATCTCCGTCCGGCACCTCGCCCGCAAAGATGCGCGGGTGCTGGGCATGATCGGCGCGGGCCACCAGTCGGCTTTCCAGCTGCGCGCCGCGCTGGCGCAGCGGCCGTTCGAGCGGGTCCTCGCGTGGAACCTGCATCCCGGCATGTTCGGCCGGATGGAGGCGGTGGCGCGGGAGCACGGCGTGCCGTTCGAGGCGGTCGACCTCGACCGGCTCGGGGCCGAGGCCGACGTCGTCGTGACGATCACGTCCTCCTTCGCGCCGATCCTGAAGGCCGCGCAGGTCCGGCCGGGCACGCACCTCGCCTGCATGGGGACGGACACGCGCGGCAAGCAGGAGGTGGAGGCAGAACTGCTCGCGGGCGCGACGGTCTTCACCGACGAGGTCGCGCAGTCGGTCAGCATCGGCGAGGCGCAGCACGCCGTCGCGCGGGGGCTCCTCGCCGCGGATTCCATCGCGGAGATCGGGGCGGTGATCAACGGCGATCACCCCGGCCGCGTCTCGGAGTCCGAGATCACGGTCTTCGACGGCACCGGGGTCGGGCTGCAGGACTTGGCGGTGGCGTCGGTGGCCGTCGACCGCGCGGTGGCCAAGGGCCTGGCGACCGAGGTGGATTTCTGACGGGCTCGACGGGCGCCGCCCGAGGGCAATACAGTTTCCGGCCGAATGCTTCGGTTGACACACTCCTCGCCGTCATCACGAGCAAAGCGAAGTGACCCAGGGTCGCGCGATCTTTACAGGCGCTGCGCTGCTCTGGGTTGCTTCGCTCCGCTCGCAAAGACGGTCGCGCATAAATTATCAATCGAAGAAAGTATAAGAGGTCATTAACCTGGCTCCATCTCTGCGTGCCAGGATTTTCTCAAATCTCCAGCGGACATCGACGCTGATGGGGACGCGCGCCCGATCCTGGAGCCGCGCCGCCAAACCCGATGTCTGGATCCGCGAGCTCCTCTGCGGAGGATGAGTAGGGCGGCCTACGCCTCACCGCGCACCAGGGCCGCCGCGAGAGCGTTGTGGCGGGCGGCCAGCGCCCCGGTGTCGAGGGTCGTCAGGCGACCCTCGCGGACCACGATCCGCCCGTTGATGACGCTCCAGGCCACCGTCTGCGGCGCGCAGAAGGTGAGGGCCGCGACGGGGTCGTGCAGTGCCCCCGCCATGGCGAGGCCGCGCAGGTCGAAGGCGACGATGTCGGCCGCCATGCCGGGGGCCAGCGCGCCGATATCGTCCCGGTTCAGCACCTTCGCGCCGCCGAGCGTGGCGATCTCCAGCGCCTCGCGCGCATTCATGGCCGCCGGCCCGAAGCCGACGCGGGCGAGCAGCATGGCCTGCCGCGCCTCGCCCAGCATGTGCGACCCGTCGTTGGAGGCCGAGCCGTCGACGCCGAGCCCGACCGGCACGCCCTCGCACCGCATCTGCCGGATGGGCGCGATGCCCGAGGCGAGGCGCATGTTGGAGCAGGGGCAGTGCGCCACCCCGGTCCCGGTCCGGCCGAACAGCGCGATGCCGGCTTGGTCGAGCTTGACGCAGTGGGCGTGCCACACGTCGGGGCCCGTCCAGCCGAGGTCGGCGGCGTACTCCGCCGGCGTCATCCCGAATTTTTCCAGGCTGTAGCGGACGTCGTCGTCGTTCTCCGCGAGGTGGGTGTGGAGCGAGACGCCGTAGTGCCGGGCCAGCTCGGCGGCATCGCGCATCAGGCCGCGGCTGACCGAGAACGGTGAGCAGGGCGCCACCACGATCCGGCGCATGGCGAAGCGCTCCGGATCGTGCCAGCGCTCGATCAGACGGCGCGTGTCGTCGAGGATCGCCGTCTCGTCCTCGACGACCGAGTCCGGCGGGAGTCCGCCCGCGCTCTCCCCGACGCTCATCGCGCCGCGGGCGGCGTGGAAGCGCATGCCGATCGCCTCGGCGCCCTCGATGGAATCGTCGAGCCGGCAGCCGTTCGGGTAGATGTAGAGGTGGTCGCTCGACGTGGTGCAGCCCGAGAGGATCAGCTCCGCCATCGCGGTCTGCGTCGAGACGCGGACCATCTCCGGCGTGAGCCGGGTCCAGATGGGATAGAGCGCCTTCAGCCAGCCGAACAGCTCGGCGTCCTGCGCGGCCGGCACCGCGCGGGTCAGCGTCTGGTACATGTGGTGGTGGGTGTTCACGAGGCCCGGCAGCACCGCGTGGCCGCGCATGTCGAGGACGGTATCGGCCCGCTGCGGCACCTCAGCGGCGGGGCCGACGGCGACGATGCGGTTGTCCTCCACGTAGACCGCGCCGCCGGGGATCTCCCGGCGCTGCGCGTCCATCGTCACCAGGATGTCGGCGTTCGTCAGCAGCAGGGAGGTCATCGCGTCTCTCCGGGTGCGCCCTGGAGGCCGCGCCGGATGGGCCGCGCCGCCTCCCCACGGCCAGATGCCGCCCTCTGGCAGCAGGAACGCCGTGCCGGGCGCACCGTCTCGGGGCCGTCAGCGGGCCGCAGCATACGGCAGCCGTCACCGGCCACCTTGGCGATTTTTCGCAAACTGCTTCCGAAATCCCGGCATGGCGTTCGCGGCCAGCCATGCAAGGTTTGAGAGCCAGCCAAGTCGGCAGCGCATGACCCCGGAGCGGCCGCCGAGAGCCCGCTCCCCCGCCCCCGGGCGTGCCGTCACGGCCCGCCCTGCGACTGGCCCCACACCCGCTCCTGGCGGCCCGGACCCGGAAGAGGTCCGGCCACCGCTGCCGGGTCCCTGACGACACCATCACGGGACGACGCCTCGACAGGTCCCGGCTGGCGGAGGACACGCCCGTGACGTCTCACGACAGGACAACGCGCGAGGTGGACGCGGTCGACGCGATCCCGCCCCTTCCCAAGCTCCTCGCCTACGGCATGCAGCACGTGCTCGTGATGAGCGCGGGGGCCGTCGCGCCGCCGCTCATCCTCGGCGCGGCGATGAACCTGCCGACCGAGACGGTCGCCTACCTGATCAACTGCGACCTGCTGGTGACGGGCCTCGCGATCCTGATCCAGTCCCTCGGCCTGGGGATCTTCGGCATCCGCCTGCCGGTCATCATGGGCGTCAGCTTCGCGGCGGTCGGCCCGATGGTGGCGATGGCGCAGGACCCGACGATCGGCCTGCCAGGCATCTTCGGCGCGACCATCGGGGCGGGCCTGTTCGGCCTGCTGCTCCGGCCGTTCTTCTCCAGGCTCGCGAGCTTCTTCCCACCCCTCGTGACCGGCACGGTCATCCTGATCATCGGCGTCACGCTGCTGCCGGTCGGGATCAACTGGGCGGGCGGCGGCTTCGGGGCCCCCGATTTCGGCGCCCCGGTCCATCTCGGCGTCGCCGCCTTCGTGCTGGCGGTGATCCTGGTGGTCAGCCGCTTCGCCACCGGCTTCGTCGCCAACGTCGCCGTGCTGATCGGCCTCATCGCGGGCCTGTGCCTCGCCTGGCCGCTCGGCCTGTTCCGCCTCGACGGGCTGGCCGAGCGCCCGCTGCTCGCCCTCGTCACGCCGTTCCACTTCGGCTGGCCGACCTTCCACCTGACGGCCGTGGCGGCGATGTGCATCGTCATGATGGTCACGCTGGTCGAGTCGACCGGCATGTTCCTGGCTGTGGGCGACATCGTCGGGCGCCCGGTGGACAAGCGGACCCTGACCCGCGGCCTGATGGCGGACTCGCTCTCGACGCTGATCGCGGGCTGCCTCAACACCTTCCCGCACACCTCGTTCTCCCAGAACGTCGGCCTCGTGAACATGACGCGGGTGCGCAGCCGCTACGTCACGGTCGCGGCGGGCTTCATCATCCTGGGCGTCAGCCTCCTGCCCAAGGTCGCCTTCGCGGTGGCGTCGATCCCGCCCGCGGTGCTCGGCGGCGCCGGCATCGTGATCTTCGGGATGGTCGCGGCGGCGGGCCTCAAGATCGTGGGCGGCGCCGATCTCGGGGATCGCCGGAACCAGATCGTCGTCGCGGTCAGCATCGGCCTGAGCCTGATCCCGATGGCGGCGCCGAAGCTCTTCGCCGCCACGGCGCCGGACTGGGCCGGGCCGATCCTGCACAGCGGGATCACCCTCGGCGCGATCGGCGCGATCGTCCTCAACCTGCTGCTGAACTCGGACCGTCTCGGTGCCGGGGCCGAGCACCGCGTCGCCGACGCGGAGCCCGCCTTCCCGCACGCGGCCGCACTCGACCGGGCCTGAGGGGACACGCCATGAGGAAAGACGCCGTGTCGGCCGAGACCATCAAGGCGCTCTCGCGGCGCCACTTCCTGAAGGCCGGCGCGGCGGCGGGCGTCGCCGTGAAGGTCTCCTTCCTGGCGCCCCCGGCCCGGGCGCAGCTCGCCGAGACCGGCCTGTCCGCCGGCTCCCCGTGGGCCGCGCCGGGCCGGCCCCGCTACCGCCTCGACGCCGTCGCCAAGGTCACGGGCGCCAAGACCTTCTCCCGCGACTACCGGGCCCGCGACCTCGCCGGCTGGCCCGCCGGCCAAGCCCACGCCTTCCTCGTCGCGGCGACCCGCGCCGACCGCCGCTTCACCGGCCTCGACCTGTCGCGGCTCCCGGCCTCCCTGCGGCCGGACCGGATCGTCCGGCACGAGGACCTGGTGGCGGACGGGGTCTCGGTCCCGCACCCCGACTTCTTCGGCGACTGGTTCCTCGTGCCGCGGGGCGAGACGCCGCGCCTGCTCGGGCAGCCGGTGGCGATCCTGATCTACGCCGACTTCCCGCGCTTCGCCGCGGCCAAGCGCACCCTGCGCTTCGCCGACGACGTCGTGCAGTACGGCGCCGAGACCGGTCCCAGGCCGCCGGCCCATTACGGCGCCTCGCGCTGGGTGCGGATCGAGGGCGACGCGCCGGACGCGCCCGACCGGTTCTCGCCGTTCGAGCAGTCCCCGATCTTCGCCGGCTTCTCCGGCGACGAACCCGCCTGGCCGAAGGCCGGCGAGGACGGCCCCTTCGCCAGGGGCATGGCGGCGGCGGCCGCCATCGCGGCCGAGATCGACGGCGCCGGCGCGGACGCCCTGGTGATGCGGCGGACCTACCGGTCGCAGTCGACGGACGCCTCGGCCATGGAGGCCGACAACGGCAACGTCTGGTACGATCCGGACACCGGCACGCTGCGCCTGATGATGGCGACGCAGTCGCCCTACGACGTGGCCGAGGCCGCCGCCGCGCTGGTCTCGAAGTCCCGGTTCCCGCTCAGGGAGGTCGATCTCAAGGTCGGCTACACGGTCGGGTACGGGACGAAGGACCACCACATCTTCCCGTTCCTCTGCGTCGTGGCCGCGCTCTACGCGGGCGGGCGGCCGGTGCGCCTCGCCAACGACCGGTTCGAGCAGTTCCAGAACGGGCTGAAGCGCCACGCCTTCCGCATGGACAACGTCCTGCTGGTGGACCGGGCCAGCGGCCGGTTCCGGGCCATGACCGGGCGCTTCGCCTGCGACGGCGGCGGGCGCCCCAACTACTCCGTCGCGGTCTCCTTCGTCGGCGCCACCGCGGCGCAGTCGATCTACTACCTGCCGAAGAGCGACTTCCAGGCGATCGCCCTGGCCTCGCGGGCCGTGGAGGCCGGATCGACCCGGGGCTTCGGCACGCTCCAGACGATGTCGGCCACCGAGATGATGGTCGACGAGGCGGCGGCGCTTCTGGACATCGACGCGATCGAGCTGCGCCTGCGCAACGTGCTCCGCTCGGGCCAGCGCAACAGCCAGGGCGCGGTCCCGGCCGGGGCGCTGCGCAACGCGGAGATCCTGACGAAGGCCGCCGCGCACCCGCTCTGGCGGGACCGGGCGGCGCGCAAGGCCGCCTACGAGGCCGCCCATCCCGGCCGCCGCTACGGCGTCGGCTTCGCGCAGGTGCACAAGGATTACGGCACGGGCGCCGAGGCGGCGGTCGCGTCGCTGGAGCTCGACCCGCGGGGCCGCCTGAGCCTGCGCCACGTCGCCCACGAGATGGGCCCGGGCGTCACCACCTCGCAGGCGGTCATGGTGGCCGAGATCCTCGGCCGGGTGCCTTCGGAGACCGCGTTCGGCGTGGTGCGCTGGCCCGAGATGCCCCTCGAGACCTCCGACCAGCCCTACACGACGCCCCAGGAAGAGGAGGACCGCCGGGCGCAGAACCCCCGCTGGACCCCGCGCTTCACCTCGCCGATGAGCGCGACCAACTCCGCCTACTACCTCGGCCACGCCACCCGGACGGCCGCGCGGTTCCTCGTCGACCACGCCGTCTGGCCCGCCGCCCGCGCGCTCTGGGCGCGGGGCGGCGGCGGCGGGGCGCTGGCCTCCTACCACGTGGTCGCCCGCGATGAGCTGCGGCTGGTGGACGGGCAAGTGCTGGGCGGCGGCCTGCCGCCGCTGTCGCTGGAGCAGGTCGCCGCCGAGGCGCACCGGCTCGGGCTGCCGGTGGGCGTGACCCTCCACACCTTCAACCGCTGGCAATGGGCCGAGGCCGAGTTCGACCTGCCCGGAACGGGCCGGACGCGCCTGCCGATCGACGCCCTGTCGGTGCGCTACGGCGCCGGGGCCCCACCCGAGCGCCGCGCCCTGATGGCGAATGCGGGCTGGCACTTCGTGCCCCGGGCGGCGGTCTTCTACCCGCCGACCCAGCGCAACAATGTCGGCACGACCTACTATTCGCCGATGGCCACCCTGGCGGAGGTCGCGGTCGACACCGCCAGCGGCGACGTGACGATCCTGTCCCACCACTCGATCCTCGAGTGCGGCCGCCAGATCGTGCCCGAGCTGGTCTCCGGCCAGGTGCAGGGCGGCCTCGCCATGGGGATCGGCCACGCCCTCAAGGAGGTGCTGCCCCTCTACGAGGACGGCCCCGGCGACGGCACGTGGAACTGGAACCGCTACGAGCTGCCCCGCGCCCGCGACGTGGCCCCGTGGAACCAGACGGTGGAGATCCTGCCGCCGCTCTCCGAGACCGACCCGCCCAAGGGCATCGCCGAGGTCGTGATGATCGCCGTCGTCCCGGCGCTGGCCAACGCCGTCGCGCACGCGATCGGCCACCGCTTCCACGAACTCCCCATCCGGCCCGAGCGCATCCGCGAGGCACTGGCATGAGCGCCGCCATCGAGATCAAGGACCTCTCGCTCCGCGTGAACGGCGCGGCCGTCGGTCCGATCCCCGTCCCCGTTGGCACGAGCCTGCTCGACGTCCTGCACGAGTGGCTGGGCCTCACCGGCAGCCGCATGGGCTGCGGGCAGGGCATCTGCCACGCCTGCACGGTGATGCTGGAGGAGGCGGCCGGCCCGCGGGAGATGCGCGCCTGCATCACCGGCGCGCACTGGTTCGAGGGGCGGAGCATCCGCACCGTCGAGGGCCATGCCCGCACCGCGCCGGACGGCACCGTCGTGCTCTCGCCGGTCCAGCAGGCGTTCATCGAGAACTTCGCGTTCCAGTGCGGCTACTGCACGCCGGGCTTCGTCACCGGGGCGAGCGTGCTGATCGAGCGCCTGCGCCGCGAGCCGATCCGCCGCGACGAGGTCGAGCGGGTCGTCACCGAGGCCCTCGACCGCCACATCTGCCGCTGCACCGGCTACGTCCGCTACCATCAGGCGGTGCGCGACCTCGTGCTGGCGACCCCCGGTCTGGTGACCGCCTGAGGCGCGCCATGCGGATCCCGTCCCTCACCACCCCCGCGCGGCGCGTCGGCGCCGGGCTCGCGGCCGCCCTCGCGGTGGCCGTCTCGGCGGCCGGCCTCGTCGCCTCCGGCGCCCTGGAGCGCAGCGTCGTCGCGCGCGACGTCGAGACCCCGCTGAGCGCGGAGGCCATGCGCGGCCTCGCCCCCCGCGGCGCCAAGGTCGCCGCCGCGGCCGACTGCTTCGCCTGCCACACGGCCCGGGGCGGCGCCCCCTGGGCGGGGGGACTGCCCCTGGAGACGCCCTTCGGCACGATCCACGCCACCAACATCTCGCCGAGCCCGCAGGGCATCGGCGGCTGGAGCCGCGCCGACTTCCACCGGGCCCTGCGCGACGGGATCGCGCCGGGCGGCCGCCACCTCTACCCGGCGATGCCCTACACGTCGTATCGCGGCCTCGCGCCGGAGGATGTCGACGCCCTCTACGCCTACCTGATGACCCGCGCGCCGGTCGCGGTGGAGAACCGGGCCAACACCCTCGCCTTCCCGTTCGACCAGCGCTGGACCCTGGCGGCCTGGAACCTCCTGAGCCTGCCGGCCACGGTCGCCGCGCCCGATCCGGGCCGCTCCCCCCTGTGGAACCGGGGCCGCTACGTCGCCGACGCCCTCGGCCATTGCGGCGAGTGCCACACGCCGCGCACCGTGATCCAGGCCATGCGCCCGGACGCCGTCTATCGCGGCGCCACGATCGAGGGCGTCGAGGCGCCCGACATCACGCCGACGGGCCTCGCGCGGATGGGCTTCACCCCGCACGGCCTGCGCGACTTCATGCGCACGGGCCTCTCGGCCCAGGGCGGCGCGACGCACCAGATGTTCGACGTCGTGCATTTCTCGACGCAGCACATGGACGAGGCCGACCTCGCGGCGCTCTCGGCCTACCTGTTCGACCGCGACGCCCTGCCGGCCGAGCCCGAGATGCCGGTCGCCGCCACCCCCGCGGCGATCCCCGCGGCGGTCGCGGCCCGGGGACGGGCCAGCTACGCCGGCCTCTGCGCCGGCTGCCACGGCGGGGCGGGGGAGGGGATCCCCCACGTCTCCGTGCCGCTGCGGACGAACACCGCGATGCGGGTCGCGGGCGCGGGCGGTCTCCTGCGGGCGATCCTCGTCGGGCTCCCGGCGCAGCGCTTCCCGGGCAACGAGCGGATGGAGGCCATGCCGCCCTTCGCCGCCCTGATCGACGACGCGGCGCTCGCCGACCTCGCGACCTGGATGCGGGCCGAATGGGGCGGGCAGGGTCAGGCGGTCACGCCGGACGAGGTCGCGCGCCAGCGCGCGGGTTTGCGGGCCGACGCTTCGAACTGAAGGCGGCCGGGAGGAGGGGGCGGACATGACCATGGCTTGTCGGATCGCGGCCGCGCTGCTGCCGCTCGGGATGACGTGCGCGGCGGGGGCGCAGGACCTCGGGACGGCCTCCTCGGCGCCGGTGGCGCCCGAGGCCACGACGGTGGTGGAGGACGGCCCGTTCTTCCTCTTCGCCGACACCCAGATCAGCTACCGCTACCAGTTCCCCACCGTCTCGCCGGGCGTCCAGATCCAGCGCCCCGACGGCAGCTTCGTCTCCCGCGCGGCGCCCAAGCACATCCTGAACATCTCCCACGCCGATGCCTGGGCCTACGGGACGAACTTCTTCTCCCTCGACATCCTCAAGTCCGGGTCCCAGTTCCCGGCCGGCACCACCAACGCGCCGGGCTCCGTCGCCGCCCCGTTCTTCGCCGATTACGGCAACACCGAAGCCTACGGACTGTATCGCGGCACGCTGAGCCTCAACGCGCTCACGGGCACGAAGGCCTTCACCGTTCCCGGCCTCGTCAAGGAGGTGTCCCTCGCCTTCGGCTTCGACGCCAACGCCCAGAACGACGCCTTCGGCTCGAAGAAGCGCGACGTCGTCGGCGGCCTGAACTTCGCCTTCGACGTGCCGGCGGGCTTTCTCAACCTCTCCGTGCAAGCCTACAAGGAGTGGAACCGGAACGGGTTCAATCTCCAGCCGGACCGCGACCAGAGCTTCGACACGGTTCCGGAATTCGAGCTGGTCTACAACTTTCCCCTGACCTTCACGGGGCTGCCGCTCAGCCTCGTCGGCTTCAACAACATCGTGCTGCCGAAGGGGCGGGGCGTGAGCAACCCGGCCGCCTTCGCCTTCAACCCGCCCCGCGGGCTCGAATTCCTGTCGCGCACCAACCTCGTGCTCGATCTCGGCAAGCTCGTCTACGATCAACCCAACCGCGTCGATGTCTTCGTCGGGTTCCAGTACTGGCACAACAAGTTCGGAAACGTCGAGACCGCGACCTTCAAGGGCACCGAGGAGAAGAGCTTCCTCGCCGGCGTCGCGTTCCACGTCTTCTGATGCCGTTTCGGTCGATCAGATCGGTTCCGCCGTCTCTGCGAGCGGAGCGAAGCGATCCGGCCGGCACCACGTTCCCCGATGTCCCGCAGCCCCGGGTTGCTTCGCTGCGCTCGCAATGACGGAGCGGGCTGCACCGACCGGCGCGTAACGCCGCGGGGGATGATCGGGTCGGACGCCGAGTTCAAATTGTCGGGACAGTCCGTTGACAGTTCCGAACCGCTCCTGACGATCCCCGCCCATGATTTCTCTGGAGAGCATCCGCATCTTCCTGCGCTCGGCGGAGACGGGGAGCTTCTCGGCCGCCGGCCGCTCGCTGCGGCTGTCACCGTCGGTGGTGAGCTACCGGATCCAGACCCTGGAGGAGCATCTCGGCTGCCTGCTGCTGACCCGGACGACGCGGCGCATGAGCCTCACGGAGGCCGGCCGGATCTTCTACGACCGCTGCCTCGACATCACCGCGGCGGTCGAGCAGGCGGAGAAGAGCGTCGAGACCGCGGGCGCGGTGCCCCGCGGGGTGCTGAAGGTGACGGCGCCGCTCGGTCTCGGCCGCCGGGTCGTCGCGCCGCTCGTGCCGCGCTTCCGCGCCCGCCACGGCGAGACCGATGTCCGGCTGCGCCTGTCGGAGCACCTCCTCGACCTCGTGCAGGAGGCGGTCGACGTCGCGGTCCGCCTGTCGCAGATGCGCGATTCCACCTTCACCCTGCGGAAGGTCGCGGAGATCGAGCGGGTCCTGTGCGCGGCGCCGGCCTACCTGGCCGAGCACCCCGCGCCCGCCGAGCCGGCGGACCTGCTGCAGCACGCTTGCCTGCTGCTGCGCTATCCCGGCTCCGAGCAGTTCCGCTGGACCCTGGTCGACGGCCAGGAGACCGTGACCCTGCCGGTCTCGGGGCACATCGACGCCGACGACGGCGACACGCTCACCGCCTGGGCGCTCGCCGGCGAGGGCATCGTCCTGAAGCCGCTGTTCGAGGTCGCGGCGCACCTCGCCGAGGGGCGGCTCGTCCCGGTCCTGGAGCACACCCCGCCGACCAGCGTGACGCTCGGCCTGCTCTACCCGTCCCGCAAGATGCTGTCGGCCCGGACCAAGACCTTCGTCGACATGACGCACGAGGCGCTGCGCCAGCACGTGGGCGAGCAGCTCGCCCTGGTCGGCGGCCGGGCGGCCTGACGCCGGCGCGTCAGGCCGCGACGAGGGCCTCCAGGCGCAGGGCGGCGATCCGTCCGACCTGCCGCAGGGCCTCGTCGCGCTCGACCTCCGGCGGGTTGCCGAGCCGCTGCTCCAGCCGGGCGAGGATCGCGTCGCGGTCGAGGCCCCGGACGGCGATGATGAACGGGAATCCGAAGCGCTCGGCGTAGGCGCGGTTGAGGTCCCGCAGCCGCGCCACCTCCGGGGAGGGGCCGCCCAGCAGGCCGCTTCCCGCCTGCTCGCGGCTGGAATGCGCGGTGAGCTCGCCGCGCTGGGCGGCCCGCCCGGCGAGTTCGGGATGCGCCCGCAGGAGGGCGAGCTGGCGGACCCGGTCGGCGCCGGCCACCGTCGCCTCCATCGCCGCGTGCAGGTCCGCGCGCGCCGCGAAGGGCCCGCGGTCGAAGGCCGCCTCGGGGACCCAGGGGGAATGCTCGTAGACCTCGGCGAGGAGATCCACGAAGGCGTCGCGCGCGAGCGCGTTGAGCGCGGCGATGGTGATCACGGACCTGTCCTCTCCGGGGTCGGTCCCGCCGCCGGGGCGCCGGGAGGATGGTGGGCCGCCCAGTGCCGGGCGATGTCGATCCGCCGGGTCACCCAGACGTCGGGATGGGCCAGGACGTGGTCGAGGAACCGCGCGAGGGCCGGCAGGCGGGCGGGACGCCCGACGAGGCGGCAATGCAGCCCGATCGACAGCATCTTCGGGGCGCTCGCCCCCTCCTCGTAGAGGCAGTCGAAGGCGTCGCGCAGGTGCGCGAAGAACTGGTCGCCCGACGGGAAGCCGCCGGGGATCGAGAAGCGCATGTCGTTGGTGTCGAGGGTGTAGGGCACCACGAGGTGGTCCCGGCCGGCGACGCGGACCCAGTAGGGCAGGTCGTCGGCGTAGCTGTCCGAATCGTAGAGGAAGCCGCCCTGCTCGACCACGAGCCGCCGGGTGTTCGGGCTGTCGCGGCCGGTGTACCAGCCGAGCGGCGTCTCGCCGGTCAGGCTCCGGATCGTCTCGACCGCGCGGGCGAGGTGCTCCCGCTCGACCGCCTCCGGAACGTCCTGGTAGGGCAGCCAGCGCCAGCCGTGGCCGGCAATCTCGTGGCCGTCGCGGAGAAAGGCCTCCACGGCGGCCGGATTGCGGGCGAGCGCCTGCGCGACGCCGAAGACCGTGAGGGGCACGCCGCGCTCGCGGAACAGGCGCAGGATCCGCCAGACGCCCGCGCGCG
Source organism: Methylobacterium sp. NMS14P (assembly GCF_028583545.1). Taxonomy (NCBI): domain Bacteria; kingdom Pseudomonadati; phylum Pseudomonadota; class Alphaproteobacteria; order Hyphomicrobiales; family Methylobacteriaceae; genus Methylobacterium; species Methylobacterium sp. NMS14P. The sequence goes on along the minus strand of NZ_CP087107.1, from coordinate 195,544 downwards.
CGCCGTACTCGTAGAGGCTCTCCATGCTCATGTGCCGCGCGGGGAAGGGCGTGGCCCCGGCGATCTCGGAGAGGAAGATCTCGGCGTGGGGGTCGCCGTCGAGGACGGAGCGCTCGCCGCCCTCCTCGTAGTTCAGCACGAACTGGACGGCGACGCGGGCGCCGCCGGGCCAGCGGGCGTCGGGCGGCGCCTCGCCGTAGCCGACGAAGTCGCGCGGCGGGCCGTCTGTATCCGGTGCGGTCACGGGCGGGATCCTGCGTTGGCGCGGAAGGGGTCCGACGGTTATCGCGCGTCGAGCCAGCGGGCGAGCGCCTCGCGCTCCTCGGGCTGCATGTCGGTGATGTTGTTCGGCGGCATCGCGTGGGTCAGGACGGCCTGCAGGCGGATGGCCGGCGCGAAGCGCGCGACGTGCTCGGGGCTGTCGAGGAGCACGCCCTTGGGTGGGCTCGTCATGCCCGGCCACAGGGGCTCGGCGGCGTGGCACATGGCGCAGCGCGTCCCGACCACGGCCATCACGGCGTCGTCGACCGCGGGGCCCTCGAGCGCGCCCGTCCCGGCTGCCGCGAGGCTGATCGCCGGGGCCGGGGCCGAGGTCGGGGCCGGCTCGGCGGTGGCCGACAGGCCGATCCGCTCGCGGGCGCCCGGCGAGGAGGCGACGCTGATCGCGACCGCCGCGGCCACGCAGGCCGTCGCGACGCCCCAGGTCCACCAGCGGTCGCCCCCGCCGGCGTTGCGCACGTTGAAGTAGTGGCGGACGACGCCGCCCGCGATCACCACGAGGCCGACGATGGTCCAGCTGTAGGGCGAGGACCACGCCATCGGGTAGTGGCCGGACAGCATGAAGAACAGCACCGGCAGCGTCAGGTAGTTGTTGTGGGACGAGCGGTTCTTCGCCTGCTTGCCCCAGGCGGGGTTCGGGACCCGGCCCGCGACCAGCTCGGCGATCGCCTTGCGCTGGTTGGGCATGATGACGAGGAAGACGTTGCCGGTCATCCAGGTCGCGATCACCGCGCCGGTGTGCAGCATCGCGGCCCGGCCGGAGAAGACCTGCTGGAAGCCGTACGCGAAGGCGACCACGGTGAGGAACACGGCGGCCGCGAGCAGCGGCGGCCGGTTGGCCAGGGGCGAGCGGTTGAGCCCGTCATAGATCAGCCAGCCGAGGGCGAGGGCGCCGAGGCCGATGGCCGCCCCGGTCATCGGCGTGATCACGCGGACCGCCGGATCGATCAGGTAGAGGTCGGCCTGACCGTAATAGACCCAGCACAGCAGCGAGAAGCCCGACAGCCAGGTCGCGTAGGATTGCCACTTGTGCCAGATCAGGTGCTCCGGCATCCGGTCGGGCGCGACGAGATACTTGCGCACCTGGTAGAAGCCGCCGCCGTGCACCTCCCAGGCCTCGCCGCCCTTGCCGGTCGGGATTGCCGGAATGGCGCGCAAGCTGGCGTCGAGATGCATGAAGTAGAACGACGCGCCGATCCAGGCGATCGCCGCGACGACATGGGTCCATCGAATGAGGAACCCGCCCCATTCGTGCAGGATCGGATACATGGGACGGATCCTCCGCGATCTGTCACGGGGCCGGGTTCGGCCTCGATCGCGGCTCGTGGTTCGGCCCGAGCCGCTGCCCCGGGTGTGCCCGGAACCGAGGCCGGCAGCGACCCGCCCCGGCGCCAAGGACCTTCAAAATCGTTCGGAAAATGCCGGGCGCTTTCCGGGTTGTCCGAGCCCCTGCCCCGTGCTCCTCTCGCCCGTCTCCTTCAGCCCGACAGACCTTCGCCCGCAGCGGGCCGCAGGCGCGGGCCTCTCCGTCCGGGAGGACGCCGATGGGCCATCTTTCGACACACGTCCTCGACACGGCCGCGGGCAAGCCGGCGGCCGGGGTCACCGTCGAGCTCCGGCGCCTCGCCGAGGACGGCACCGGGGAGACCGTCGCGTCGGCCACGACCGACGGCGACGGGCGGACCGACGGGCCTCTGCTTGCGGGCGACGCCCTGACGCCCGGGACCTACGAGCTCGTCTTCGCCGTCGGCGCCTACTTCGCCGGGACGGGTGCCGGCGCCCAGCGACCGTTCCTCGACCGCGTGCCGGTGCGCTTCTGCGTCTCGGACCCGGACGCCAAGTATCACGTCCCGCTGCTCATCACGCCGTGGAGCTACTCGACCTACCGCGGAAGCTGAGATTGCGGCCCCGGCCGGGATCGGCCGGCCCGTGCGGGACGTCGTCGGAGCGCCGGAACTCAGCTTTCCGGACGCGCCCCGGCGGCTCGACCGGTCGCCTCCCGGGGCGAATGGCCGAACAGCGCCTTGTAGGCCCGGCTGAACGCCGCCTCCGACTCGTATCCGACGCGCAGACCGATCTCGCCGACGCGCGCGTCGCCCGCGGCGAGCATGTCCCGCGCGAGGTTCAGGCGCCACTCGTTCTGGTAGCGCAGGGGTGAGCGACCGACGAGCGCGTTGAACCGCTCGCAGAAGCTCGACCGCGACATGCCGGCGACGTCCGACAGGGCCTCCACGCTCCAGCGCTGCAGCGGCCTCTCGTGCATGACCTTGAGGGCACGGGCGATGCGGGGATCGGCCAGGCCGGCCAGCCACCCCGACGTCCGGCCGAGATGAACCCAGGTCCGCAGCGTGCGTATGACCGCGAGGTCGATGATGCGCGAGATCATCAGGGCCGCGCCGGGTTCGGCGTCGGTCGTCTCGACCAGCAGGAAGTGCACGAGGCCGTCGAGCCATCCGGCGCCCTCCTCGCGCCGGATGCAGATCTGCCGCGGCAGGAGCGCGATCATGCTGCGGAGACTGTAGGGATCGAACCAGAACCGGCAGACGACGACGTCCGCACCCTCGAAGGCGACCAATCGCCCGGCTCCGAGGCCGTGGGGCAGGAACAGCAGGTCGCCGGCACCGAGAGCGAGAGGCTCCCCATCGCCTTCGAGGCGGAGGGCGCCCGCGACCACCACGAGGACGTGGCCTGCGCCGGCATCCAGATCCAGGCGCTCGCCCGGCGCGACCGGCCGGGACTCGACGCGGTCCCCGGTGAGGCGGATCTGCGCGAGCACGTGGGACAGCAGGTCACCGGACGCGGCGCTGCGCGGCCCGCCCTCCGGAAGATCGGTCAAGTTTTCCAGCGTTTCCGACATGGCTGGCGCCGGCTCCCGATCCTAAACGTGGGCCCATCGAAGCGCGTATTCGCTCGGCGCATCCGGATCTACGAAGCTATAAATCGGCATCTATCGTGTCCATCTGCCTTGTTCACGAATAGATCCGGTCCGTCGAGCCGCGCTCAGTACACGAAGGAGCCGACGATGAGAACCGACCCGCAGCGCGATCGCGGTCCTGCCTTGCCCTGGCTCAGCGCCTACTACTTCGTGCGTGCCGGGGTCGCTGCCGGCTGGGTGGCGGCCGCGCTCGCCTTCGGCAGAAGCATGCCGGCCGTCGCCGCGGCGCTCCTGGTCGCCTATCCCGCCTGGGACGCGCTCGCCAACCTGGCCGACGCGCGGCGCAACGGCGGCCTCGCGGACAATCCCAGTCAGGCCCTCAACGCGGCGATCAGCGCGGTGACCGCGATCGCGGTCGCCGTCGCACTCGGATGGGGCCCGAACGCGGTGCTCGCTGTGTTCGGCGCCTGGGCCATCCTCGCGGGCCTGTTCCAGCTTCTCACCGGCGCGCGCCGCTGGAGGGCCGGTGCCCAGTGGGCCATGGTCCTGAGCGGCGCCCAATCGGCGCTCGCCGGAGGCTTCTTCATCAAGCAGGCGGCCGGCGCCGCGGTGCCCGGGATCGTGGATGTCGCGCCCTATGCGGCGTTCGGCGCCTTCTATTTCCTCGTCTCGGCGGCTTGGCTGACGGTGACGCTCATGCGGGACGCGTCGCGGGCGCGCGCCGCCTAGGCGACGGTGCGGCCGAGCGCGCCCGACCCCGATCATCTGTTCGGCCCGTCCGGACACCGCGCCGAGGGACCGGGGACGGACGGCCGTCGCCCCTGAGAGAGCGTCGGACCAGCCGCACCACCGTCCCGTCCGACTGCCGTCGGACCAGCTGAGGCCATGTTCCATGGGCGAGCGATCGAGCGCGAAGCCGCGAAAGAGTCCGTTCGAGGCCTACCTGCACGTCCTGCAAGCACTGATCCTGCGCGACATGCGCACCCGCTTCGGCGCGTCGATGTGGGGCTACGGGGTCGTCGTCCTCTGGCCGTGCGTCCACGTCTTCGTGCTGATCACGATCTACACGGTTCAGAAGCTGGCCGCGCCGCTCGGCGACGACAGGGCCTTGTTCTTCGCGACAGGCGCCGTTCCAGTCCTCGTCTTCCAGTACATCTCGCGCGAAGTCATGAAGTCTGTGATCACCAATCGGCCCCTGACCTACTACCCGCAGGTGAGGCTGTTCGATCTGGTGTTCTCCCGCGTGCTCGTCGAGATCGTGACCGGCTTCCTGGCCCTGCTGGTCGTGAGCGCCGTGCTGGTCGCCCTCGGCACGAACCCGATCCCGGCGGACCCGCTGACGGCGGTGTGCGGCTATCTCGCCGCGATCACGCTCGGGATCGGGATCGGAACGATCAACGTGGCGATCATCGGCGTCTTCCCCGGGTGGCTGATCGGCTACGCCCTGTTCAGCATCATCCTGTACGTCTCCAGCGGCGTCCTCTTCCTGCCGAGCTACCTGCCGGAGAGGCTGTATCACTGGGCCAAGTTCAATCCGGCCCTGCAACTGGCCGAATGGATGCGGTCGGCCTACTACCCGGCCGCCGGACTTCAGGTCGACCACCTCTACGTCGTCATGTTCGGCCTGACGGCGGCGAGTGTCGGCCTGTGCCTCGTCGTGCGTGGCGGCGGACGGTTGCAGGGCTGAGCGGGGACGCGCCGCCGGAGCCCGTCCTCGCACGTCGCGCGGCTCCGATGCTGGCCGGCGGACCACCGCCCGGCGCCGCGGTCGGGACCGGTGAGGGTCCGGCCCGTCCCGCGCGGCCGCGACGGCCGCGGACCGGCATGGCCGCCCAGAAGATGCCGGTTCGGGCCGCCCGACTCAGACGGCGCCGCGTCGCCCGGACCGTCGACGGACTCGCTTTTGCTAGGCGCTCCCGAGAACGGATCCGGACGGGGGGAGGAGCGGCCGACATGCGCGTCATTCATCGCATCCTGGGCAGTCGGCAGGACACCGAGATGGCGCATCGCCTGCACCATCTGGCGCATCACGGCGCGGTGGACGTGCTCGTCGTGTCGAGCACCGACGTCGCCCGGCGGCGGATCCGCGCGACCACGCAGTCCGGCGAGGAGATCGCCCTCGCCCTGCCGCGGGACGAGCCGCTCTTCGACGGGGCCGTGCTGGTGCTGGAGGCGGATCGCGCCCTCGTCGCCCGGGTCGGCACCGAGCGCTGGCTCCGCCTCGTCCCGGCGAGCCAGGTCGCCGCCCTCGAACTCGGCTACCACGCCGGTAACCTCCACTGGCGCGTGCGCTTCGCCGACGGAGCCATCCTGGTGGCCCTGGACGGGCCGGCCGACGCGTACCTCGTCCGCCTCGGCGCCCTCGTCACCGACCGGCAGGTGACCCACACCATCCTCGACGAGGCGGCGCCGTGCTGAGCCGGCTCCTGTCCCTCCAGCAGGCCGACACCGCGTTCCCGAGCGGGAGCTTCGCCTTCTCCAACGGGATCGAGGGGCTCATCGCGAGCGATCCGGCCTTCGACACGGAGAGCCTGATCCGGACGCTCACGGCCCTGGTGCGCTTCCGCTGGGCGGAGAGCGACCGCGTCGCCCTGATCCTCGCCCATCGCGCCGGCCCCGATCCGGTCCCGCTCGGCCGCATCGACGCCGCCGTGGAGGCGGCCGCGCTCGTCGAGGCGATGCGCACGGGCAGCCGGCGCAACGGCGCCTCCCTGCTGACCACGCACGCGCGGCTCGCGACACCGGGTGCCGCGGATCTCCGCGCCGCCATCCGGTCCGGGCTCATGCTGGGGCACCTCGCCACCGTGCAGGGTGCCCTGTGGCGCGCGCTCGACCTGTCGGAACCGGAGGCGGCGGCCATCGCCGGCTATCAGCTCGTCTCCGGCCTCGTCTCGGCCACGGTCCGGCTCGGTCAGGTCGGCGCCATCCAGGGCCAGCAGGCCCTCCAGGCAGTGCTGCCGCTCGTCGCCGAGATCGCCGAGCGGCCGGTATCGGACGACCCCGAGGGCGCGATCGTCCTCACGGGCTTCACGCCGCTGATCGAGGTCGCCGCGATGCGGCACGCGCGCGCCGACCTGCGCCTGTTCGCCAATTAGGGAGCGCGCGATGCTGCTCACGCCCACCGAGCTGGAACGTCTCACGATCTTCACCGCGGCAGAGCTCGCCCGCAAGCGCCGGGCCCGCGGCCTCAAGCTCAACTACCCGGAGGCTGTGGCCCTCATCACCGACGAGATCCTGGAGGGCGCGCGCGACGGGCGCAGCGTCGCCGACCTCATCGGCTGGGGCTCCACGATCCTGTCGACCGGGGACGTGATGCCGGGCATCGCCGCCATGCTGCCGATCCTGCAGGTCGAGGGCGTCTTCCCGGACGGGACCAAGCTCGTCACGGTCCACGAGCCGATCCGCGCCCGCGCCGGCGCCCCGGCCGACACCCTCGAGCCCGGCGCGATCCTGCCGGCCGACGGCGCGATCGAGCTCGCCGCGGGCCGCCCGCGGGTCACCCTCGACGTCGTCAACACCGGCGACCGCCCGGTCCAGATCGGCTCGCACTACCACTTCTTCGAGGTGAACCGGGCGCTCGACTTCGACCGGGCGGCGGCCCTGGGACACCGCCTCGACATCCCGGCCGGGACGGCGATCCGCTTCGAGCCGGGCCAGCGCAAGACCGTGACGCTGGTCGGCTTCGGCGGCGCCCGGGAGCTGACCGGGCTCAACGACCTGACGCAGGGGACCCTGCCCGACGACGCGGCGCGGGCGGCGGCGCTCGCCCGCGCCAGGGCCCGCGGCTTCAAGGGCGCCTGAGGAGAACGCCATGGTGACGATCCCGCGCCGCGACTACGCCGCCCTCTACGGGCCGACCACCGGGGACGGGGTGCGGCTCGCCGACACCTCCCTGGTGGCGGTCGTCGAGCACGACCACGCCGTCTACGGGGACGAGTGCCTGCACGGCGGCGGCAAGACCCTGCGCGACGGGATCGGGATGGCGCCCGGGGTGACCGCCGCGCAGGGGGCGCTCGACTTCCTCCTCTGCAATGTCGTGGTGATCGACCCCGTCCTCGGCATCCGGAAGGGCGATCTCGGCATCAAGGACGGGCGGATCGTGGCGCTCGGCAAGGCCGGCAACCCGGCGATCATGGACGGCGTCGACCCGCGCCTGATCGTGTCGGCCGGGACGACGGTGCGGGACTGCGAGGGCCTGATCGCCACGCCCGGGGCCATCGACGTGCACGTGCACTTCGACTCCGCCGGCCTGCCGGACCACGCGATCGCGTCCGGCGTCACGACCCTGCTCGGCGGCTCGCTGGGGCCGATCACGGTCGGCATCGATTCCGGCGGCCCGTTCAACACCGGCCGGATGCTCCAGGCCGCCGAGGCCTGGCCGGTCAATTTCGGCTTCCTCGGGCGCGGCAACACCCACCGGCCGGCCGCCCTGAAGGAGCAGCTCGAGACCGGCGTCCTCGGCCTCAAGATCCACGAGGACTGGGGCGCGATGCCGGCCGCGATCGACGCCTGCCTGGGCTTCGCCGACGCCTACGACTTCCAGGTCCAGCTCCACACCGACACGCTGAACGAGTCGGGCTTCGTGGAGGACACGCTGGCGGCGATCGGCGGCCGCACCATCCACATGTACCACACGGAGGGGGCCGGGGGCGGCCACGCGCCGGACATCATCCGGGTCGCCGGACTGCCGCACTGCCTGCCGTCGTCGACGAACCCGACCAACCCCTACACGGTCAACACCTTCGACGAGCACCTCGACATGACGATGGTGTGCCACCACCTGAACCCGGCCCTGCCGGAGGACGTGGCCTTCGCGGAGAGCCGCATCCGCGCCCAGACCATCGCGGCCGAGGACGTGCTCCACGACATCGGGGCGATCGCGATGCTCGGCTCCGACAGCCAGGGCATGGGCCGGATCCACGAGGTCATCTGCCGGACGTGGCAGCTCGCCTCGAAGATGAAGGACCAGCGCGGCCCGCTCCCCGAGGAGAGGCCGGGCTTCGGCGACAATGCCCGGATCAAGCGCTACATCGCCAAGTACACGATCAACGCGGCGCGCACCTTCGGCATCCAGGACCATATCGGCTCGCTGGAGCCCGGCAAGATGGCCGACATCGTCGTCTGGCGGCCGGCCTTCTTCGGGATCAAGCCGGAGCTCGTGATCAAGGGCGGCTTCATCGCCTGGGGCGCGATGGGCGATTCCGCCGCCTCGCTCATGACCTGCGAGCCGGTGCTGATGCGCCCGCAATGGGGCGCCTTCGGGCGCGCCAAGCAGGCGCTCTCGGCCTGCTTCGTCCACCCCCTGGCGATCGAGGCCGATCTCGGCGGCCGGCTCGGCCTCCGCAAGGCGCTCCTGCCCGCCCGCGGGACCCGCACCCTGACGAAGGCCGACATGCTCTGGAACGACGCCTGCCCGGAGATCCGCGTCGACCCGCAGACCTTCGACGTCTTCGTCGACGGCGTGCTCGCCACCTGCGAGCCGGCCCGGACCCTGCCGCTCGCCCAGCGCTACATGCTGCGCTGAGCGGCGCCGAACCCCGACACCCCTCTCACGGCCCAGCTCCCCATGACCGACGTGACTCCCGCGAGCGCCGCCCGGATCGGGATCGGCGGCCCGGTCGGATCCGGCAAGACCGCGCTGATCGAGCGGCTGATCCCCGTGCTGCAGGCGCGCGGCGTCGATCTCGCGGTGATCACGAACGATCTCGTCACCAAGGAGGATGCCGAGCGGCTGCGCCGCTCCGGGCTGATCGATCCGAGCCGCGTCGAGGCGGTGGAGGCCGGGGCCTGCCCGCACACGGTGATCCGGGAGGACCCGACCCTCAACATCGCCGCGGGCGACGCGCTGGAGGCGCGCTTCCCGGGCCTGCAGCTGCTCGTCTTCGAATCCGGCGGCGACAATCTCGCCTCGACCTTCTCCCTCGACCTCGTGGACTGGTGGATCTTCGTGATCGACGTGGCCGGCGGCGACGACATCCCGCGCAAGCGCGGCCCGGGCGTGCTGCGCTGCGACCTCCTCGTGATCAACAAGATCGACCTCGCGCCGCATGTCGGCGTCGACCTCGACGGGATGCTCGCGGAGGCCGCGCGGGTCCGGGGCGGCAAGCCGGTCATCGCCACGAACGCGCGCGCGGGCCTCGGCATCGACCAGGTGGCGGATGCCATCGGCCGGGCCGTGCTGTTCACGCCCTAGCCGTGCCCGACGACGTCCAGACCGGCCGCCGCGCGACGGCCCGCCTCGGCTTCGTGCGCGGCGGCGGCACCAGCGTGCTCGCCGACCAGCACGTGCCGTACCCGTTCCACATCACGAAGCCGTTCCGCCTGTATCCGCAGCGGCCGGAGCTGATCACCCTGTACCTGCAGTCGGCCTCCGGCGGCCTCTACCGCGGCGACCGTCTCGGCCTCGACATCGCGATGGGCCCGGGGTCGGAGGCGCACGTCACCACTCAGGCCGCCACGGTCGTGCATCGCAGCGCCGATCAGCCGGCCCGCCAGGACACGCGGATCCGCGTCGGCGCGGACGCCTTCCTGCACTGCGTGCCCGATCCCCTGATCCTGTTCCCCGGCGCCGCCCTCTCCGCCTCGACCCAGATCACGCTCGAGCCCGGCGCCCGGGCCGTCGTGTCCGAGAGCATCGCCTGCCACGACCCGGAAGGCCGCGGCAGGCCGTTCGAGCAGGTCGAGCTCGGCCTCGGCATCGAGACGGCGGCGGGGGCAGTCCTGGTCCGCGAGCGGGCCCGCATCGCCGGCGCCGAGTTCCATGATCCGGCCTCGCCGCTCGGTCCGTGGCGGGCCTACGGCGCCCTCGTCATCCTCGGGCCGGCCCCGTGCCTGCCGGACCCCGGGGACGTCCAGGCCGCGGCCGACCGCACCGGCTGTCGGGCCGGACTCAGCCCGCTGCCGAACGCGGCCGGACTCGGCCTCCGGCTCCTGGCGCCCGACGGCGGCACCCTGGCGGCGGGGCTGGAGGCGGCCGCCGGCCGCGCCTTCGCGGCGCTGACCGGCCTCGCGCCGGCACGCCGCCGCAAATAGGAGGCCGGCGCTCGGGCAGGCCGCCGCCGATATGGGCAAGCTGCCGATGTTTTCATCTTGAGGAAATTTATTTTCTTTGGAAGAAATGTGCGCAAGGAGACGATCCCGTGCGTGACGGCTGATCCGGTGCGGATGGGGCGACCCACCTTCTCGAACGATCTGAAGGACCAGCCCGCCATGGCGACAGACGATCCCGCGCACTTCACCCTCCGCCGACGCCTGCTGCTCGGGCTGGCGGCGGCGCCGCTCGCGGCATCGCTGCCGCGCGTCGCGGCGGCCGCCGAGGCCGGCGCTCTGGCGGTGACCGACAGCGAGGTGACGGTCGGCATCCTGCACTCGATCACCGGCACCATGGCGATCTCCGAGACCGGGCCGAGCCAGGGCGAGAAGCTCGCGATCCAGCAGATCAACGAGGCCGGCGGCGTGCTCGGCCGCAAGATCAAGATCATCCAGGAGGACGGCGCGTCCGACTGGCCGACCTTCGCCGAGAAGGCCAAGAAGCTGCTGGTCAACGACCACTGCGCCGCCGTGTTCGGCTGCTTCACCTCGGCCTCGCGCAAGGCGGTGCTGCCGGTGTTCGAGCAGTACAACGGCCTTCTGTACTACCCGACCTTCTACGAGGGCCTGGAGCAGTCGAAGAACGTCTTCTACACGGGCCAGGAAGCCACGCAGCAGATCCTCGCCGGGCTCGACTGGGTCCACAAGGAGAAGGGCGGCGACAGCTTCTACTTCATCGGTTCGGACTACATCTGGCCGCGCACCTCCAACAAGATCGCCCGCCGGCACATCGAGACCGTGCTCAAGGGCAAGGTCGTCGGCGAGGAGTACTTCCCCCTCGGACACACGCAGTTCAACTCGGTGATCAACAAGATCAAGCTCACCAAGCCCAAGGTGATCTTCGCCACGATCGTGGGCGGCTCGAACGTGGCGTTCTACAAGCAGCTCAAGGCGGCCGGCATCGACCTGTCGAAGCAGGTGCTGATGACGCTGTCGGTCACCGAGGACGAGGTCGACGGCATCGGCGGCGAGAACATCGCCGGGGCCTACTCGTGCATGAAGTACTTCGAGTCGATCCAGAACGACAACAACAAGGCGTTCGTGGCCGCGTTCAAGAAGATGTGGGGCGAGAAGACCGTCATCGGCGACGTGACGCAGGCGGCCTATCTCGGCCCGTTCCTGTGGAAGATGGCCTGCGAGAAGGCCGGATCGTTCGACGTCGACAAGGTCGTGGCGGCCTCCCCGGGCCTCGAGTTCAAGGGGGCGCCGGAGGGCTACGTGAAGATCGACGGGAATCACCATCTCTGGTCGAAGACCCGGGTCGGCCGGGCCAAGACCGACGGCCAGTTCGAGATCGTCTACACCAGTCCCGAGCTGATCAAGCCCGACCCGTTCCCGAAAGGCTACCAGTGAGGCGCGCGACCGGGTGACCCGGCGAGAGCGGCGAGGCCGGGTCGGGCAGCGTTGCCGCGGGGCATCGCCCCCCGCGCGGAGGACGCGGCTCAGTCCGGTCGCGCGTCCGGCGCCGGGGACGCCGCGCCGCCGCGATGGGCGATCAGGTCGATCTCGACCAGGGCGTCGTAGGCGAGCCCCGTCGTGCCCACGCAGGTCCGGGCCGGCAGCCGGTCGGGCGGGAAGAAGGACTTGTAAGTGCTGTTGAAGGCGGCGTAGTCGCGCTTGAACTCCGTCAGGAACGCGCGCGCGACGACGACGTTCTCGAGGCCCAGACCGAGACCCGCCAGGACCGTTCCGAGATTGGCCATCACGTTGCGGGTCTGCGCCTCGATCCCGTCGGGCAGGACGCCGGGCCTGTCCGGGGTGTCGGGCATCTGGCCGGTGACGAAGACGAATCCGTCGACCTCGACCGCGTGGCTGAACGGGGCGACCGGCTGCGGCCCTCCGGAGACCATGTGAAACAGCATGGCTGACGAGGCTGAGTGAGGCTGCGGCACCGCGATCTCCCTTTCGACGGGCTCGACCTGCCCGATCACCCTGATCCAGGTCCGCGACCGTAGGGTCCCGCTCAGGCCCGGGCTAGTGTCGGACTCGGCGGCCGGATCCGAGCCGCCCCCGCGCATCCCGATCGCCCCAGACCCGATCGTGCCGGTCGGCGCGGATCGGACGGGTGCCATCGTCCGAAACGCGGTGGACGGCTTGCGGGGAGGGCGGTGATCTGGCCTGAGCCGGCGCCCGCCTTGGACGAGGCCTGCCGCACGCGAACGGCGAGCGATGGCGTAGCCCGTTCCTGGCCGGCGGCGAGGCTCAGAAGAAGCGTCGGATCTCCTCGGCGATCGCGTCGCCGTCCGTCTCGAGGGCGAAATGCCCGGTGTCGAGGAAGGTGACGCGCGCCTCCGGGATGTCGCGCCGGAACGCTTCGGCTCCGGGCGGGATGAAGAACGGGTCGTTGCGCCCCCAGACGGCGAGGAGTTTCGGGCGGCGCGCGCGGAAGAAGGCCTGGATCAGCGGGTAACGCTCGAGATTGCGCTTGTAGTCGAGCTTCAGCGTGACCTGACGGTCGGCATTGCCCGGCCGCGCCAGGATGGCCGCGTCGAGCGTGTACGCCTCGGGCTCGATGCGGGACGGGTCGGTCACCCCGTGGACATAGGCGGCCTTGACGCCGTCGAGGGTCATGCGGGCGCGGATCGCCTCGACGGCGGCCGCGTTCGGCGCGGCCCAGTAGGCCCGCAGCGGCGCCCAGGCCGCCTCGCCGAGCCCGTCCAGATAGGCGTTGCCGTTCTGGGACACGATGCCGGCGACGCGGTCGGGATGGGCGAGCGCGAGATCCCACCCGACCGGCGCCCCGTAATCGAACGTGTAGAGGATGTAGCGGTCGAGGCCGAGCGCGTCGACGAACGCCTCCATCGTGCGCGACAGCGACGCGAAGTCGTAGACGTAGGGGCGATCCTCCGGGACGTGCGTGAACCCGAAGGAGGGCAGGTCGGGCGCGATCAGGCGGAAGCGATCGGCCAGCTTCGGCATGAGGTGCCGGAAGTAGAAGGACGAATTGGCGAAGCCGTGCAGCAGCAGGAGGACAGGGGCGTCGGGGCGGCCGGCCTCCCGGTAGAAGACGTCCACGCCGTCGGCCCGGACGGTGCCGTGGCGGACCTCGCCGGCCCGCGCGGGGCCGGCCTCCGCCCGCGCGGCACCCACCCCGACGCCCGTCGCCAGCACACCGCCGGCGAGCAGATGCCGCCGCGTCGCGCCGGCAAATCCCCGCCCGGCCGCCTCGAATCCGTGCTCGTATCGCATCATGACGCGTCTCAGACTGGCGGGGCGGGATCCATCGGGATCGGCCGAACGGCGCGACCGTCGGTGGTAGCGGCGATGCGCCAGACCGGGCCGCGGCCTGGACGCGCGAACCCGACGGCGAGACCATGATGCAGGGACGCGGCGCGGATCAGAACAGGGTGTTGCTGCAATTCACCCTTCCGTGCCGTGAAACAATCGACGGACGTCGCGGCGAGGTATCCGCTTACGACAGACCGCCGATCCCCTCGAGGCCGGCGCGGATGCGCGGTATCGCGAAGTCGAGGAACGCCCGCACCTTGAGCGGGACCCGTCCGTGCCCGACATGGACGAGGCTGACCGGGATCGGATCGAGCTCGAACGGTCGCAGCACCAGCGCCTGCCGCCCCGCCGCGACGAGGGGGGCTGCCTGGTACGACAGAACCTGCGTGAGACCGACAACCGCGTGGCGCTGATCCTGACGGATTATCCCGGCCGGCAGCGGCTGAAGATCTACGCCGAGGCCGAGGTGAAGGCCCTCACCGACGATCCGGCCCTGACCGCGAGCCTCACGACCGCGCGGCAGGCCGGACGGCATCGTCGTCCTGCACCTTCGGGCCTTCGACTGGAACTGCCCGCAGCACATCACGCCGCGCTTCACCGAGGGCGAGATCGCCGCGGCGGTGAAGCCGTTACGGGACCGCCTGCAGGCGCTGGAGGCCGAGAACGCCGACCTGCGCCGGAGGCTCGATCAGGACCGCGCGGTTGCCGAACCGGCGGGAGCGGCCGCGGGCGGCTGACGCCGCCCCGACCCGCCGAACCGCTCGTCCCCGTCCGGGCCGGATCCCGGCGCCTGGCCCCCACCCGCACACCGAAGGATGCCGACCATGACCCAGATCGCGTACCGCACCGCCGACGTCGACGGCTTGGAGATCTTCTATCGCGAGGCCGGCGACCCGTCGAAGCCGACGCTCCTGCTGCTGCACGGCTTCCCGTCGTCCGGCCACATGTTCCGAGACCTGATCCCCCTCCTGGCGGACCGCTTCCACCTCGTCGCACCCGACCTGCCGGGCTTCGACCTCTCGGAGATCAAGCCGCGCGCCACCTTCACCTACAGCTTCGACGCGCTCGCGCAGGTCATCGGCCGCTTCACCGAGGTGATCGGGTTGAACACTTACGCGCTCTACGTCTTCGACTACGGCGCGCCCACCGGCTTCCGCGTGGCCACGGCGCATCCGGAGCGGGTCACGGCCATCGTCTCGCAGAACGGCAACGCCTACGCGGAGGGACTGAGCGAGGGCTGGAACCCGATCCAGCGCTACTGGCAGGACCCCAGCGACGCCAACCGGCAGGCGCTGCGCGCGCTGCTGACCCCGGCCTCGATCCGCTGGCAGTACGAGCACGGCGTGCCGGACACCGCGCTGGTCTCGCCGGACGGGAGTGCCCTCGACGCGTGGTACATCCAGCGGCCGGAAGTCGACGAGATCCAGCTCGACCTGTTCGGCAATTACGCCAGTAACGTTGCGCTGTATCCCGCCTTCCAGGCCTATTTCCGCGCGCAGCGGCCGAAATTGCTGGCGATCTGGGGCCGGAACGACCCGTTCTTCCTGCCAGCCGGAGCGGAGGCGTTCCGCCGCGACATCCCGGACGCGCAGGTGCACTTCCTCGACACGGGGCACTTCGCCCTGGAGACGCACGCCGCCGCCATCGCGGAGGCGATCGCGGGCTTCCTGAAGGCCTGAAGCGCCGCCCGCGCTAGAGGCCGAGGTCGCGGCCCGGATGCGCGTCGGCGAGCTTGGCCCGGCGGACGTAACCCCGCATCGTCTTGAGATCCCGGTGACGGGAATGCGCCATGATCTCCTCGTCGCGCGATCCGCGCTTGTACGCCTCGGTGATGAAGCCCGCGCGGAACCCGTGGGCGGAGATCCGCTCGCGGGGGCCGGCGACGAGCCCGGCTTCCGCCGCGCGCTTCTGAACGATGCGGCCCACCGAGTCCGGGTGCAGCCCGTCGTCCATCACGGTGCCGTCCGCCCGGACGGCCCGGAAGACGTAGCCGTCGGCCGGAGCCGCCTGCAGCCAGCGCTGGAGCGCGGCAACCGGACAGGTCGCGGGGCTCCCGCCCGCCAGGACGGTCACGATCGTGCCCTCTCCGTCCTGATCACCTTTCGAATACGGTAGGAACACATCGACGGCGCCGTCCCGGAAGGCGAGATCCTCGTGGCGGATCCGCGCGACCTCGGAGCGCCGGAACGCGCCGGCGAAGCTCATCAGGAACAGGGCTCGGTCACGGAGCGCGGCCACCGTCCCTTCGCAGGCGGCCACGATCCGGAGGGTCTCGGGCACGCCGAGCGCGGCGGCCTGCTTCTTCGGCCGGCCGTAACGCCGGAACATCCCGCGCAGGGCCGCCCGCACGGCCGGATGGGCCGGGATCCACGGCAATCCTCGGAGCTTGTGCGCCTGACCGATCGTGACGAGCCGACGCTCGATCGTCGCGCGCTTGTGTGTCTCGGCCATGGAGGTGAGGTAGGTCGCCACCTGCTCGGGGCCCGCCGGCAGGGGCTCGAGGGCGTGGGTGCGGCACCACTCCGTGTAGTGCTGCCAATCGGCGCGGTAGGCCCGGCGGGAGTTTTCCGAGAGCGCCTCATCGGCGAACGCGCGGGCGCGGGCGGCAAGCGTAGCGGGCAGCGTCATGGCTCTCTCCCTCGATCGGGCCCGAGCGTGACCCTACGTCTGATAAGAAAGGGTTATCAGACGCTGCCTCAGACGGCTTCGCCGTCGCGGGGCAGGGGGCTGCGGCGGATGGTGACGCCCGAAGTCCGCCGGGTCGTTTGAGATACGCGCATCGCGCCGCGTCTCGTCGGAGGAGCGGTCGCCCTTCTCGACCGGACCCGATGCAGCGTCTCGAGCATCTTGGTCGTCCGCGCGCGCGACCAGCGCGAACTCGGCCGCGTGACGCAGATCCTGCCCGCGGCGTTCGAGGCCGCGCGGGCCGGCAAGCTGTCGGGGAAGGGTAGGGCGGGCGCCTCCTGAATCTCAGGCTGTTTCGCTCGTGCGCGCGGGGCTCCTGGGTCGAGGAGCACGCCAGCGACCACAGCTCGGAATGCGACTTGTCGGTGGATGTGAATGGCCAAGCCTTCGCCGCGAGCTACGGCGCTGGCGGGCAGGCGAGGCCGCTGTCGGTCGAGGATCGCCGAGCCGAAGCGCGTTGGCACTTCGAGCACCGGCTCCCGTGTGCAACGCGCCGTTTCGCGCTAGCCCGAGAGACTTTTGGCACATGGTTGCGTCAACGCTGCCGTCTTCGATCTCTACCGAGTCACCGAGCGGTTCAACCACTGTCCGCTGGTGCTGACGCTCATGGCCCGAAGCTGCACCGCCTAGACCGGCGGCGCCTCTCCTGCGGAGAGCCTGAAGGCGCGGCTGATCGCGGCCTGATTTCGCGATAGGAAGTTTACCCGGCGCTACTTCGCTCAGTTCAGTCTGGCGTGAGTCTAGGCTCCCCACTCCTCGCACTGTAAAATTTCAGAGGAGACACCTGCTCAGTTGATCGACCGGGTGAATCGCTTTTTCTGGACAGCGACGACGGCCTGCGTCGACTATCTCAGCCACCCTCGTCGGCGTCGCGAAAAACGCCTCCACATCATCCGTGCGACCCACTGTCTGATCCGTACTCTCTCGATTGTTACACATCTTATGCTGCATAATGATCAAGTTTTTACTCAAGCAGCAGTGTCCGACTATCTCAATTTAGAGTTCGCATAACAAACATTATGGAATTAAGAGCACAGCCCCGGGCCTGATGTCGATCATAAACTGAGTCGGGGACAGTTCATGTGTCCGGCCTCCGCCATTTCCAAGCTCGGTTGAAGCAAAGGGAGAGGGCGACTGCAGCCGACCCGAGTGCCCTCCCCTCCCCTCTCCTGAAGGCCATGCGCCAAGCAGAGCGCACATTCGATCGGGGGCCATTCAGAGATGCTGCGTGAAACCGCCGTCCGGCAGGGATGAGCGGTAAGCAACCGACCGGATCCGGCCTCGAGCAGTCCGTGCGGTTCGGAGAAGGTCCGCCGTGAGAGCGGGCGCGCTCCTTCCGAGAGGGGCGGCCTCGATCACGGTGAGCTGCCGTTGAGGTAGCCTGCTGGACCGGCGTGGAACGCCGCGGCGCCGAGTCGCTGTTCCTACCGCAGGGTCGGCGATTCGCCTGGCTTCAGGTGGCGGTCCTCGCCGTCGGGACCACCGAGCGAGACATGGCTGTTCAGGCGGCCCAAGTGCTCGAAGATGTGCTCGAACGCGTCGATCACTGCTCGCTCGAACGTGCCGTCGCCCTTGCCCTGAGCCGCTTTCAGCGCGCTGAGGAGCACATGGTGCTTTTCGATGTCGCTCGACATGACTGTCTCCTTTGCCGGACGACTTCACCGGCTTGCCGAGCCAAACACCACAGGCGGATCGGGTTCCCGGAGGCCTGGACCAGACGGCGGCCATCGCTGCCGAACCGGGGCCACGACCGGCTGCAGGCGGTCTGAGGCGCGGGAGCTTTCTCGATCGTGTCGGTCGAGGCCTGCGGAGAGAACCACGGGCACTTCAGCTGATCGATGCCGATGGCATGGTCATCCGGGCTCACCGGCGACGCACGCCCCGCCGGACCAGACCGGGACGACCTCGGCGCCTGCGTACTTGAACATTCAGGTCGTCACGAGGCTGTCGAGGTCGATCACCGGCGGTCCGATCTCGCCTTGCTCACGCGAGGTGCTGTTCCCGTCCCGCGCGAGAGATCTGCCGCCTCGGTGAGCGCCGACAACGCGCGACCCGGATCCTCCAGCCTCACGGGCGCGTCCGGATCCGGTTGATCGGCCGCTAAATCACGAGCCGCGCTTCGATCAGGTCGATCTCTCGGACGAGGCGGCGCAGGAGCACGTCATCGATGACCTGCGAGCGTCGCAGGCGATAGAGCGCTTGGCGCTCGGCCTCGATGCCCGCGAGGCGCAAACGCTTCTCGGTATTCGCGAGCTGCCGGGCGCGGCTGAGATCTTTCCGCCGCTCCGAGGTCGGCGCCTCGATACCCTCGTACCGATCCATGGCTCGGGCGCCGGCCTCGACGGCGATCGATGCATCCTCCTGCTCTTCCACGAGGCGATGCTGCAGTGCCTCGATGGCCTTCACAGCGTCGTCGCGCGCCGCGGCGCGGGCCGCATCCTCCTCGGCATCGTGGCTGGGTTCGGGTGGCAGATGGAGCCCGCGGAGCAGCGGCGGCAGGACCGTGCTCGCCAGGACGAGGGAGGTCAGGATCACGCCCATCGCCAGCAGGATCGCGAGATCCCGAGCGGGGAACGGCGTGCCGTCCTTGAGGGTCAGCGGCAGCGTGAGGATACCCGCCAGGGTGATGGCGCCCTTCACGCCGGCCAATGTCGTGGCGGCCACGAGGCGCCAGGTCGGCCCTTCGCGCTTGTCGCCGCGCCGGCGCGCCTTCACGAGCGTGAACTGGAGGGAGACCCAGACCCAGACGAACCGGATCGCCATAAGGCCCGCGGTGATGACCAGGATCCAGGCGACCAGCCAGCCCGCCCCCTGCACGTCGGCCTGCTTCACCGCGTGGCCGAACACCTCCGGAAGCTGCTCGCCCAATAGGACGAAGATCGAGCCGTTGGCAGCGAGCGCGACGGTGTCCCACACGGCGGTCCGGCGGACGCGGGTGGTGCCGAGGCTGCGCCCTTGGATCTCGACATAGGTCATGGCGATGCCCGCGGCGACCGCGGCCAGGATGCCCGAGGCATGCACGTGCTCGGCGGCGAGATAGGCACCGAACGGCGTGAGCAGGCTGAACAGGATCTGAAGGCCCGGATCCTCGCCCGTGCGCCGCCGCAGGAGGTCCTGGGCCCCCATCAGCAGGAAGGTCGTCAGGGCACCGATCCCGAGGCCTCCGAGAGCCAGCCAGACGAAGGTGGTCGCGGCCTCGGGGAGCGAGAAGGTCCCGGTGAGAGCGGCCGCGATGGCGAAGCGCAGGCAGACGAGGCCGGTGGCGTCGTTCAGGAGCGCCTCGCCCTCGAGGATGTGCATCAGGCGCCGCGGTACGGGTGCCTGAGCCGCGACCGATGAGACGGCGATCGGATCGGTCGGCGACAGGACTGCGGCCAGCGCGAACGCCACGGCGAGCGGTATCCCGGGGATCATGCCGTGGATGAGCGTCCCGATACCGAGCACCGTCAGGACGACGAGCCCGAGCGCCAGCGCCAGCACGGCCTTGCCGTCGCGGAACAGGTCTCGCTTCGGGATGCGCCATCCGTCGAGGAACAGGAGCGGCGGCAGAAAGACGAGGAAGAAGATTTCCGGATCCAGCGACGTGCTGGGCAACGGCCCGAGGGCGAGCGCCACGCCGATGACGATCTGGATCAAGGGAAGCGGCAGAGGAAGCAGGCGACCGAGGGCACCACTCACCAGAACGGACAGCAGCAAGGCCAGTACAACGGTTACGCTTTCCATCTCTCTCTTTCGCTCGGGTCGAACCGCCATGGCGAGGGTCAACGGCACCGCTCACGCACGCCACGGTGCGCCAGTGATGGCGACCCAAACCAGCCGTCGAAGTCTGACGCTGGATGTCCAACGCCGGGGGGCTGCTTGCAGGGCACCACACAGGCCGCGGCGTCTGGCATCCTGTATCGGTTCTCAGGAGCGGACGCACATCCCATCGATCCTCAACCCGGGGTGGCGACGCCACCCGCGGGATCTTTGAGCCGGAGAGGCTTGAGCACGGCGCGGCTGATCCATCGGCGGCCGCGGCGGAGGTCGAGGGCGGCCCGGCCGAGGGGCAACGAAGCGAGAGCCGAGGCACTCCGTACTCGTCGAGTCGAAGGCCGGAGGCCTCAACGTCGCGTCGCGTTCGACGGCACGACCCGCAAGACCCTGCGCATCTCAGCCAGACGGGCGGCATGTCGAACCGTCGTGGAGCCTCTGGCGGACAACTTCGTTGAGGCCGCGGACGAACATGGGCGGCGCGCGGCCGACGGGCATGAGAGGCTTCTGGGACATCATGCTTCGTTTCGCCATCGTGCGGTCGAGCACCGTCACGTGGATGAGTGCCGGCTTCGCCGCCCTCATCGTGATGACCGTGCTGGCGATTGCCGGATTCCTGTATCGCCAGCACGGCAGCGACGCGGTGCGGCATACGGTGGAGGTCGATGCGCAGCTCGCGCGCGTCATGTCCGCCCTTCAGGACGCCGAGACCGGCCAGCGCGGCTACGTGATCAGCGGGAACGCGGCCTTCCTGGCGCCGTACCTGGCCAGCCGGGACGCGTTCGACCGCAATTTCGACCGGCTGCGGGCGCTCGTGGCCGACAACGCCGAGCAGGTCGCCCAGGTGTCGCGGCTGCGGGCGCTGGCGGCGCAGTTCGCGGACGAGCTCGACAGGAGCATCGCCCTCCGTCGCGCCGGCGATGCGAGCGGCAGCGCCCGGCTGGTGGCCGAGGGCGGGGGCAAGCCGACCATGGACGCCATCCGCAGCTTGGTCGGCGCGATGGAGGCGCACGAGGCAAGCCTGCTCGATGAGCGGCAGGCCGCGGTCTCGCGCGTCGCCCTGGCCGTGTGGGCGGCGGTCGCCGCCGTCGTCACCCTGCTCGTCGTGCTGGCCACCACGGCGGTTCGCGAGGCGGGGCGGCGCGCCAGCCTCGCACGGTTCCTGCCGGAGGAACTGTCCGACCGGCTCGCCGACGAGGACGACACGCTTCGGGCCGGTCGAAGGCAGAACGCCGCCGTCGCCTTCGTCGACATGCGCGGTTCGACGACGCTGGCCGAGAACCTCGACCCGCACGCCCTCTCGGTCTTCCTCACCTCGTTCCGGCGCCGGGTGATGCGGATCGCCCGCCTCCGCGGCGGCGTGGTCGACAAGTTCCTGGGCGACGGCGCGCTCGTGGTGTTCGGCCTCCCCGAGCCGCAACCGGACGATGCGGCCCGGGCGCTCGCCTTCGCCAGGGATCTTGTCGAGGTCATCGCTCGCTGGAACGTCAAGGAAGAGGGGCACCCAGCGATCCGCATCGGCGTCGGCATCCACTACGGCGATCTGTTCTGCGGCATCATCGGCGAGGATATGCGGCTGGAATTCACGGTTCTGGGCGACACGGTGAACGTCGCGGCCCGCCTGGAGCAGGCGACGAAGGCGCACGGCGTACCGATCCTGGTGTCGGAGGCCGCGCGCCGGGCGGCCGGCACGGGCGCCGGCCGGTGGCGCGAGGTCAGCCGCACCCCGCTCCGCGGCCGGACCGAGGCCATGGCCTACTTCACCCCGGCGGAACCGGACGCGCCGAGCGACCTTCACGCTCCGCGGCAGCATCTGGCCGGAGCCGGCGCCTGAGCGAAGACACTGGGCCGAACGACAGGGAGCGCGACCGCCTTGGAAGTCATCCACGACGACCCACCGATGCCGCAGGAGATCGCGCGCGGGTTCTACCCGGCGTTCGAGGAGCAGTGGCGGAAGGCTGAGCTCGCAGGGCGTCTCGCCATGCTCGCCTTCGTGCTGGTCTGCGCCTTCGGGCTGCTGGGCCATGGCCCGTTCAGCGAGCGGGGCCTGACCAACGCCGACGGATCGATCAGCATCCGCTACGAGCCGGTGGTGCGCTTCGGTGCCCCCACGATCATCCGCTTCGACACCCGGGTCCCGCCGGGCGGCGACAAGGTCGCGGTCACCATCGCCAAGGATCTCGTGGACCAGTTCGGCCTGGAGAGCATCACGCCCCGGCCCGCGACTTGGGAGGTTGCCGGTGGCGGCATCCGTCTCGTCTTCCCGGTGCAGGCGGGCGAGCGCCACGCCCTGATCCGCTTCACGGGGTCGCCGACCTTCGGAGGCGGGGTGAACCTGACAGCCCGGCTCGACGCGGGCGAGACCCTGTCCTGGTCTCAGTACGCGGTGCCCTGATCATGAACACCGTTCTCAAGGCCGCCGCGGCCTACCTCATCGTCCTGTTCGTCATCCGGTTGATCGGGCGGCGGACGGCGAGCCAGCAGGCGCCCATCGACATGGTGGTGCTGTTCCTGTTCGGCGGCCTGAGCGTCAGCGCCATCCTCGGCGGGGACCGCTCGTTCACGGGCGCGATGAGCGCCCTGTTCACCGTCGGACTGATGCACGTCTCGGTGTCGTGGCTGAAGCTGCGCTTCGTCTGGTTCGAGCGGATCGTCGACGGCACGCCCATCGTCGTCTACCGCGACGGCGACTGGGACGAGACCAACATGCGACGCCTGCGCATGCAGCAGGCCGACGTGCGCACGGCGGCGCGTCAGCAGGGCTTGGACGACTTGGATAAGGTCGCCGTCGCCATCGTCGAGAGAGACGGGAAAGTCTCGGTCATCGAGAAGGCGTGAGATTGCCCGGCGCCACGCACGCCTCGGAACAGGGACGCCTCGGAGCTGAAGCGAATGCGCGCGTGGGCGGACCGGTACTTGGCGAACGGCCATGTCCAGGATCGTGACGAGAATAATGACGCGCCTGGACTGAACACGCGAGACCTCGGACCTCATTTCACATCCTGCCAGCGCCGCACGACGCTGGATCCTCCGTCCAGCGCCTTTCCATGGTTCACACCGGCTACGATCCGGGCCTCGTCGCGCTGTCCGTCGTCACTGCGGTGTTCGCCTCCTATGCCGCCCTCGACCTCGGGGCCCGTTTGCGCAGGCCGGATACCGGACCGTCCTGGGCCTGCCGGCCACGATCTGCGGGAGGGTCGACTTGCCGGCGCCCGAGGGCCCAGGATCCCGACACGCGATCCGGCGGCGATCCGCAGCGTGACGCCCCGCAGGACGGGATGCGCGCCGCGCCGGAAGCTCACCTCTTCGAGACTGATCTGCAGCGCGGACACGGTTGCTCCGTCGCGGCCGAACGCGTGAAGGCGGCCGCGATCTGTCGACCGACCGTGAAGATGAGCAGGACTCGTTGCTTGCCGGAAGATGCCCAACAACCCGAAAGGTCGCAATGAAACAAAGTTCTATATTGAACGCGCGAAAGACACGAAAATTCGCTCCTTCGCGGCGGATCAAGGCAAGTCTAGCCTGACGCATGCGCGATTCGGTTCGCAAGACGCTGTCGATCCCGGATCTGACGGCTGGCGGGCCGGGCGCAGAGGTGCGGGCGCGGACTGTCCGGGCGACCAATCCGCGCCCCGACCGGACGTCGCGACGTGCGGGTCGCCGGACCGGACGTCTACCCTTCCCCGTCTTCGCCATGCTGTGAGGCCGTCATTCTCCAAGTCAGCCGAAAATCGAATGACGCTTTCATTGACGCACGATGCCCGGACGTCCGAATATTGATCTGCCACGGACGGCCAGAACATCTCCGAATGACGTCCTGTTGTTTGCGGCCGGCCTGAACGAGCGTGTGATCTCTGCGACCTCGCGTCGGACAGGCGGGAACCGGGCATGCCGGCCGATCCCGTTCCGCGATGGCGTGCCGACGCCCGGAAACCTCGATCGTCATCCACGGAGACTTGCCGTGACCGGCGTCATCATCCGATCGTCTCCCCTGGACGCCTCGGCGCAGCCGCTTCTCGAAGCGCTCGTCGCCGAGTACGACGGCCGCTACGGCACGGCGGCCCGGCCAGGGGGCGCATGGTCCGAGATCCTGCGCTATCCGGCCGAGGCCTATCGGCCGCCGCTCGGCGACTTCCTGCTGATCGTGCAGGACGGCGAGACCCTCGGCGGCGGCGCTTTCATGAGCCACGACGACGAGACCGTGGAGCTGAAGCGCATCTGGACCCGCGCCGATCTGCGCCGGAGAGGACTGGCGCAGCGCATCGTGGCGGCCCTGGAAGACAGCGCGGGCCGCCTCGGATACACGCGCGCCTATCTGACCACCGGATTTCGCCAACCGGAGGCGGCCGCGCTCTACCACGCGCTCGGCTATCGACCGCTGTTCGACCCGGCCACGGATCCCGCACTGTACCGCTCCCTGCCGTTCGAGAAGCGCATCGGGACCCGTGCCGGGGAGCCTGCAGACACGCCGGTCCACGCCGCCGCCGCGTCCTTCGAGGCGGCGACGGCGCGCGTCCTCGCCCTGAAGGAGGTGCAGGAGCGTCAGGTCTTGGCGCGCCTCGCGGGGCATCGCGCGACGGCGGCCTGAGAGGCGGCCGGCACCGCATCGGCCCGGACGGGTCGCGTGCGCGGCTCGACGGCGCCCTCCTCCCGCGCCGACGGGCGCGCCGGCCGTGGAAAGTCCTCTCGGTTCACCGGCGCCGCGCAAAGTAGATCCCTCCCCCGTCGGGCCTATCTTTGGGATCTGCTTTCATTGACCTCAGTCGAGATCGACTGAAAGATCAGATCATCCCTGGGGTGCGGCGATTTGTTTTGCGTCACATCTGCTGTCGCGTCTGCGATCATCCCGGGCAGCCCGCAGACGAGGTGGCAGCCATCCTCGGCGCCGGAAAGGTGACGGTCCATGGCCTCGATCGCGATCCGGACAGGGGACCTGGGCCCGAGGATCCGGCTCCCGCTTGCCACGGCGCGCGGCCGGGGCCCGGCTACCCGATGACCTACCGCCTCAGCATGCTCGACAAGAGCCCCGTGCTCGCTGGCGAGCCCGCGGGTGCGGCGCTTCAGCGGACCGTCGCACTCGCGCAGGCTGCCGAGCGCCTGGGCTACCGTCGGCTCTGGGTGGCGGAGCACCATGCCAATCCGAATCTCGCCAGTCCGGCGCCCGAGATCCTGATCGCGTATCTCGCGGCCCGCACGCAGCATATCCGGCTCGGCGCCGGGGGCGTGCTGCTCCCGCATTACAGCCCCTACAAGGTCGCGGAGACGTTTCACCTGCTGGCGACCCTGGCCCCGGGCCGGATCGATCTCGGGGTCGGCAAGGCGCCCGGCGGGTTGCCCGAGGCGACGCAGGCCCTGCGGCGGCGGCAGGATCCGGCGCGGATACCAGCCTTCGCGGATCTGCTCGCGGAACTCGACGGCTATCTCGGCGCCGAATCCGTCACCGGACGCCCGTCGGCCCTGCCGCTGCCGCCCGAGCCGCCGGAGCGCTTCCTTCTCGGTGCCAGCCCCGACTCGGCGCGCCTGGCGGCGCGGCGGGGCTGGACCTTCGTCTTCGCCGGGCAGCTCAACGGCGACCCGGCGGCGACCGAGGCGAGTCTCGACGCCTACGCGAAGGCGGGTGGCCGGGGAGCGCCCCTGCTCGCGGTGACGGCCTTCGTCGCTCCGACGACCGAGCAGGCCCGGGCGGTGACCGATCCCCTCACGGTGGTCCGGCTCACGCTCGACGACGGCCAGAGCGTCAATCTCGGCAGCGAGGCTCAAGCGGCCGCGTATGCCCGGCAGGCCGGTGCCGCCTCGTACCACACCGAGATCCGTCGGCCGCATCTGCTCACCGGAACGGCCGACGACGTCCGGGGCGCCCTAGAGAGCCTGCGGACACGCTTCGGGATCCGCGAGTTCATCGTGGACACGCCCGCCTCCGCGACGGCCGAGCGCCTCGCCTCCGTGACGCTGCTGGCCGGCGGTGCCGCGGCTCTGGCCGCCTGATCGTGTTCCGGAAAGGCTCCCCCATGTCGCAGACGCGCCTGACCTTCGGCCTCATGCTCCAGGGCGGCGGCAGCCACATGAACGCGTGGCGTCACCCGAGCAACCCGGCCGATGCCAGCGTCAACCTCGACTTCTTCATCCGGAACGCGCGCAAGGCCGAGGCGAACGGGATCGCCTTCGCGTTCGTGGCGGACGGGCTCCACATCAACGAACGGTCAATCCCGCATTTCCTCAACCGGTTCGAGCCGCTGACGCTGCTCTCGGCGCTGGCGACGAGCACGCGCAAGCTCGGACTGGTCGGCACGGTGTCGACCTCCTACAGCGATCCCTACACGATCGCCCGGCAATTCGCCTCGCTCGACCTGATCAGCGGCGGCCGGGCGGGATGGAATGCCGTGACGTCCCCGCTCGAGGGATCCGGGCGCAATTACAGCCGGCCCCATCCCGAGCACGCGCTCCGTTACGAGATCGCGCAGGAACATCTCGACGTCGTGAAGGGCCTGTGGGATTCCTGGGACGACGACGCCTTCGTCCGCGAGCGGGCAAGCGGCCGCTTCTTCGATCGCGACAAGCTGCACCGGCTCGACCACGCCGGGCGGTTCTTCCAGGTGGAGGGGCCGCTGAACATCCAGCGCTCGCGGCAGGGCCAGCCGGTCCTGTTCCAGGCGGGCGCCTCCGAGGCGGGCATCGGCCTCGCGGGCCGCCACGCCGACGCGGTCTTCGCCAACCACGTGCCCCTCGCGGAGGCGCAGGCCCTCTACAGCGCCATTAAGACGAGCGCGGTGGCGCAGGGTCGCCGCGCGGACGACGTGCGGATCTTCCCCGGCGCGGGCCCGATCGTCGGCCGCACGCGGGCCGAGGCCGAGGAGAAGTACCACGCGATCCGCGACCTGATCTCGGTCGAGGAGGCGCTGGCCTATCTCGGACGCTACTTCGACCACCACGATTTCGGCCGCTATCCCCTCGACGGTCCATTCCCGGATCTCGGCGATCTCGGTAAGAACAGCTTCCGATCCACGACGGACCGCATCAAGCGCAACGCGGCCGCGCAGGGGCAGACCCTGCGCGAGGCGGCGCTGGAGGCCGCGACGCCGCGCACCGACCTGATCGGCTCGGCCGAGGAGGTCGCCGACATCCTGATCGCGCGGGTCGAGACGGGTGCCGCGGACGGCTTCGTGCTGGGCTTCCCCGTCATCGGCCAGGGGCTCGACGACTTCGTCGACCTCGTCATCCCGGTGCTCGAGGCGCGCGGCGTCTACGACCGGACGCTGCCGGGATGGACGCTGCGCGATCATCTCGGGCTGCCGCGCCGCGAGAGCCGTTACGCGGCGCCGGGCGCGACCGCGCCGGCGCGCCGGGCCGGATGAAGGCGTCGCCAATGGGTCTCCACGCCACAATCGCCGATCCGGGGATCGATCCAGGCATCTGGGCCGCCCGCGACGCGTTCATCGCGCTGCGACGCGACCTCCACCGGCATCCCGAACTCGCCTTCCAGGAGGTCCGCACGAGCGGTCTCGTGGCGGAGCGTCTGCGCGGCTACGGATACGCCGTCACGACCGGGCTCGCCGGCACGGGCGTCGTCGGCGTCCTGCGCAAAGGCCGGGGCGAGCGCCGGCTCGGCCTGCGCGCCGACATGGACGCGCTGCCGATCGCCGAGGCGACCGACCTCCCCTACCGCTCGGAGGCTCCGGGTCGCATGCATGCCTGCGGGCACGACGGGCACACCGCGATCCTGCTCGCCGCCGCCCAGCGGCTCGCCGCTGCGGATTTCTCCGGGACCCTGACGCTGATCTTCCAGCCGGCCGAGGAGATCGGCGCCGGGGCGTGCGGGCTCCTCGAGGCCGGGCTGTTCGAGCGCTTCCCCGTCGACGCCGTCTATGGCCTGCACAACTGGCCCGGCGTCGCGCGCGGCCAGTTCGGCCTCATCGCAGGGCCGGCCATGGCGGCGGTGGACAAGGCCGAACTCCGGATCGTCGGCCGGGGCGGACACGGCGCCGCGCCCCACGAGGCGGCCGACCCCGTCGTCGCGGCGTCCGCCGTCGTCCTGGCGCTGCAGAGCATCGTCGCGCGCAACGTGGATCCGCGCGAGGCCGCAGTCGTCACCGTCGGCGCGATCCGTGGCGGGGAGGCCTCGAACGTCATCCCCGACAGCGTCGATCTCACCCTCAACATCCGCAGCTTTGACGCGGACGTCCGCAACCGGCTGGAGGCGCGCATCGCGGCGATCGCCCGGCATGTCGCGGAGGGGTACGGGGCGCGGGCGGACCTGCGCTACCGCCGCGGCATACCGGCCCTGGTCAACCACCCGGCGGAAACGGCGTTCGCCCGCGACGTGGCGCGGCACGCCTTCGGATCCGGGCGGATCGAGGCCGACTTCCGGCCGCGCATGGCGAGCGAGGACTTCGCCTTCCTGCTGGAGGCCCGCCCCGGCGCGTATCTCTTCGTGGGCAACGGCGACAGCGCGCCGCTGCACAGCGCCCTCTACGACTTCGACGACGCGATCCTCGCGCCGGCGGCGAGTCTCTGGGTCAGCCTCGCCCGAAGCTTCCTCGCCTGACGGCACGATCGGGGATCCCGCCGCCATGTCCGATCAGATGGTCTTCACGACACCCCTCGACCCGCTCGCCCGGCCGCTCCTCGATCAGCTGACCCGGGAATACCTCACGCGCTACGGCAGGCCTGTCGGAGACCTGCCGGGCGCCGCGATGAAACGCGATCCGGCCGAACTCCTCGCCCCGCCGGACGGCAATTTCGTCCTGCTCCTGCGCGACGGACGGGCCATCGCGGGCGGCGCGTTCAAGCGCCACGATCCCTACACGGCCGAACTGAAGCGGGTCTGGACCGATGCGGCGCTCCGTCGACAGGGTCTGGCGCGACAGATCGTCGAGACGCTGGAGACGCAGGCCAAGCGGCAGGGCTACGACCGCATCTGCCTGACGACGGGCTTCCGCGAGCCCGAGGCCCGGGAGCTGTATCTGCAGCTCGGCTACACGCCGCGCTTCGACGTGGCCGTCGATCCGGAGATCTTCAGGCTCCTGCCCTTCGAGAAGGTCCTGCGCCCCAAGGTCGTGCCGCTGCGGCGGCCGCCGGGGCATCGACCCATCCGCCACGCCTCCTGAGCGCGAGGCCCGTCGACCGTCCGAACGGAAGTCCCCATGACTCTCGCAAGCACCGCGGCGGCCCTCCCCGCTCACAGCGAGGTGGCAGCCCAGAGCCGCGATCTCAGCAGCCTTCGGGTCGTCCCGGCCCGCTATCCGGCGCGCATCCTCGGCAGCGTCGGCGCGGCGGCGGCGATCGGCACGATCCTGTACGCGGTCCTCGCCAATCCCCGGTGGGGCTGGGACGTCTTCGCGCAATGGTTCTTTGCCGAGCCGGTGCTGGTCGGGCTCGGGCGGACGCTGCTGCTGACCCTTCTGGGCTCGGTCCTCGGCTTCCTCCTGGGCACGCTCCTGGCCCTGGCCCGCCTGTCCGGATCGCCGCTTCTGGCCGCGCTGTCCTGGGGCTACGCTTGGCTGTTCCGCTCGATCCCGCTGATCGTGCTGCTGCTGATCCTCAACAATCTCGGATACCTCTACGCGACGATCCGGCTCGGCGTGCCGTTCACGGACTGGACCTTTGCGTCCTGGCAGACGACGCAGCTGATCACGCCGTTCCTGGCCGCCGTCCTCGGGCTGACGCTGAACGCCGCCGCCTTCTCGTCCGAGATCGTCCGCGGCGGCATCCTGGCGGTGGATCAGGGCCAGCACGAGGCCGCCGCAGCGCTGGGGCTTCCGCGCCGCCGCCAGATCACCCGCATCGTGCTGCCGCAGGCGATGCGGGCGATCCTGCCGGCCGCGTTCAACGAGGTCATCAGCATCGCCAAGGGCACTTCCCAGGTCTACATCCTGGCGCTGCCCGAACTGTTCTACACAATTCAGGTAATCTACAGGCGCAATCTGGAGGTCATCCCGCTGCTGATGGTGGCGACGGTCTGGTATCTGGTCATCCTGAGCGCGCTCTCCTTCGTCCAGCACCACATCGAGCGCTACTACGCCCGCGGCGCGCTCCGGGATCCGTCCGCCTCCCGCATCTCGCAGGTACTCGGATGGCTGCAGCCCCGACGGGACCGCCGCGCCGCGATCCCGGGAGCCCCCGCGATCGCGGCCGATCCGGTGTTCCGCCCGGGCGGCGAGATCCGGATCACCGGCGTCACGAAGAGCTTCGGTCGGCTCGCGGTGCTCGTCGACGTCAGCCTCGTCCTGCGGCCGGGCAGCGTGACCGCGATCATAGGCAGGTCCGGTTCCGGCAAGTCGACGCTGCTGCGGACGATCAACCATCTCGAGCGCGTCGATGCGGGCTTCGTCGCCATCGACAGCGCGCTGATCGGCTACCGGCAGGACGGCGAGACGCTCTACGAACTCAAGGAGGCGGAGATCCTGAAGCGCCGCGCTGACGTCGGCATGGTGTTCCAGACCTTCAACCTGTTTCCCCACCTCACCGCCCTCGAGAACATCGTCGAAGCGCCGGTGACGGTGCGCGGCGTTTCCCGCGCGCAGGCGCTGGCCGAGGCGCGCGCGCTCCTCGCCCGGGTCGGTCTCGCCGAGAAGGCGGACGCGTTTCCCCGCCAATTGTCCGGCGGCCAGCAGCAGCGCGTCGCGATTGCCCGGGCCCTGGCGCTCAAACCGAAGGTCCTGCTCTTCGACGAGCCGACCTCCGCGCTCGACCCCGAGCTGGTCGGCGAGGTGCTGGACGTGATCAAGGCGCTGGCCCGCTCGGGCACGACCCTGGTGATCGTGACGCACGAGATCGGCTTCGCCCGCGAGGTCGCCGACCACGTGGTCTTCATGGAGGAAGGCCGGATCCTGGAACAGGGCCCCCCGGCGCGCGTGCTCGCCGATCCGGACCATCCGCGGACCCGCGCCTTCCTCGCCAAGGTACTCTGACCCTCCTGCAGCAGGACAACGCCCGTGCTCACCCGTCGCGCCACGCTCGCCCGCCTCGCCGGCACGGCCCTCGCCTGCGCGCCCGTCCGGATCGCCGCGGCGGCCGGGATCGATCTCTCGCCGGGCCAGCCCGGCCGGGTCCGTGCCCAGCGCGACCCGGCGGCCATCGCGCGGGTGACCGCGGACGCGCGCTTCGCCCGGGACGGCGACTTCACGGTGGCGGTCAACCCGGCGCGCTTCCCCTTCGGCGGATATGCCACCGATACGCAGACGATCATCGGGTCAGAGCCCGACATGGCTCAGATCATCGCCGACGCGCTGGGGCGGACCTTGGTGATCGTGCCGGTCGCCTGGGCCGACTGGCCGCTCGGCGTGACCTCCGGCAAGTACGACGCGGTCATCGCCAACGTCACCGTCACCGAGCAGCGCAAGGAGAAGTTCGACTTCTCGACCTATCGCAAGGATCTGCTCGGCTTCTACGTCAAGTCGGACAACCCGCTGACCATCCGCCAGCCGCAGGACGTCGCAGGCCTCCGGATCATCGTGTCCTCCGGGACCAACCAGGAGCAAATTCTCCTGCGCTGGAACGAGCAGAACCGTCAGGCCGGGCTCAAACCTGTCGAGATCCAGTATTACGACGACGATGTCGTCCTGTATCTTGCTTTGGAATCCGGACGGGCGGACGCCTATCTGGGACCGAACGCGCTCCTGAGCTTCAATGCCGCGCGCGCGGGCAAGACGCGGCTCGCCGGCAATTTCAGCGGCGGCTGGCCGGTTCTGGCCGAGATCGCCGTGACAACGCGCAAGGGGGCCGGCCTCGCCGAGGCCATCACCCAGGCGATCAACACGCAGATCCGCAGCGGGAGCTACGCGAAGGCTCTGGAGCGCTGGAACCTCTCGGCCGAGGCCATCGCGGAATCCCGGACCAACCCGCCGGGCCTGCCGAGAGCCTGATGGGCGGGCCGATCGTCCCTCCGGAGCCGGTGACCGGACTGATCGCGCGGCGAACGGCGCTGTCGCTCCTGGCGGCCACCGTCGGAAGCTTCGGCCGCGGGCGCGCGATGGCGGCCGCCGAGACGCCGTTCGATCTCACGCCCGACCAGCGCGGCCGCGTCCGGTCCGGGCCGGATCCGGCTGCACGCGCCCGCCTCCCGGAGGCGTTCCGCTTCGCCGAGCCCGGTCTCTTCACCGTGGCGATCACGCCGGGTGGGCCGCCGCTCGCCACCTACGCGACCGATGCTCGGACCGTGGTCGGGGCCGACCCCGATTTCGCGCTGCTCCTCGCCGACAGCCTGGACCTGCGCCTGGACATCGTTCCGGTCGCCTGGGCCGACTGGCCGCTCGGCCTGTCCTCCGGCAAATACGACGCGGTCATCTCGAATGTCGGCGTCACCGAGCAGCGCAAGGAGAAGTTCGACTTCTCCACGTATCGGCAGGGCCTTCACGGCTTCTTCGTCCGCATCGACAGCCGCATCACGCGCATCTGCGAGCCGCGGGACGCCGCCGGGCTGACCATCAGCGTCGGCGGCGGCACCAACCAGGAACGCATTCTCCTCGCGTGGAACGCGCAGAACCGCGCGGCGGGGCTCCGGCCCCTCGACCTGCAGCTCTTCGACGACGAGGCCGGCCGCCTCGTGGCCCTGCGCTCCGGCCGGGCGGACGTGATCGTGCAGCCGCACGCGCAACTCGCCTTCGTGGCCGCCCGCGACAGGGACATCCGGCAGGTCGGAACGCTCAGCGCCGGCTGGCCGCTGCGGTCGGACGTGGCCGTGGCGACGCGCCGGGGCAGTGGCCTCGCCGACGCGCTGACGCGCGCCACCAACACGCTCATCGACGACGGGCGTTACGGCCGGATGCTGGCGCGGCGGGGATTGGCCGAGGAGGCGCTGCCGCGCTCCGAGACGAACCCGCCGGGACTTCCGAAGGACTGAACGATGCTTCGCCGCGCCTGTGTCGACGCGCGGCCGGACCGCGGTCCGGCCCGGCGCCGCACGACAGAACGGCACGAGAGGTCAAGATGACAGTCGCAGCCCGCCGGTTCACCGACCTCGTCGGCAACACGCCCCTGCTCGCCCTCGACCGCTTCGGCGCAGGCGCGCTGCACGGCCGCATTCTGGCGAAGATCGAGTATCTGAACCCGGCCGGCAGCATCAAAGATCGCACCGCCTGGGGTCTCATCCGTGCCGCCGAGACGGAGGGCCGTCTCGCCCCCGGACAGCTGCTCGTGGACCTCACCAGTGGCAATACCGGCATCGGCCTCGCTGCCCTGGCGGCCGCGAGCGGCTACCGCGCGAAATTCTACCTGCGCGCCTCCACGAGTGCCGAGAAGCGCGCGCTGATCCACCAGTACGGGGCGGAGACGATCCTGATCGACGACGCGGAGTTCCTCGAACCCGGCGCCGTGAACACCATCATCGCGCGCGTGCAGAGCGAGAATCCGGGCGCGTTCTACACCGACCAGCGCGGCAACCCGGCCAACCCGCGGATCCATTTCGAGATGACCGGCCCTGAGATCTGGCGGGATACCGCGGGTGCGGTCGACATCCTGGTCTCGGCCGTCGGCACCGGCGGCACGGTCTCGGGGACGGGACGCTACCTGAAATCGCGCAAGCCCGGCCTGCGGGTGGTGGTGGTCGAACCGGCTCCCGGATCGGTCCCGACCTTCGACCATCCGGATGTCGACGCCGTCGAGGGCGTGCACAGGGTGACGGGGGTCGAGCCGCACCTTCTTCCCGGAAACTACGATGTGCAGGTGGTCGATGAGGTCATCGCCTGCACGACCGTGCAGGCCCGAGCCCTGGCGCGGCGGCTCGCGCGCCAGGAGGGGCTCATGGCCGGCCCGTCGTCCGGCGCGGTGCT
The DNA here is from genome assembly GCF_028583545.1 of Methylobacterium sp. NMS14P. Lineage (NCBI taxonomy): Bacteria > Pseudomonadati > Pseudomonadota > Alphaproteobacteria > Hyphomicrobiales > Methylobacteriaceae > Methylobacterium > Methylobacterium sp. NMS14P. The sequence goes on along the minus strand of NZ_CP087107.1, from coordinate 161,869 downwards.
GTTCGCGGCCTCGGTGCTGGCCGCGCGGCCGGAGAACGCGGGCCGGACGATCGTCGCGATCGTCGCCGACAGCGGGGAGCGGTACCTCTCTCAGGCCGACGGGCTGCCGGCGGCGCAGCGGGCCACCGGATCGTGCGCGCTGGCCCCGGCCGCGCCTTCTCGGAACTCCCGCTCCGGCGCGGCCTCCGTCGGCCGGTCGTGGACGGCCCGAGACCTGCCCCTCGGTTGACCGTCGGCAGACCGCGATCGCGGATCGCGGTTCCGGTCACCCCAGCGGCGGCTGACCACCGCACGGCTTCGGCCCCGCGGCGATCCGCGGGGCCGGGCCGGTACGCTCCATGTTTGGGGTGGCTCCGGGTGCCCCCTCTCAGAAGTCGGGGCCGGCCGGCGCCGGAAGCGCGGCCTTGTCCTTCGGACGCTCGGTGATCAGCGCCTCGGTGGTGACGAGCAGGCCGGCGACCGAGGCGGCATCCTGCAGCGCGGTCCGCACCACCTTGGCCGGATCGACGATGCCGGCCTCGATCAGGTCGCCGTAGGTCTCGGTCTGCGCATCGAACCCGTAGGTGTCGGACCCGCTCTCGATGATCTTCGAGACCACGATCGATCCCTCGACGCCCGCGTTCGCGGCGATCTGGCGGATCGGTGCCTCGAGGGCCTTCAGCACGATGGCGATGCCGGCCTTCACGTCGGCATTGTCGGTCTTGAGCGATGACACGACCACCTTCGCGCGCAGCAGCGCGGTGCCGCCGCCCGGGACGATGCCCTCCTCGATCGCCGCGCGGGTGGCGTTGAGGGCGTCGTCGACCCGGTCCTTCTTCTCCTTCACCTCGACCTCGGTCGCGCCGCCAACGCGGATCACCGCGACGCCGCCCGCGAGCTTGGCCAGACGCTCCTGCAGCTTCTCGCGGTCGTAATCCGAGGTGGTCTCCTCGATCTGCGCCTTGATCTGGGCGATGCGGCCGGCGATGTCGGTCTTGTCGCCGACGCCGTCGACGATGGTCGTGCTCTCCTTGTCGATGCGCACACGCTTCGCCTGGCCCAGCTGCGGCAGGGTGACGTTCTCGAGCTTGATGCCGAGATCCTCCGAGACGGTCTGTCCCTTGGTCAGGATCGCGATGTCCTCCAAGATCGCCTTGCGGCGGTCGCCGAAGCCGGGCGCCTTCACGGCCGCGATCTTCAGGCCGCCGCGAAGCCGGTTGACCACCAGGGTCGCCAGAGCCTCGCCCTCGATGTCCTCGGCGATGATCAGGAGCGGCCGGCCGGATTGCACCACGGCTTCCAGGATCGGGAGCAGCGGCTGGAGCGAGGAGAGCTTCTTCTCGTGGATGAGGATGTAGGGATCCTCGAGTTCGGCGATGAGCTTCTCGGCATTCGTGACGAAATACGGTGAGAGGTAGCCGCGGTCGAACTGCAGACCCTCGACGACGTCGAGCTCGGTCTCGGCCGTCTTGGCCTCCTCGACCGTGATGACGCCCTCCTTGCCCACCTTCTCGACCGCCTCCGCGATGAGACGGCCGATCTCGGTGTCGCCGTTGGCCGAGATGGTGCCGACCTGGGCGATCGCGTCGGAGGCGGTCACCTTGCGGGCGCGGCCGGTGATGTCCTTGACGGCGGCCGTCACCGCCAGGTCGATGCCGCGCTTCAGGTCGAGGGGGTTGAAATTCGCCGCGACCGCTTTGGCGCCCTCGCGGACGATCGCCTGGGCGAGGACGGTCGCCGTGGTGGTGCCGTCGCCGGCCAGATCGTTGGTCTTCGACGCCACCTCGCGCAGGAGCTGGGCGCCGAGATTCTCGAACCGATCCTCGAGCTCGATCTCCTTGGCGACCGTCACGCCGTCCTTGGTGATCCGCGGCGCCCCGAAACTCTTCTCGATGACGACGTTGCGGCCCTTGGGACCGAGGGTGACCTTGACCGCATCGGCCAGAATGTCGACGCCGCGCAGGAGCCGTTCGCGCGCATCGCCCGAGAATTTGACGTCCTTGGCTGCCATGTCCGATCTCCGAATTACTGACGAGCGATGCCTGTTCAGGCTGCGATGACGCCGAGAATGTCGGCTTCCTTGAGGATCAGGAGGTCTTCACCATCGATCTTGATCTCGGTCCCGGACCACTTCCCGAACAAGACCCGGTCGCCGGCCTTCACATCGAGCGGCACGACCTTGCCGGTCTCGTCGCGAGCGCCGGGACCGACAGCGACGACTTCGCCCTCTTGCGGCTTCTCCTTGGCAGTGTCGGGGATGATGATGCCGCCCTTCGTCTTCTCCTCGCCTTCGAGGCGGCGCAACAGCACGCGGTCGTGCAGGGGTCGAAGGGCCATGGGTCTCTGAGCTCCGATCCGAATTTCCGCAGCGCGCCCTGATCGCGGCAGGCCGACATCGCCTATCCTGGCCCACGATGTTCTATAAAACAACTGATATGTTCTTTTAAAAGAACGCAGTCGGGTGGGAGGATGTTTTGGCGGCGGCGCGACGCTTGGGAGCCTCTCGCCCCGGCGACGCAGCGCCGGTCTCGTGATCCCTCCGCGCGGCGGCCGCTCAGTGGAGCCGGAAGTCGCCGGATACCGCGCGCAATTCGGCTGGCTTCAGGAGCTGGCAGTGCATGACCTTCACGGAATGCAGCGGCCCGTCGAGCTTGTCCTGCCAGAAGGCCAGGAACCGTCTCAGCTCCGGCAATTGGGGGAAAAGATCGTTCTGCTGCCACACGAACGTCTGCAGCAGGTGCGGGTAATCTGGCATATGGTAGAGAATCTCGGCCGTCGTCAGGCTGTAGCCCTCGATCCAGGACGATGTCATTCTCGCGAGGGGCATGACTTGAACTGCTCAAGATCGTCTGTCGAGGCACTACTCTGACTTGAGATAGTCGTTCTCTCAAGAGAAAGCTTCGCTATAATCGTCGGCCTCGCCGGACTCTTGGTCCCCCGCGAGGGGCGCTCGCAGCGTTGTTTCCCTGTTCCTGCAAGCGTTCGGCGCCGGGGCTGCCGTCGATGCCGGATCGCCTCGCGTCCCCGGGGACCGGTTCATGAGACAGCGCGCAGGACACGCGGCGGCTCGCCGACACGGAAGGCGGCACCCGGATGGGTGTCCTTCAGGTGAGCCCCGGCTCCGGGGAAGAGCTTCTCGCGCAGGGTGCCCTCGGCATAGCGCGTCTTGTAGGCGCCGCGGGACTGCAGTTCCGGCACCACCAGATCGACGAAGGCCTCGAGCGTCTCCGGCGCGACGGCGCGCGTGAGATTGAAGCCGTCGACATCGGCCTGCTCCGCCCATGCGAGCAACGCGTCGGCGACTTCGGAGGGCGCGCCGACGATGAAGGGCGCCCTGGCTCCGCGGGGGCCGAACTCGGCGAAATCGGCGCGCGTGAAGGGGCGCTCACCGGGCACGGTCAGGTTCTCCACCAGCGAGCGCATGGCGTTGGTCTCCTGATAGGCCAGCGGCTCGTCCGGCTCGAGCTTGGCGAGATCGATCCCGGTCCAGCCGGAGACGAGGGCGAACTGCCCTTCGGCGTCGATGTAGCGGGCATATTCGTCGCGCAGATCCAGCGCCTCGGCCCGGGTCGGGGCGACGATCACGGTGGCGCCGAGGAACATGCGGATGTCGCAGGGGTCGCGGCCGGCCGCCCGCGCGGCCTCGCGGATGGCCCGCACGGCCTTGCCGGCCAGCGCCGGGGTATGGCCGTTCAGGAAGATCGCCTCGGCATGCCGGGCAGCGAAAGCCTTCCCGCGGGCGGAGGTGCCGGCCTGATAGAGCACCGGCGTGCGCTGGGGCGAGGGCTCGCCGAGATGGCGGCCATCCACCTGGTAATACGGTCCGTCGTGACGGACCCGATGGACCTTCGCGGGATCGGTGAACACGCCGCGCTCGCGGTCGCGCCGTACCGCGCCGCCCTCCCAGCTGCCTTCCCACAGCTTGTAGGCGGCCTCCAGGAAGTCTTCGCCCGCTTCGTAGCGGACATCGTGGGCGCGGGCCTCGGCCAAGCCCATGCCCCGTGCTCCGCTCTCCAGGTAGCCGGTGACGATGTTCCAGCCGACGCGCCCCCCGGTGAGGTGATCGAGCGTCGTGATCCGCCGTGCGAACGTGTAGGGATGCTCGTAGGTGAGGTTCGCGGTCACGCCGAAGCCGAGATGGCGGGTGGCCGCCGCCATGGTCGGAACCACCAAGAACGGGTCGAGGCTCGGTGCCTGCGCCGCGCGCGCCAGGGCGGCATCGGCGTTGCCGCCGTAGACATCGTACTGGCCGATCACGTCGGCGAGGAACACGCCATCGAACAGCCCGCGCTCCGCGGTCCGGGCGAGCGCGGTCCAGTAGTCCAGCGTGTTGTAGCTGGCCGTGGTGTCCCGCGGATGGCGCCAGAGCCCCGCCCAGGTATGGCCCGGCGCGGCCATCTGGAAAGCGTTCAGCCGAAGTTCGCGGGATGAGGACATGTTCAGCCTGAGACGGGAGTGCGTCGCACGTGACGATGCGCGTATCGGAACGATATTCGGTGCCTCAACTCGGTCAACAAGAATGTACTTCCCTGTTGCGGATCGATTAGAGAATAACAACGGCCGATCCAACGACTTGAAAAGATGAACGTCCCGGAACGCTCGTGTCCATCCCGGTTCTCGACAGGGATCTGCCTGTCGCAAGTGTGAGGCGATCGGCGGGCGTCAGTCCGGAAGACCGGCGCCCCACGGGCTCGGCGACGCGGGCGCGGGCCGCGCCACGCCCGTGAACCCGTGCGCGGATCGCGGGAGAATCGGCCGGGCCGTTCGACACCGAGATCGCCGGGGCAAATCTCCTCTGATCCTTGCTGTCGACGATATAATACCGTCGTCACCTTCGCTTATATCAGGACGAACATAGCGATATTCCATCAAGTCAGACTGTATGCTTCATTCACGGTTGACGATCGTGTCCATGCCCAAGCTAATGATCATCCTGTTGCGGTGCGCGTGTGAAGGACGAAGCCTCGGATGAATAGCGTCTGGACGAGACGTTTGGTCGTCGCGGTGGGTCTCTTGACCGCCGTGCATCCGGCCTTCGCCCAGGGCGGCGGGGGAACGCTGACCGCCATCGTCCAGCCCGAGCCGGTCATCCTGACGGCGGCGCTGAATTCCGCGGCCCCGACGGGCGTGGTGAGCGGATCGATCTTCGACGGCCTCGTGGATTACGGGACGGACCTGAAGCCGAAGCCCGCTCTGGCGGAGAGCTGGGAAGTCGCGCCCGACGGACTCTCGATCGTCTTCCGTCTCCGGCACGGCGTGACGTGGCACGACGGCGTGCCGTTCACCTCGGCGGACGTGAAATGGACGCTCGAGAACGTCTGGCAGAAGATCCATCCGCGGAACCAGGTCACCTTCGCGAAGGTGACCCGGGTCGACACGCCGGACGACTGGACGGCGATCTTGCGTCTCAGCGAGCCGTCGGTGGCGATCCTCAGCTCGGTCAACAGCAACGGCGCGCAGATCCTGCCCAAGCACCTCTATGCGGGGACGGACATCCTCAACAACCCGCACAACAACAAGCCGGTCGGAACGGGCCCCTTCGTGTTCAAGGAATGGGTGAAGGGAAGCCACATCACGCTGGAGCGAAACCCGAAGTATTGGGACGCGGCGAAGCCGGCCCTCGACCGCGTCATCTTCAAGATCATTCCCGACGCAGCCGCGCGCTCGGCCGCTCTCGAGAAGGGCGAGGTTCAGTACGCGCCGCTCAGCCCGGTGCCGCTGCGCGATGCGGAGCGGCTATCCAAGCTCCCGGGCCTGCGCGTCGAGACCCGCGGCTACGAGTGGCTGTCGCCCTTCCTCTTCGCCGATTTCAACATCGACCGCCCGTACCTGAAGGACGTCAGGGTGCGCCGGGCCCTGGCCCTGGCGATCGATCGCGCGGCCTTAGCGAAGGTGGTCTGGTACGGGTTCGCCATCCCGGCCACGAGCCCGGTTCCGTCCTCGCTGCCCGAGTTCCACGACACGGCCGCGCCGCACTATCCGCTGGACCTGAAGCAGGCCGAAGCCCTGCTGGACGAGGCGGGACTCAAGCGCGGCTCCGACGGGAACCGGTTCAGCCTCAACCTCGACTACATTCCCTACGGGGACGATTTCAAGCGCACCGGAGAATTCATCAAGGCCTCGCTGAAGCGGGTCGGGGTCGAGGTCACCGTGCGCGGCCAGGACACCGCCGCCTACACCCGCCGCCTCTACGGCGACCGGGACTTCGACATCGCGATCACGTGGTTCGCGGCCTTCTCCGACCCGCAGGTCGGCGTCACGCGCGCCTACTGGTCGCACTCCGTCGGCAAGAACATCCCGTGGACGAACGCCTCGGGCTACCGCAACCCGGCCGTCGACACGATCATCGCCGCCGTGCAGGGCGAGCCCGACGGAGCGAGGCGCGTCGCGCTGTTCAAGCAGTTCCAGCGCACGGTGATGGAGGATCTGCCGACCCTGCCGCTGCTCGAGCTCCGGTTCTTCACGGTCGAGGCGTCCAATCTGCGCCACCCGATCAGCGGCGATCAGGTCTACGGCTCGTTCCGGGACTTCACGATCGAGCCGCGCTCCAACTGACCGCGATCGGACCGTGCCCATGATCTCCCGACGCAGCTTCGGATCGGCGGTCGCGCTGTCCACTCTCGTCCTCGCGGCAGGATTCCGGCAGCCCGGTTCCGCCCAGGCCGCCGAGGAGCCTCGCCGCGGCGGCACGCTCAACGCGATCATCCAGCCCGAGCCCGTCGCGCTCACGGCGGCCGTCCTCTCCTCGGCGCCGACCGGCATCGTCGGCGGCAACATCTTCGACGGGCTGATCAAGTACGACCTCGACCTGAAGCCGCAGCCGGAGCTGGCGACGCGTTGGGAGATCAGCCCCGATGGCCGCACCGTCACGCTTCACCTGCGCCGAGGCGTGACGTGGCATGACGGCCAGCCCTTCACCGCCGCGGATGTCGCGTGGTCGCTGGAGAACGTCTGGAAGCCGCTGAACCCGCGCAATCCCGCCCTGTTCCGGAACATCACCCGCGCCGAGACGCCCGACCCGCACACGGTCGTCTTCCACCTGGCGGAGCCCTCGGTCGCCCTGTTCGGTCTGCTGAACGGCAATGGCGCTCAGATCCTGCCGAAGCATCTCTACGAGGGCACCAACGTCCTCACCAATCCCTACAACCAGAAGCCTGTCGGGACCGGCCCGTTTGTGTTCAAGGAATGGGTGAAGGGCAGCCATATCCTGCTGGAACGCAACCCGCATTACTGGGATGCGGGCAAGCCCTATCTCGACAGGATCGTCTTCAGGGTCATGCCAGACGGTGCGGCCCGGGCCGCCGCACTCGAGAAGGGCGAGATCCACTACGCACCGCTCAGCCCGATCCCGCTCCGCGACGCGGATCGTCTGGCGAAGCTGCCGACCATCAGGGTGGGCACGGCCGGATACGCGTGGCTGACCCCGTGGCTCTACCTGGATTTCAACGTCCAATCGGAGGCGTTCCGGGACGTCCGCGTTCGCCGGGCGGTTGCGCACGCCATCGACCGCGACGCGCTGATCAAGGTTGTCTGGTTCGGTTTCGGCACGGCGGCGATCTCGCCCGTCGCGTCGAGCCTGCGGCCGTTCCACAATCCCGACGTGCCGCTCTATCCCTTCGACCCGAAGCGGGCCGAGGCCCTGCTCGACGAGGCCGGCCTGAAGCGGGGCCCGGACGGCATCCGCTTCGCGATCGTGCACGATTACCTGCCCTACGGCGAGGATTACCGGCGCACGGGCGAGTTCGTGAAGGCGGCGCTGAAGCGGGTCGGCATCGAGGTCACCCTCCGCGGTCAGGATACGGCCGCCTTCACCCGGCGCGTCTACGGGGAGCGCGACTTCGACCTCTCGAGTTCGTGGGCGTCCGCCTTCCCGGACCCGCAGCTCGGCGTCGCGCGGCTCTACAGCTCCGAGTTCGTCGGTCGGAACATCCCCTGGACCAATGGATCCGGCTTCCGGAACCACGAGGTCGACGCGATCTTCAAGGCCGTCGAGACCGAGCCGGATCCCGCGAGGCGCGTCGCGGCCTGGAAGCGGTTCCAGGTGATCGCGCAGACCGAATTGCCGACCCTGCCCTTGGTCGAGCTCAAGTTCTTCAACGTCTACGCGGCCAGGCTGCGCAACGCCGTGACGCGCGGGGACCAGATCTTCGGCCCGCTCACGGAGGCGTGGCTCGACGAGCCGGTCAAGAGCCAATGAGCGCCGGCGGGCTCTTCCGGAGGCTTGCGCCCGGTGCGCGCTGGGCACGCCGGCTCGGCCAGATCGCCTTCATCGTGGTCGGCATCGCGGTCGTGAACTTCTTCCTGCTGCGCCTCGCGCCGGGCGATGCCGCGGACGTGCTGGCCGGCGAGGCCGGCGCCGCGACGCCCGAATTCATGGCGGCGCTGCGCCATCAATTCGGGCTCGATCAGCCCCTCTATGTCCAGCTGGGCAAGTATCTCGGCAACGTCCTGACGCTGAACCTGGGCTACTCCTTCCGCCAGGGCATGCCCGTGTCCCGGCTGATCCTCGACCGTCTGCCCGCCACGGCGCTGCTGATGGGAGCGAGCATCGCCTTCGCGGTGATCGTCGGCGCAACGCTCGGCTTCCTGGCGGCCCGTCGCGCCGGCGGCCCGACCGACACGATCATCTCGGTGATCGCCCTGCTATTCTACGCGACCCCCGTGTTCTGGATCGGCGTGATGCTGATCGTCGTCTTCTCCGTCTGGCTCGACTGGCTGCCGGTCGGCGGCATGGCGACGATCGAGGCCGGCTATCGCGGCACCGCCTACGCGCTCGACGTCGCGCGGCACCTGGTTCTCCCGGCGGTGACGCTCGGCCTGTTCCACCTCGCCATCTACACGCGCCTGACGCGCGCCTCGATGCTTCAGGTCTACGGCCAGGATTTCGTCCGCACGGCTGTCGCGAAGGGCGTCTCGCCGGGTCGCATCGCGGTGCGGCACGTGCTCCGCAACGCGCTCCTGCCACTCGTCACGATGCTCGGAATGCAGCTCGGCTCCATCCTGGGCGGGGCGATCCTGGTCGAGACCGTGTTTTCCTGGCCGGGACTCGGCCGGCTCGCATTCGAGGCCCTGTTCCAGCGCGACCTCAATCTCCTCCTCGGCATTCTTCTCGCGAGCTCGATCTTGGTGGTCGTCGTGAACATTGCGGTCGATCTCACCTACGGTGCCCTCGATCCGCGGGTGGAGATTGACTGAGATGACGACGATCTCGACATTGCCCGCCGCCAGAACGGGGCCGGCTCGCCCGAGGACGCGGCGGCGCGTCAACGCCTCGGCCCTCGTAGGCGGCCTCATCCTCGTGCTGATCCTGTCCGGCGCGGCCGCCGCGCCGGTCCTCTATCCGGGCGATCCGCTCGACATGGTGGCGTCGCCCTTCATCTGGCCCGGAACGGATCCCGCGTATCCGCTCGGCACTGACATGCTGGGACGCGATATCGCGGCCGGCATCCTGCACGGGGCGCGGATCTCTCTTCTCATCGGATGGGTCGCGACCCTGGTGTCGCTCACGATCGGGGTCACGTTCGGCGCGGTGGCTGGGTTCTACGGCGGGCGGATCGATTGGGCACTGATGCGCGTCACAGAACTCGTCCAGACGATCCCGCCCTTCCTGTTCGCTCTCGCCATCGTGGCGATCCTTCGGCCTTCCGTGGCGACGATCGTGATCGCGATCGGCCTGACCGCCTGGCCGAGCCTCGCTCGGCTGGTGCGCGCGGAGGTCCTGCGGCTTCGCAACGGCGACTTCGTCCAGGCCTCGATCTCGGTCGGTGCGTCGCACGGGCGCATCCTCCTGCTGGAAGTTCTGCCGAACGCGCTGGCGCCGGTGATCGTCTCGGCCTCGATCCTGATCGCCAGCGCCATCTTGACGGAGTCGAGCCTCGCCTTCCTCGGTCTCGGTGACCCGAACGTGGCGAGCTGGGGCGGCATGGTCGGAGCCGGCCGCGAAGTGCTGCGGACCGACTGGTACATCGCCACGCTGCCGGGTCTCGCGATCGTCGCCGCGGTGCTCGGGCTCAACCTGCTGGGCGACGGCCTCAACGACCTTCTCGACATCCGGCGATAGCGCGGTCGGGCGACATGGATGCCGCGGAACAGCTTCATCGGGCCGAGCCCGGAGACGGCATCATCCCGGCTCCGACAGGCGGTCGTTTGGCTCGATCAGGGCCGCGCGCTTCAGCGACCCGCGCACAGAGACAAGGGACATCGATGCCCGGCCCCGTCCTCGAGATCGACGCGCTGAGCCTCGCGCTGCCGCCCGGATCCGACAGGCCCTTCGCGATCAGAAGCGTGTCGCTCCATATCGACGCCGGCGAGACGCTCTGCGTCATCGGCGAATCCGGGTCGGGGAAGTCGCTGACCGCGCTCGCGACCATCGGCCTGCTGCCCAAGGCTGTGCGTCCCACCGGCGGAGCGATCCGCCTCGCCGGACGCGATCTGCTCGGGCTGTCGGAGCGCGCCCTGCGCGGAGTGAGGGGCCGGGAGATTGGCACCATCTTCCAGGAGCCGATGACCTCGCTCAATCCAGTGATGCGGATCGGCGATCAGATCGCCGAGGCCTTCCAAGCCCACGGGGCGCTCGATGCCGGACGGCGCGTCGCGCGTACTCTCGCGCTGGTCGCCGAGGTCGGTATGCCCGATCCAGCCGCGATCGCCCGGGCCTATCCTCACGAATTGTCGGGCGGCCAGCGTCAGCGCGTCATGATCGCGATGGCGCTGGCCCTCGAACCGAAGCTCATCATCGCGGACGAGCCGACCACCGCCCTCGACGTCACCACGCAGGCGCAGATCCTCCGGCTGCTCGATGCGTTGCGGAGGAAACACGGTACGGCGGTGCTCTTCATCACGCACGATTTCGGTGTGGTGTCGGAGATCGCGGATCGCGTGGCCGTGCTCCAGCACGGGATCCTTGTCGAGCAGGGACCGGCGACGCAGGTGCTCCGCGATCCGCGACACGATTACACGAGACGCCTGCTCGCGGCGGTTCCCTCGCTGGTCCCGCCGGTGCCGAAAGATCTCGCCGGGACGCCCGCACTTCTCGTCGAGGGCCTCTCGAAGACATATCGCGGCCGGGGCTTCCTGCGACGTCGCGAAGTGAAGGCGATCGAGAGTGTCTCCTTCGACATCCGTCGCGGCGAGACGCTCGGGCTCGTGGGTGAATCCGGGTCGGGCAAGTCGACAGTCGGCCGGTGCGTCATGCGGCTGATCCAACCGGATACCGGAGCGATCACGATCGGCGAAGCTTTGATCAGTACCTTGACCCAACGCCAGCTCCGGCCGCTGCGCCCGCGCATTCAGATGGTCTTCCAGGACCCGTTCGCATCCCTCAACCCGCGCCGACGCGTCGGCCAGATCATCGCCGAAGGGCCGATCGCCCAAGGTCTGTCGAGACGCCGGGCGCTCGACGATGCGCGGGTCCTGCTCGGGCTCGTCGGCCTCGAGCCCGGCGTCGCGGAGCGCTACCCCCACGAGTTCTCGGGCGGTCAGCGCCAGCGCATCGGCATCGCCCGGGCGCTCGCACTTCGACCGGAGATCCTCGTGGCGGATGAGCCCGTCTCGGCGCTCGACGTATCCGTCCAGGCTCAGATACTCGCCCTCTTGCAGGATCTGCAGAAGCGACTTGGTCTCGCGATCCTGTTCGTGACCCACGACCTGCGCGTGGCGGCTCAGATGTGCGATCGCATCGCCGTCATGCACGGAGGACGGATCGTCGAGCTACAGCGGACGGTTGATCTATTCCGCGCGCCGCAGCACGCCTACACGCGGGCACTTCTCGACGCCGTGCCAGGCCAGTCGCTCCGATCCGGCGTCGCCGCGCGTTCCGCCGCGGCTGAGTGAATCCGACGAAACGGCCGGATTTTCCGGGCCCGATTACAAGCTCGCCGTCCAGGATGCGGAGATTGTTCGATCTGCACGCGGTCGATTCCGACGGCGACCTCGCCTGTCACAGATTCAAAGAAACTTCGTCTCGTGTCTACCGAGCACTGAAGACGATATTGCGATCGTTGATATAAAAAATGACACAAACTTCCATTGACGATTGCTTGTAACTGCTGGACCATGCTCACAAAGAGTTGTTGGATCTTCCGCCCGTCACGCGTACAGAGGTTGCCGGTGCCGAGCCAAGATTTGTCGATGGCGAGCCCGAGAATCTTCGCGCCGCGCGCGGACTGGCGCGCTGACCCGGCGACAGAGTCCGTGGCAATCCCTGTATTGTCACGCCCCGCGGTCGATATCGATGAGGCGCGCGGCCTCGCGATCTGTCCGGCGGGCCCGACGCATTCGCGACTTGGTGCCGACGTTCCAAGGGCATCGGGCTCCCTGGAAGGCTATGTCCGTTTCTCGATCGGGCTGGAGCACAGCGACGGCCATCTCGCCGACCTCGATCAGGCGCCGGCGTCTGCAGGCAACCGTGCTCGGTCGGCGTGACCGTGAGGCATCTTCTCACCCGACTCGTCCGCGCAATGGCCGCCGGATCCGCAATCGCGGCTCGCAAGGCCGCGCCTGTCGAGCCGACGATCCCGTTCCCGATGCTGGATGGAAGCGTGCTGGCCATGGTCGACCTCGCTCCTCACCTCGCTCTCCAGGTGCAGAATTTACCGACGCGCCGCCTGCCAGAAACCCGAAGGTGCACTCTGGAGGTGCGAAAATAATTGGCCCGAAGCCGCGCGACGAGACTCCGGTCGCTCAGCTGACGTGACACATGATGTGTCGCCACATTCGCGTCGGACGTCACTCACGGCTCGAATGGTCCAGACAAGACCAAATCTCATCGGTGGGAACAAAGTCAATTTTCAGCCAGGAGCAACCCGACCATGAAGATCGCTCTATCGACCGCCCTGATGTGTGCGCTGCTGACAGCGCCTGTCCTGGCGCAGGGCAACTCGCCGTACAATCGCTCCGGTTCCCAGGCAGGAGGACCACTCGGCGGCCAGGAGCGCCGTTTGGGCGCCCCGGGCGGCACTCCCGCGGTCGATCCCGCTCGATCGACGCAGGGGGCGGTGCGATCGAAGGGGCGAACGAAGGCCGCGAAGCATTTCCGACGCCGGCACGCGTTGTAGACTGGGCCTCCTTGCAGAACCGCAAGGCTTCATGCCCGCGCTGACGGTTTTGGGCCGCCTCGCCGCCCCCGATCAGGGCAGCCCGATCTTCGAGGTTCCGCGGCCGAAGACGTCCGCTACGTCGCCCCGATCGACGATCCGGCCGTCCTGGAACACGAGCACCCGGTCGGCGAGATGCTGGATCACGCCCCAATCGTGGGAGATGAATACGAGCGCGGTCCCGAGACGGCCCTGAAGGTCGGCCAGGAGATCGAGGATCTGCGCCTGGATCCCGATGTCGAGGGCCGAGACCGGCTCGTCGCAAACGATCATCGCGGGCTCGGCGGCCAGTGCCCGGGCGATCGCTACCCGCTGGCGCTGACCGCCGGACAATCCGCGAGGATGGCGATCGAGGACGCCGGCTCCGAGACCGACTTGGTCGATGAGGGCGCTCAGGCGCGCGCGCCGAGCCTCCTTGCCGCGAACCGGGAGATTCTCGGCAATGATGTCCTCGACCCTGTAGCGGGGATCGAAGCTGCTGAGGGGATCTTGCGGGATGTACTGAAGCTGCCGACGCAGGCGGCGTCGGCGCGCCTCGGGGATCCCCGACCAGCGCTCGCCAAGCAGCCGAACCTCGCCCGCATCCGGCTCTATCAGGCCCAGGATGATCTTGGCGCAGGTCGACTTGCCGGAGCCCGAAGCGCCGATGATCCCCAGCACCTCGCCGGCCCGCGCCGTGAAGCTGACCCCTTCGAGCGCGGTGAATGCGGTGGTCCCGCCGGTCGAAGCACGCAGTGCGTAGGACTTCGCGATGTTGCGCACCTCGAGCACGGCGCGCGGCTCGACGGTCACCCGCGGCGGAAGCGGGTCGCGCGTGATCGCGGCTAAGCCGCGCCCGGTTGAAAGCCGTGCCGAGGCGAGGCGACGGCCCCGCGAGGCGGTGGACGGGATCGCGGCCAGAAGCTGGCGCGTGTAGAGATGCCGTGGCTGCTCCAGGACATCCCGGGTCGGGCCGGCATCGACGATGCGGCCGCCCCGCATCACGATCACCCGGTGGGCGATCCGCGCCACGAGAGCCAAATCGTGGCTGATCAGAAGGAGGCCCGCCCCCTCGCGAACCCGGTCGGCCAGGACTGCGAGCACTTGGCTCTGGATACCGGGGTCCAGCGCCGTCGTCGGCTCGTCCGCGACGATCAGGTCCGGCTCGGCCGCGATGGCGGCGGCGATCAGAGCCCGCTGCCGGAGCCCGCCGGAGAGCTGATGGGCGAATTGCCGGGCCCGGTCGGCCGGCCGCGGCATGCCGACCTTCGCGAGCGTCGCGTGGACGCGGTCTGTCAGCGCGGCCCGGCCCGAGACCAGACGGTGCTCGGTGAGCACCTCGCCGACCTCCTGGCCGACCGTCCGCAGGGGATCCAGCGAGACTAGCGCGTCCTGCATCACGAGACCCGTGAAGGTGCCGCGCAGACGGCGCCATTCGGCCTCGCGGAAGCGACGCGCATCCCGATCGCGGATCCGGAAACGCGCGGCCTCGACCCGGGCCCCGTCGCCCGCGAGGTTCAGGAGGCTGCGCGCCGTGACGCTCTTGCCCGATCCGGACTCGCCGACCAAGGCGACGCATTCGCCCGGATGAACGGCGAGGTCGATGCCCTCGACCACGGGTTCATCCCCATGGGCCGGGAAAGCGATCGACAGCCCACGGACGTCGACGAGCGGTTCGCGGAGCGCGATCATGCGAGACGTCCCTCGAAGCGCTTCTGAAGAACGCCCCCGACGATGCTGAAGGCGATCACCGTCAGTGTGATCGCGAGCCCCGGGAAGACGCCGGGCCACCACGCCACCCGCAGCACGTCGCGGCTCTCGGCGAGCATCACGCCCCATTCCGGCGTCGGCGGCTGGGGTCCCAGGCCCAGGAAGCTGAGGCCCGACACGACCAGGATGGTGTTGCCGATGTAGATGGTGGCGATCACCGGGACCGCGACCAACACGTTCGGCAGAACGTGGCGCAGGAAGACCTGGAGGCGCCCGAGCCCGTAGATCGTCGCGTGGGTCACGTAGTCGGCGTCGCGCACGAGCTGCGTCTGCGCGCGCACGACCCGGCCGAACTTCGGGATGCCGGCGATGCCGACCGCGAGGGCGATGTTGGCCATACCCTGCCCCAGGAAGGTGACGACCAGCATGGCGAGCAGCACGCCCGGAAAGGACGAGAGCACGTCGAAGAGGCGCGAAACCGTCTCGTCCAGCAAGCGGCTGCGCAATCCCGCCAGGACGCCGAGAAGCACGCCCGCGGCGGCACTGACCGCCATGCCGGCCAGCCCGATCAGGAGCGAGTAGCGCGTGCCGTAGAGGGTCCGGGCGAGCACGTCGCGCCCGAGGCGGTCCGTGCCGAAGGGATGGACCCAGCTCGGCGCCTGCAGGGTCTCGGATACGTCTCCGGCGAGGGGATCGTAGCCGGTGAAAAAGCGCGGCCCCAGGGCGACGAGCGCCAGCAGGACGAGGAATCCGATCGCCAGAGTGAAGCGCGGTGGATGACGCTGCCCGGAAAGGGTCGCGCGCGTCGTCGCGGCCGGAGCGCCGACCGTGGCCCCCATGAGATCTTCGGTGGAGAGCGCGACCGTGGCAGGCGCGGGGTGCGGGGAGGCGGTCATGCGGCCCTGAGCCTCGGATCGATCAGGAGGTAGAGGATGTCGAGGAGCGTCGAGGCGGCGACGTGGATGAGCGCGGCGAGCAGCACCACCGCCAGCACCACCGGTACGTCGTGGGTCAGGACCGCCCCGAGCGTCACCGTGCCGAGCCCCGGCCGGCCGAACACCTTCTCGGTGATCACGGCGCCGCCGAGCAGGCCGCCGATCAGCCAGCCCCCGAGGGTCACGGCCGGGAGCAGGGCGTGGCGCAGCACGTGGCGGGTCCGGATCGCGGTCTCACCGACGCCGCGGGCCCGGACCGTGGTGACGAAGGGCTGATCGAGGGCCTTCTCCATCGCCTCGCGCAGGACCTGGGCCAGGAGCCCGGCCGTCGGCAGGGCGAGGGCGATGGCCGGCAGCACGAGGGCGTTCCAGCTCTTGGCGCCCGCCACCGGGAACCAGCGCAGGGAGAACGAGAACGCCATCAGCAGAAGGATGCCGAGCCAGAACACTGGCGTGGAGGCGGCGACGAGTTCGAGGCTCGAGGCGAGGCCGCGGGCGATGCGCCCCCGTCCGGCCGTCGCGAGGGCGAGCCCGGCCGCCAGCACGACGGCCAGCAGCCCCCCCGCGAGTGCGAGCTCGACGGTCGGCCGCAGCTGCGAGCCGACGACTTCGATGACCGGCCGGCGCAGCACGTAGGAGGTGCCGAAATCGCCCTGGGCGATCCGGAGCAGGAAGTCGGTGTACTGGGTCGGCAGGCTCCGGTTCAGACCCCACTCGGCGGCGATCGCCTCGCGCAGTCCCGGGAAATCGACATCGCCCGCGAGGATGTCCTCGATCCGGCCCGGCAGGGCGTGCAGCGCGACGAAGGTCGCGGTGACGCTCGCCCAGGCGACCACGAAGCTCGTGGCGAGACGGCTCAGGATGCGGACGGTGATGGAGCGCGCCGCCATCGACCTACTCCCCGGCGAGCCAGACGTCGTAGGCGTTCGCAGGCGAGTCGAGGCCGGCCTCGAAGCCGAGGCCCTCGACGCCCTTGCGGGCGGCCAGAAACCAGCTCGGCGCGAAGAGCGGGACGATGTACGCCTTGTCGATGCCGAGCGCCTGGATCCGGTCGGTCAGCGCGCGCTTGCGCGCGGCATCCGTGGCCGCGAGCGCCTCGTCGACCAGGCCGGTTATCTCCGGGTCGGAATGCGCGATGTTGGTATAGAGAAAGCCCTTCGTGCCAAGCATGTCCCAGAGTTCGCGAGCGGCGTCCGAGGGATTGTCGGTATTCGGGTAGATTGACCAAGTCCCGGTGGCGTTGCCCTTGGCGTACTCGCCGGCCGTGACGATGCGCAGATCGAGGTCGAGGCCGATGTTCTTGCGCAGGGCCGACTGGATGCCCTGGATCAGCACTTCGCGGTTGTCGCGCACGTAGGGCTGCGGGTAGCCCACCTCGAGCGTCAAGCGCTTGCCGTCGCGGGTCCGGAAGCCGGCAAAGTCGCGCCCTGTCCAGCCGGCCTCGTCGAGCAGACGGTTGGCGCCGGCGACGTCGCGGCCCCAGGCGCCGACGAGCGCGGGGTTGAAGGCCGGGTTGTCCGGGCCGATGATCGACCACGCGCGCGGAACCGTGCCGAGATAGACTTGGCGCACGATCGGTTCAGGGTCGAAACCGTCGCGCAGGGCGCGCCGCACCCGGACATCGTCGGCGGGCGCGCGAGTGTAGTTGACGTTGAGGGTGAAGGCCGTGCCGGCGCCGAGCGGCCCTTTGAGAAGCGTGAAGTCCGGCTGGTCGGCGAAGAGCGGGGCATCCGTCGGTTGCACGCCCTCGATGACGTCAACCTGTCCCGAGGCAAGGGCGCCGGCCCGCACGGCCGCCTCCGGCAGGAAGCGGATGGTCAAGCCGTCGAGATGGGCCGGACCTGAGTGGGCGGCGTAGCCGGGTGGCGACGTATAGGTCGCGTTGCGGGTAAACCGCGCCGACTGGCCGCGGACATACTCCGCGAACACGAAGGGGCCCGTGCCGGCGAGCGCGGGGCCGCCGCCGCAGAGATCGCCGCTGGCCAGAGCCTTCGGTGAGATGATCCCGAGCTTCACGTTGGAGACGGATTCCAGGAAGCTCGAATCCGGGCGGGCGAGGACCAGCCGAACCACGTGCGGGGCGACGATCTCGGCCCGCGCGTACCGATCGAGCAGAGCGGCGGCATTCGCGGCGTTCTCGGGCTTCTTCACGAAGTCGAAGTTCGCCTTCACCGCCTCGGCGTCGAGCCGCTCGCCGTCATGGAAGGTCACGCCTTCGCGGAGCGTGAAGGTGTAGGTCAGGCCGTCCGGCGCGATCGACCACTGCGTGGCGAGCCAGGGGGCGAAGCTCCCGTCCGCCCGCTTGGCCACCAGGGAATCGATGTAGTTCCGGGCGACGAAGAAGGCTGCCTGCTGGGAGGAGCGATGCGGATCGAAGCAGCTCGGCTCGGTCGCGACACCCCAGGTGATGGTGCCACCGGATTTGGGGGGCGCGTCGGGAGAGGCCGCACGTGCTGGCCCGACCAGCCAAACCGCGCAGGCCGCCGCCGCCAGACTGCGATGAAAGATCTTCCGCATGCATGATCACCGAAATACGTTCAAGCGCAGCGGATTACTCGCCCGACTCGGGCATAAATCGCGAAGGTATCAATCCCGATACTGTCAATGAGAGCTGCGCGCCTTGACTTGCACGGAAACTTAGGGGCTACGGCTCGCGTTTGGCAACGCGGAAAGTCCTACTTTCACTGCGCTGCCATTATTTTGTATTCTCTTGCGCGTCGCCGGCCCGATTCAGAGATCGAAATGCTACATCGGCCACGCGGCCAGGATATTTCGTTTGCGGCCCGTACCCTTTCCCGCGGCGACAGGACCAGTTCTGGACCCCGAGGCGACAGAGTGAGGCCTCGCGCGGCTCGCCCGGGCGCTGCGGATCAATCCCGTGCGGCTCGATTTCGACGACCTGCTGTCGGCTCCGCCGCCCCTCCGGCCGGAGACCAGCCTTGGACCGTTGCTCGGCACCTCTGCGCTCGGCTGGCGAAAGGGCTGGCCGCGTCCCAGCCGCTACGGGCGCCGGGCTGCGTCGGCCACCGCATCGTCGGCTGGAGACCGGAGGCGATCGCCGACGCCTCCGAGGTGGCGTTTCGGTCCGGCATGGTGGACGGCTTCGAGCTGATGCCGGCCGTGCCGGAGACGATCGTGGATCTGGCGGTGTCGATCCTTCAGCACCGTGGCCCGCTCCGACGAGCCTACGCGGGCACGACCCTGCTCGACGAGCGCGGACTGAAGCGGCCCCCAACCCGCTCGGCGGCGGCCCATGACGGCTCGCTCTCCGCCTGAAGCGACGCGCCGTCGCCGACGTGCCGTTCGCAGGCTGTCCGACGCGCCACACGCGAGTACGCGGAGCAGCCATCGCTGCTTGCGGCACTCGGCGCGAGATCGGCTCTCATTCAGCGCTCAAAAATAGGACATATGAGTCGATAAAACGGACCTAATTGGAAATAATTTCCCCATCTGTCGAACTGTATTTCGTATATACAGATTGAAATTCGTAGCCGTCGCAGGTATTCCCGCTTGTGAAACCACGATTCCGGACTCGTCTCGCCGCACGGCAGCTCCTCGGCCTGCTGGCGGGGATCGTCGCGCTCAGCTTCTACCTTCCACCATTTGCCCATGCGCAGGACCGCGTTAAAGTCGGCCTCGCTATCCCATCGACGGTGACCGACGGCGGCGTTCAGGCAGTCGCCGAAGAGCTCGGCTTCTTCAAACAGGAGAATCTGCAGGTCGAGTACGTCGTCCTTCCCGGTGCAGGCGCGCTACTGCCGCAATTGCTGCAGAAGACCATCACGGTCGCGTTGCCTCTGCCCGAAACGCTGCTCGCCTCTCACAAGCCCGCCGAACCGCCGCTCCCGGTCGCGTACTTCTACAATGCAGGGCCGCGCAACACGCTCGAACTCGCCGTCCGGGCAGACTCCGACATTCGCAGCCTCGCCGACCTGAAAGGCAAGCGGATCGGCGTCGGCGCGCTGACCTGGGGCACGATCCCACAGACACGCGCCCTCATGCGCTCGGTCGGCTTGGAGCCCGGGCGGGACGTCAGCATCGTAGCCGCCGGGGTGCTCGGCGCCGGCTTTCACGCCCTCCGGGAGGATCGTGTCCAGGCTCTCAACTTCAACAGCACCTGGATCGACATCATGGAGGATCAGGGCATCCCGGCGCGTCGGCTGGACTACCCGCCGGTCTTCCGAAGCATGGTCGTCAACGGCTTCCTCGCTCACCGATCGACGCTCGAGCAGGATCCGGCGCTTCTCGAGCGCTTCGGTCGGGCTTGGACGAAGGCCCTGATCGTCTGTGACGCCAATCCCGAGGCGTGCGTCGAAGCGTTCTGGCGTCGAAGCCCGTCCATGGCGCCCCAGTCGGACCGCGAAAAGGCCCTGGACGCGAGTGCACGGCTGCTTCGGCGGTGGATCGAGCCCATCATGCGCGACGAGGCCGGGGCCGCACGCGTGCCCGGTGCGTTCGATCTGACGCGCATCGGCGCGTATGTCCGCGAGATGCATCGGTACGGCGAGTTCGCGACGGCCGACTTGCCCCTGGAGGCCTATTTCTCGAACGCACTCGTGCCGGGCTTCGCGCGGTTCGACCGGGCCGCCCTCGAGGCACAGGCGCGGGCGCTTCGATGACGGCCTTGCCGGCTTCCGAGCACGTCCGCATCGACGCCGTCCGGTTCGCCTATGGCGGATCGACCGGAGCGCCGATCCTGCAGGACCTGTCGCTCTCGGTGCAGCACGGCGCATTCGTCGCCATTCTCGGACCGTCGGGCGGCGGCAAGTCGACGGTGCTGAAGCTCCTGTCCGGCCTCGTCACCCCCCTAGGGGGGACCATCCGGATCGACGACACGCCGGTAACCGGTCCGCGGCGCGACGTCGGGACGGTGTTCCAGAAGCCGAAGCTCCTGCCCTGGCGGACGGTGCGGGACAACGTCCTCCTACCGGCCGGCTTCGCGCGCGCGGCCGCCGCCCGCGAAGTCGCGCGCGCCGACGCCTTGCTGGCAACCGTCGGCCTGTCTGACAGTGCGAGCCTCTATCCAGGTCAGCTCTCCGGCGGAATGGCGCAGCGGGTCGGCCTGGCCCGGATGCTTCTGCACGATCCGCGCCTGCTGCTGCTCGACGAGCCCTTCTCGGCCCTCGACGCGATGACCCGGGAGCATCTCTCCCTGGAGTTGCAGCGGCTCTGGATGGAGGAGCGCCGCACGGCGCTCTTCGTCACCCACTCCATCCCCGAGGCGCTGTTCCTGGCCGACCGGGTCGTCGTGCTCGCCGGGCGGCCGGGCCGCATCCTCGCCGACATGCCGGTTCCCCTCCCCCGTCCACGCACCCTCGAGACGATCAGCGAGCCGCGCTTCGGCGCGCTCGCGCTCGAGCTTCGCCGGCTCTTCGACACGGCAGCCCGCCACGGGATCCTGGCCGCATGACGATCCTGCGCAGCGTCGTCCCGCCGCTGATCACGCTGGTCCTGGTGCTGGCGGTCTGGGCCTACGCGACCAGATCGGGAGGGCTCCCGAGCTATCTCCTGCCGGACCCGCTCTCGGTCGGCAGAGCCTTGTGGGCCGGGCTCGCCAGTGGCGAGTATGCGCCGCACATCCAGTTCACCCTGACCTCGACGCTCCTCGGCTACGGCGTCGGATCGGTCGCGGCCGTGGCCGCCGGCATCCTCGTCGCCGAAAGCCGGGCTTTCGAGCGCTTCGTCTTCCCCTACATCGTGGCGATCCAGGCGATGCCGAAGGTGGCACTCGCGCCGTTGATCCTCGTCTGGTTCGGCTTCGGCCTCGCCTCCAAAGTCGTACTCGTCGCACTGATCTGCTTCTTCCCGCTTCTCGTGAACACGATCGCGGGTATTCGTCGGACCGACCCCGAACTGATCGACATGGCCCGGTCGTTCTCCCGGCCGCCCTGGTGGATCTTTCTGCACGTCAAGCTCCCGGCCGCCGCCGGTGCGATCTTCGCCGGCCTCGAGATCGGGATCGTGCTGGCGCTCATCGGGGCGATCGTCGGCGAGTTCGTCGCCGCCGAGAAGGGCGTCGGTTACCTGATCGGCTCCGCGACTGTGAACATGAACGTGTCCACGATGTTCGCGGGCGTCCTGATGCTGGCCGGCTTCGGCATCGTCGGGAGCGCGCTCGTGCGCCTCGCCCAGCGGCGCATCGTGTTCTGGGAACAGTCGACCGGTCAATCGGCAAGGGGGGAACGCGCATGAGCCTGGACGTCAAGCTGCCGGACGCGCTCGCCTTCGCCTCGGCAACCGAGCTGGTACGGCGACTGGAAGCCCGCGAGTTCACGGCCCGCGCCCTGCTCGAGTTCACCCTCGACCGCGTGCACCGCCTCAATCCCGAGATCAACGCGATCGTCTTCACCGATCTTCCAGCGGCGCGCGAACGTGCCGACCGGGCCGATGCGGCGTCGGCCCGCGGCGAGAGCTGGGGAGCGCTTCACGGGCTACCGATGACCGTGAAGGAGACGAACAACGTCGCCGGATGGCCGACAACCTACGGCGATCCCGCCCAGGCGGGCTTCGTCCCGACGCGGAGTGCCGTCATCGTAGAGCGGCTTCGGGCGGCCGGCGCGATCATCTTCGGCAAGACCAACGTTCCGATCAACGCGCTCGACTGGCAGAGCTACAACGCGATTTACGGGACGACGCGCAATCCCTGGGATCTCGACCGGACCCCGGGTGGCTCGTCCGGCGGCTCGAGCGCGGCGCTCGCCGCAGGTCTCGTCCCCCTGGAAATCGGGAGCGACGCGGGCGGCTCCATTCGCTTTCCGGCTCATTTCTGCGGCGTCTACGGCCACAAGCCGACACCCGGCATCGTCCCCGTCTCCGGCAACGAGCGCGGGGAGAGTCTCCTCGACAACGATCTGGTTGTGAGCGGTCCACTCGCTCGGACCGTCGCCGATCTCGAGCGCGCGCTCGACGTCATTGCAAGACCGGCGGGACCGAACGCCAAGGCCTGGCGTCTGGATCTCCCGCCGCCACGCGCGACGCGCTTGGCCGACTTCCGCGTCGCCTACGTGACGAACTCGCCTGTCGCCGAAGTGGACGAGCCGGTCCAAGTGGGGATCAGAGCGTTGGTCGAGCGCCTGAAGAGCCTGGGAGTCAACGTCACGGCGGATGCGCTCCCGTTCGAGGATCACGTCGCGCACCACGCGACGTATCTTCAACTCCTGCGTGGATCGGCTTCGGCCCGCCTCCCGGAGGCAGTCTTCGAAGATGCCGTTCACCGCCTCACCGAACCGGGTTCGAACGCGACGCCGTACGTCACGCGGATGGCCCAGGCGCATGCGCAGCGCCATCGCGACTGGATCCTGGCGGAAGAGCGGCGCGCCGCGCTGAAGCGGGACTGGGCGACGTTCTTCGAGCGCTACGACGTGCTTCTCGCTCCCGCCACCGTTTGCGCCGCTTTCCCGATCGACGAGGCCCGACCCCGCGAGGAGCGCGTCCTGCAGATCAACGGACACGCGGTCGACTACAACGACCAGCTCTTCTGGGCCGGGCTGGCGACGCTGCCGTCCCTGCCTGCGACGGCGGTTCCGATCGGCTACGACGCTCACCTGCCCATCGGGATTCAGGTGATCGGGCCGTATCTCGAGGATCGGACGACACTCGCGTTTGCCGCGGAGATCGAGCGTCTGCAGCCGTTCGTGCCACCTCGGCGGTTCGCACCGTCGGCCGATCGGTGAGCGAGCAAGATCACGTTGCCGACGACCCGTGCGGGCGTCCAAGAAGCGGCGCTGGCGTCCGCTGGCGCTGATCGAGCGACGATATGGGAGGCCACTCTTCGGCCTCGCGAAGCTCGAACACCGGCCTCCGCCGGGGGCAGCGGCGCGATCTTCCGATCATCGCTGGCGTCCGTCACCGCGTCGGGCAACGCGCATCCGACGTGGCGCGCGTTATACCGGAAGCCCTTCGTGAACCTGATCAGCCCGGTCCAGGGCCAGCCGGTCAGGTCGACGGGCCAGCGCCTCGCCTTCGACGCCACCGGGCATGGGGCCTTCCCGGTCCTCCGCGACCGTTGGGGCGATCCGGAGCTGCTTGCAGCCATGCGCGGCGAGACCGTGGAGACCGCTCCCGAGATCGACGTGGACGGGGATATCGCCGAGCATGCCTGATTCTGCACGCGATGGACGGTGAGCCACATCCAGGTCGTCTGAGGGTGGCGGGGCTGACCGCGTTACCGCGGGATAGGGCGGACCGCCTGCTGGGCAACGCGCTCTCCGGCCTCGGCTGTCCGGCCCGATCGCGACCGGCCAAAGCGTCCGCCGTTCCAGACCAAGTAGCCGAGACCGGCCGCCACGCCGGCGAGCGTCGCGACGAGGGCGAACTCGCTCGACATGCCCCCCGCCACGGTGCCGCGCCGCCGAGACTGAAGGGCGCTCGTCTTGGCCCGCACGAACGCCCGTGTGGCCGCGGCAACCTCCTCGGGCGCGAGGAGCATCTGCGCTGCGGGGATCAGTTCATGCACGTGACGGTGCAGGTGCTGATCTACGAGGAACGTGACATCTTCGAAGGTGTCGAGCCAGCCAGCCGAGGCCGCCTTGCGGCGACGGGCGAGCTGCTGGAGCTGTCGCCTGAACTCCGCGTGGCCGCGGTTCAAGTCCTCGATCAGCGGGCGTGTCCGGGCCTCCCGGCTCAGCGGGCCATACAAGCTCGCACCGAGGCCGATCGCGTGCAGATCAAGCTCGTCCATGAGGTCAGCCAGCATTCGCTCGCGGCTGCCGACCGCTCTGGGATCGTTGAGAGCGTATGGAATCTCACGGATCAGGCCACCGATGTTCTCGTGGTCGCGCTCAATGAGTTGCCAAACGTCCATGCACGTCTTCCTTGCCGGTGAAACTACCAGCTCTGAACACCGTGCGCCCGCTGAGCGTTCCTGATCGCGGTCGTGCCGACCCGAGCCACCGCTCAGATGAGTGCCTGAGGATGCGGCGACGGCGTACCGGAGTACCGCTTCGGGTCCTGCGGGCAGCCGGTATGCACCCTGCGATGGCTGAACTTCCGATTGCCGTTCCCGGCGTACGATCCCGAGAGCACCAGGGCGCCGTGACAGGACGGGCAGCGCTTCGGCGCCATCACGTGGGCGCTCTTGGCCTCAGCGACGCTGATCTGACGCCAGACACCCTCGATTTTCGCCTCACAGGTCTGATCGTCAAGCGTCGCCATGCCTATGAGGTGCCACGGCGAGACGGATCGCGCCAGCCCGCGATCGGGCGAACCGGCGCGACAGAATGCCGGCGCTCAGCTCATCCGCCGACGCCGTTCCCGTACTTCCTCCCGGGCGAGCGTACGTCCGACTGCGGGGCGCTGCTGCCCGCAGGCGTATCCGTGTCCGAACGGAGCGGCAGAGGCTTCTGACCATCCCGCGACCGGATGGAGGGCGGGCCTGACTTGTCGGAGCACCCGGGAACGGGTGCGGGACCGCCCTCCCCCTCGCAAGGCAACCCCGCTTCTGGCCGCATGGCCCAACGGTCACGCTTGCCGTAGCCCGTGGGATGGCTTCCAGTTTCGCACCCACCATGCTTCCCGACGCCGCCGCCCTGTGGCGCAGCGCGATCGAGGACCTGTCTCCGCACGCTTCGCCCTGCCGCTATCTCGTCCCGGCGCGCTGGGCGCCGATGCGTGAGGCCGCCATCGACTTCTGCGACCGGCTCGGCGCCGAGGCGCACGCGCTCGGCTGGACGGCGGCCGAGCTGTTCGCGCTACACCCCGAGCACGGGACACTGCGGATCGAGGTCTGCGGGGTGATGATGATCACCGGCAATCGGGCCCAGGCTGTCGAGCCGAGCCGCGTGGTGTTCGAGCGCGGCTCGGCCTATCGGACCAAGCAGGGCCAGGTCTGGGGCATTCCGGTCTGGGAGTTCGCGAAGAAGGGCCGCTGATGCCTGACGAAGCGGGTGCTCCGCGGCCCCGATCGCCGCGCCCGGACGCGCACAGCCCTCGTCGTCCTGATCGTGCCCGTTCGCTTCGGCCCCGACCTCGTGCACGCGGCGAGCGCCCCGCTTCCGCGGCCGGGCCCGGCGCGCCGGACGACGGCACCGGAGTGGATCGTCAGCCCGCCGGCGGTGGTGGCGATCCGGCCACCGCACCGAGGACGCTCACCCCATCAGTCGCGCCGCGCCTCGGCGGACGCGCGCTCCACCACGGCCCGCAACGCCGCGCTCCCTTCCACAGCGAACCAAGCGCGCAGCATGCTGGACGTTTCGGGTGTGTCGTCCGGCCGCTCGCGAAACAGGTCGGCGTAGCGGGCCAATTCGCGCTCCACGAACATGTCGAGGTAGGCGGCACCGCGCGTCCTCGCGGGATCTGCCAGAGCGTCCGCGAGAACGCGCTGCATCATCTCGCCGACCATGGCCGAGACGTAGATCGCCTCCTCGCTACCCTGTTCGAGCTCTTTCAACTGGGCCTCCTCCTCACGCGGAAGCCCGGTCCTAAGCTTGACCGAAGGCACGATGCAACGCTGGCTAAGCGGACCGGGGGTGAAGCGGGTCGCCGGCAGCGGCACCCTCAGGCCCGCCCCGCGGGTTTCCAGGTCGAAGAGCGTGCGTGAAGCCCATGACCTACACCGTCGAGCAACTCGCGCCCGGCAGCTACGACGTGCTGCTGGATGGCGTCGTGATCGCAGCGCTGGTCCGGGTCGTCTCGCGCACCGGACCGAGCGACACGTGGCAGATCGAGTTGCTCGATGAGGTGCCACAGGCAGAGCGGCCGGCGCCGTTCACATCACAGTGACACACCTTCAAATCGCAGGCCGCCGCGCTGGAGTGGCTCGGCACCGGCGAACGTCACCGGGATCAGAACTGCGGCCCCTGATCGCGGGTGTCTCGGGAACAGGGGGCCGCGGCGGCCCGTTCAGGCGTCACGGCCCGCCACGTTGGCGAGCCGGTGACGACCAGGATACAGCCATGGCTACAGGCACCGTGAAGTGGTTCAACGAGACCAAGGGCTACGGTTTCATCCAGCCCGACGATGGCGGCAAAGACGTGTTCGTTCACATCTCGGCCGTCGAGCGTGCGGGCCTTCGCTCCCTCAACGAGGGTCAGAAGATCTCCTATGACGTCGAGGCGGACCGCCGCAGCGGCAAGGAGAGCGCCGCCAACCTGAAGGCGGACTGATCACCGCGCGACGAGTGGCCTGCCTTGGGGCCGCTCGTCACATATCGGGCTTTGCGCTCGGAGCCGGAGACCGCGTCAGGCGCTCGATCTCGCGCTTCGGCCTCCCCGACTTGCGGGCAATCTCCTCTTCCTGCTCGCTGATGAGAGCGCGCGCCGGCTCATCGCCGTCGAGCCCCCCCAGGATCTCGGCCGGCACGCGTCGGTTCGAGGCGCGGCTGCCGTCGGCGTAGGTGACGTCGAACAGCACGAACCCCTGCACCTTCGGCAGAGACTTGGTACGCTTGGCCATGAGGAATGATACCGGCTTCTCGGACGAGGCGAATGCCGTCGCGACCCGCGCTTATCGCGAGCGCGGCGCGCGGTCAGGAGCGCGTCTCATAACCCATCCTTCCCGTGCGCCGGAATATCCAAGGAGCCGGCCCACAGAGGGACGCCTGTGACATCTTGGATGCATATCGACACCGGCATCGTTCCCGGCGGGACACCGTTGCACCTGATGCAGCGGGGCCACGAGTTCTCGATCGTCGCCGACACGATCGAGTTGATGAACAGCACCCGCGGGGCCTCCGAAGAGGCGCTGGCGATCCTCGCCTGCGGCCGGGTGCGCGGCCGGGGTGCAGCGCGCGTGCTGGTCGGCGGTCTCGGGATGGGGTTCACCCTGCGGGCGGCCCTGCGCAACCTCGGGCCCGAGGCGAGCGTCACGGTTGCCGAGTTGGTGCCGACGGTGGCGGCTTGGGCGCGCGGACCGCTCGCGGGCGTCTTCGCCGGCTGCCTTGACGACGCGCGCGTCGACCTGCGCGAGGCCGATGTCGACCACCTCATCCAGTCCGGCCCGGCCGCCTGGGACGCGATCCTGCTCGATGTCGACAACGGTCCGGAAGGGTTTGTGCGCCCGGAGAACGATCGCCTCTATAGCAGCCACGGATTGGAGTTGGCGCGGCGGGCGCTGCGACCGGGCGGCGTGCTCGGCGTCTGGTCGGCGACGCCCGACCGCAAGTTCAAGGCGCGCCTCCAGCGCTCGGGTTTCGTCGTCGAGGAGGTTCGCCCCCACGCTAACGGGCAGAGCGGCCCGCGGCACGTGGTATGGATCGCGACCTCCGGCGGCCCAGCAGCCTGACCCTCCCGCCTCCCTACATGGAATCGCATACATGGAATCGAGCGCGCTGCTGCGCTGACGGCATTGCCTCGGCAGCGAGAGTGCGTCTTTCGCACCCTATCCTTCGCGTCCCCGCCATCTCACACTGCAGGCATCGCCGGATGGGCTCGATTTCAGGCTCCGGCGGCTGAGGGACGCGTGCCCCCGCCTGCGGAGCCGTGAGCACGCGATGGCCGACCTCATCGATTTCCCCGGGAAGCGCCGAGGACCCGTCACGGCCTACCGGCTGCACCGGTTCGCCGCGGACGGCAGCGACCGCGGCACGGTCCTCATCCGGGCCCGCGACGACACGGAGGCGAGGCATCAGGCCGACAGGCTGGCCGAAGGGTTGCTGGCCGAGCTGTGGTCAGGGGATCGGCTTCTGGATCACCTCGCGCCGGCCGACCACCCGGTCGCAGCTTGCATCGGCCCGCTATGCGACGGGCCCTGAGCCCGCAGACGCGCCGGCCTGCCGGCGACGCGAGCGAGGCCTTGTTACATTGTTGCATGGTTGCGCGAGAGGTGCGATACGCCGCGGATGTCCGCTGAGGCCACGCTCTGGGATCTGGTGACCGCCGAGCGTATCGCCATCGAAGATGTCGGCGCCGCCGTCGACGCCTATCTGGCCGAACCGACCACCCAGGACCACTCGATCGGTCCGGACCACGTGCTCGATCTCGCGGCGGCTGTCGCGGCCCACCCCTCCGCGCCCGCGATCGTGGTCGACACCGAGGCCGACGAGCCATCGCGCCGCATGGCAGTCAGGGCGGCCCTACTCATGAGCCGCCCCACCACCCGATCAAGCAGCGACTAAGAGCGCACCGACGATTGACCGCCCACCAGATGTCCGGTGGCGGAAGCGCGGCTATTGATCGTCGTCGTCATCGTTGACCTCGACGAGATCGCTCGTATCTTCATCGTCCTCATCGACGACAAGATTATCGTCGTCGACTTGCTCACCATCGTCCTCGATGTCGAGCGCGTCTTCGTCCTCAGCATTGCTGTCCGTGTCTTTGTCGGCCTCTTCAGCCTCGACCTCGTCCAGCGACACGAGTTCGGGGCCCTCCGTCTCATCCTCTTCGTCGCTCGGCGCCTCTTTGCGCGCAACGACGGGAGCGCTGCCCCTGGAGTACGATGTCGCCGCAGCGATCGGCACGACCTCGCCTGAATAGGGCGAGATCACAGGGTTCTTGCCGAGGTCGTAGAACTTTTTACCCGTCGTCGGGCATATACGCTTCGTACCGAGGTCCGGACGCGCCACTGCAACTCTCCCTGAGGGCCATCAGACGCTGGATCGCCAGCGTGCATGCGGTGACGTCTACCACAGTCAGCGGCCCGCTGCCCGGCATCTTCACACCGATCCGAGGCGCCTCTCGAGCGTGCGGCTGTGTTCCGTCGAGGCTGAACGGTCGCCGGACGCCGCCCACGCCCACTTCGCGGCGCGGACCGGGCGGTCTCGTCAGGCCGAACGCCGGGGCGCGATCTGAGCCCGGGCCCATGCTGCCCGCGCCCTCTGGGCAGCAGCCAACTCGGCGAAGGCCCTGGCGGCACCTGTGGCTTCCATGGCCCGCATCTTCTCGGCCAGGATCGCCGCCTTCATCGCTTCGGTCTCGGCCACGATAGCTTGGGCAACGAACGGGTGAGTCTGGGGCATCGGCGTCCTTCGGGCTCGGCCGGCCCGGAGGTCTGCGCGCGGATGGTTAATGAGACGTTGATCGGCCTCGGTTACAGGACCGCCCGCAGGAACAGGCAGGCGAGCCATGGGGTTGCCCGGACAGTTCCTGGAGTAGAGACATGCTGACTGGTAGCCTGCTGTGGCTCTTGGGGGTGCCGATCCCTGTCCTGATCCTGATCTGGTTCTTCTTCCTGCGCGGGCGGTAACGCGCAGCATCGCACGAAGAAGCCCGCGCCGGAGGACCGGGCGGGCTTGCTAGGATCAGCTCAGCGGGGCGTATCAGAAGCCGCCGCGGCGCCCGTATCCATAACCATGGCCGTGCCCGTATCCGCGGCCGTAGCCACGACCATAGCCTCGCCCATAGCCGTAGCCGCGCCCACGGAAGTGCGGGCCACCGTAGCCCCGGCGACCGTAACCGAAGCGCGGGCCGCCGTAGCCATACTGGACTTCCTGCACCGTGGAACCGGCCTCCGGAACGGCTCCGATGCCGATCTGAGCCGCAGATGCCGGGGCGGGGGCGAGAAACATGCTGGCTGCGAACAACCCAGCCGTCAGTGCGGGTACTTTGAACAAGGGCTATCTCCTGGCCACAGCCGCGAGCCTGCGGCAGTCGCTTCAGGCCAACCGGACGGGCGCGGACACTGTTCCGCATTCCCTGCCCGCCTTCGCCTCGGACACCCGTGGTTCCGCACGATGCCGCGGACGCGGCGACTCGGCGACCCCGCTGTCCGCCCCGCGGGCCGAGCGTCATCCAAATAGGGGTAGTGTTCTGGAGCACGTCGCGAAGTCATGTGCGGTGCTTAACCAAGTCTCGCACCGTCATCGCCGATGGGACTATGCGGCGAGGTGCTGGAGGGTCTCCACCATGTTGACTCGCACCGTCATCAGCCTCGCCGCCCCCGCCTTCCTCGCCGCCGCGTGGGCCGCTCCGTCCTGGGCACAGCCGGCCGCCAATGGCGGGCCGAAATTTCTCATTCACGGCAACTACTGCGGCCCCGGCAACAACGCCCCTCTGCCGCCTATCGACGCCCTGGACGCGGCTTGCGCCCGCCACGACGCCTGCACGCCAGATGTCGGCCTCCCGACAAAGGCCTGCAACCTTCGGCTGGAACGCGAGGCCGCCGCGGTTGCTCGAGATCCGCGGCAACCGGACGATGTGCGGTCGCTAGCTGGCTTCGTTGCCTCGTTCGCAGCGTCGAATGCGTCCCGCACGGCGCCGACGGTGCTCCCCGCGAGACTGGCTCACTGAGAGGCCGACGCATCGGCCGCCCTTCGCCCGCGCGATCGTCGGGTCTCGGCGCACATCAGATCCCGGTGAGATGGCCGGGAGCTGATGTTCATTCCGCCTTCGCCATCCTCCGCCACGGTCCTGCACGCTGTCGCAGAGCAGGGGTCCGGTGGCGGAGACATCGTGCGGGGAAGTACGGGGAAGCCCGCCGCGGCTGCCGGAGCGGGCCGCGATACGCGAGAGTGCGAGCCTACCTTCCGCTGGGCGCGGCGTAGCTGCCGGTGACCCCATTGCCCCGGCTGCTGCCGCCCGGAGCGCCGGGAGTCTTGTTCCGGACGAAGCTCGCGCCGGGATACCGCCGCTGGATCCGCGACATCGAGTGGCGCCGCACGTGATGGCGCCGCATCCGAACGGTGGTGAGCATGTCGGACGGCGACGAGATGCCAGTCACGGGGCCGGCCGGCACGGCCGAGGCGGGGACGGCCAGCACGCCGAGGCCTACACCTGCGAGCGCGGCAAGAACTAGAATACGCATAGAGCTCCTCCGTGCCTCAGCGAAGAGAGATCGCGTCGGCTCGTAGGGAAGACCTGAAGCACTCGTCTGGTTCAATCATCGGAGCCTGCGAGCGCAATCTGCCGCGCGGTCTCGATGCCGGCGGCAAAGGCAGCCCGTTCACGCAGGGCCACAGCAGCGCCTCCGTCCCGCTTAATCCCGGACGCTGCGTGCGCAGCGACACGTCGCAACGAGATAGCCAGCCCCATATCGGTATCACGCAAGAGAAAATGGACCGAATAGCTCGGACTGTACTGCGTAAAGGAGTAAGAATTAGCCCATGAAGACCCGTATCGCCGCTGCCGTCGCTGCCCTCGCACTTGCCGCAGCACCGATCTCGTCCGCGATGTCCTACGACCGTCCCGCCTGGACGGGCTACACGCCCTACGATGTTGAAACCACGGGCTCGTTCGGCGCCCCGTTCGGCAGCCGCTACGACCGCAACCCCACGACCTGCCCGCAGAGCTCGGCGGCCGAGGGCAATGCCAACCAGCAGAACTTTCCGGTCAAGCAGTATGGCCAGACCGCGGGCGGCAACCGCTGCTGAGTTCGGGGCGATCCGATGCTCAAGGCCTTTTCCTACGCGATGATCGGCGCCTTCGCGGGCGGCCTCGCGATGACGGTCGCGGGCTCGGCTGGGGTGCTCTTCGGTACCTAGGCCCGACCGGATGGCCGGCGATGCGCTTCTCGGCGGCGGGGTGCGATCCGCCGTGAGGAGCGCCTCCGCGCGGACGATGACGACGAGGACCGCTTTTCACTCAGCGCAAGCCGCCGCGACCACCCACTGAGCAGCTTGCGTCGACGCCATCGTGAGAGCCGCCACGGCGTCCTGCCCGATCGCGCACGCGCAGTGCACGATCCTGCCTCGGCACCTTGTCTGTGGACTGCGAGCCGACCCGAGGTCCCAAACTCTTCAATCGCGCGAAGGCAGGCGCGAGACGGCCATGCCCGCGCGTCCACCTCGCTCGCCGGTTCCACCGTCTGCTGGTCGTGAGGCGGCGCCGCTGCGTTCGCGGAACATGCCGTGCCGTTGCGGCGCGCAGAGCCGAACCCCGCGACCGAAATGCTGACCTCCGAGTCGCGCGTGACCCGTTATTGGTGGTTGTTCGCGGGTCGGCCCTGAACCACCTCCGGTGGCAGTAGCGCGAGATCGATCAGTTCCTTCACGGCAACTCCGGCGACACCACGAGGGTCCTCGCTGCCTACTAGCTTCAGGTTGTCAGCCAGCATCTTGATGATCGCGACGCGCTGCTCGTCGGCCAGCAACGAGATGGTCATACCGAGCGTCGACTGCAAAACCTCGACCCGTACCGTCAGGTCGCGGAGTTCTTCGAGCAGGATGTTTTCGAGTGGCGAGGACACAGGCAGCTCCACCGATACCGGTGGCCCCGATCTAGCGCACTTGCCGGTGATCGCCCGCCCGAGAACCTACTCCCTTCGGAGATGGGAGGTCGGCGGCTCCAGCCCGTGGCTGATGCGGCGGAGCCCGACGGAGCGCGCGCGAACCGCGACGCACGGAACTCGGCAGACGGTGGTTGGCCGTTCCGACGAGGCGAAAGTCGCCCACGAGTTCTGTGTGGGGGCCGAGCCGCGAACCGGTCGGAACGCAGGTGCCGGAGAGCCGATGACTGTCTGAGTCCGGCGCGCGACGACGGGATCGGCGCGGCTGGCCCGGGTCGGCATGAGCCCGCCCGCCTCATCGGCGGATCCTCTCAGGAGCGCCGGCGCGCCCCCCGGCGGCATCCCGCGGCCGGCGTGATGGGGACACCCTCGCCATCCTCACCCCGGAACCTCGATCGAGGGCTGGCCGGTGAGAGGCGGCTATTCCGGACTGGCATACGCTGAGGAACGCCGCGCGTCAGTGGCGAAGATCGTGATGGCCACGCGCGCGGCGCCCGTCGCGGGTCGGTGCGCCATGCTCGCTGTCGATGCCCGGCGTGCCGCAACCGATCACCTGCAGGCGCATTATTACAACTGTGCGCCCGCATAGGTTGCAGGCGCCGGATACCGGGCGGTGTCCATCCACATACCTTAGGCAGGTTCGGGTGTTCGTTTCGCTTCCTCCAGCGGTCGCGTACCTGCGACCGTTTACCTGGGGCTGGAGCGCAGCGATGACCGAAGAACGAACCAGAAGCAGCAGCATTCTGCAGCGTATCGCTGCAGCGCTCGGGGACGACGTTGCGATCTTCCGGGACAAGCCCGCAAACGTCAGCGCGGTCGAAGACGCTCTCGAGCTCTTGACCGCCTTCGAGCGCGTCGTGGACCGCGACGATCGCCGCTCCTGTATCGACTTCGTCCGCTCTGTCGCCGCTGGTCAGGACAGAGCTTAGGGAGATTTATCAATTTAGCTGGCGCTCAGTCTGCTTCATTTGACTGGCCAGAAGCCTACCGAATTCCAGGAGGGTCGCGTCGATCAGCGTACGCAGAAGCGGTGAACCAACTTCTGCAACCAGCGGCCGGACAGCAATCAACGCGTCGACGACCCGATCGATCGCTCGAAGCCGCTGGGCTGAGACGGTGAGGTCGTCGTGGCCGCCGTCCCCGAGATCCAGAACGACACCGAGGCAGCGTTGACCCTGGCCGCACGCGTCGACCTCGACCCGACCGCGCGCAGCGACGCGACGCACACCGCCAGGACCATCGTTGGTATGGAACTCGGCCTCGAAGCGTCCCGCCGTGCGGTGTGCCTCATGCACGAGATGTGCGACCCGCTCGCGGTCGTCGGGATGAACACCTTCCAGGAACGCGGACACTGGAACGCCCGCCGCGGCACGCTGCTCGTCGAGGCCGAGCAGGTTGGGCAGAGCCCCAGTCATGGCGACGATCTGTGTGGCGAGGTTCGTTTCCCAGAAGCCGACATAGCCCGAGGCGGCCAAGGCAGATTGCAGGGACGGCGTCACGGGCGATCTCCCCGGTTGTTCTGATTCAGGAAACGCAACCTGAGGGTTCAACGAGCTTCGATCTCCATCCGTTCCCGCCCATGCGGTCGCGCGGAAGCGGGATGAGGTCACAGCCGCGACTGACGTCTCGACGATCGCTCCGACGTTGCCCTTGCTCGTGCGATTGCAGACACTGCCGTCACTCCCGCCGGTCGATCGCAAGCATCGATTTCGTCGCTCGCAGGTTCGGAGGCCAGCCATGAGGACGTCGATACCGCTCCCAGCCTCCGTCGGCACGGTCGTCACGGACTTCATGCGGCGTCTCTACGCAGAGCGGGCGCCGGTTCTCCGAGGCCTGTACCTCGTCGGATCGATCGCGCACGACGACGTCCGGCTGGGTGCGAGCGACATCGACTTCGCTGCGGTGTTGGACCGCGCGCCCGCCGAACAGGACTGCACCACGCTCGGCCGCATCCATGCCGGCCCGCTCTGACCGGTTCGATCAGGCACATCGCTCTGGATTGGTCTCACCGGACAGCCGGACCCGACCCATGGCCGTGGCTCGCCGCGACGAGACCCGCGATGGACGGGCATCAGGTTTGTGGCCGGGATCACCGCGCGCTGGATCGAACAGCGACCGGGTGACGTTCCTCATCGCCTGAACTGGCCAAACAGGAGGAACACTCATGCGTATTCGCTCACTGCTGCCGCTCGTCGGGTTGCTCACGCTCACGGCCTGCAAAGACGAGAAGAAGGCCGAGGCCCCCGCGCCTCCTCCACCTCCTGCGAGCACGGCGCCGGCAAACCCCGCGCCACCGGCAACGACCACAAACCCGGCTCCAGCCAACAAGCCGTAGCCGAAGTTCCTCGAAGGTGGCGGGCCCTGTCGCGTCTTCCGAGACCACAGGACCCGCCATTCGCAACCGGGGCCGATGGCGCCGCTCCGGTCACGGAACGCGCCCCCCGAGGCCCGCGCCGCCCCCAGGCAGACACTCGCGAAACCGCTCGACCTGTGACACCCGGCGGCCCGTGAACGCCGTCAGAGCCTGCCGGAAGGGACTCATCCGCTTCGGAGAAGGTGTCCGGAGAAGATGGTCACAGGCAGCTCGTCAGCCTGGGCCACGCGCGATCAGCGCGGCTGGATGAGAAGGACGGTGTCGGCCGTTCTCCTGCAAGGCCCGCCTCCGGGATTGCCCATCCTTGTTTCGACGACGCAGGGTTCCGACGCCCGCCACTGCCTCTTGTCCCGCCGCCTCGCGGCTGGTGGTCTCGGGCGTGAGCCGGCGGTTCGGCCGGACGCTCGCGCTGGATCGCGTCTCGCTGACCCTCGTGCCGGGCGAGATCCTGGCGGTGCTCGGCGCCTCCGGCTGCGGTAAGAGCACGCTGCTGCGGCTCATCGCCGGCCTGGACGCGCCGGATGCGGGCGAGATCACCATCGGGGACCGGCGTGTCGCCGGCCGCGGTCGCAACGAGTCGCCCGCGACCCGCGGCGTCGGGCTCATGTTCCAGGACTACGCGCTGTTTCCCCATCTCACCGTGCTCGCCAATGTTCGCTTCGGCCTCGCCGATCTCGGCGGCGCGGAGGCGGAGCGCGTCGCCCGCGAGCGGCTCGAACAGGTGGGCTTGGCGCACCGGGCCGACAGCTATCCGGGCACCCTGTCGGGCGGCGAGGCGCAGCGGGTGGCGCTCGCCCGCGCCCTGGCCCCGCGCCCGCGGGTCCTGCTCCTCGACGAGCCGTTCTCGAACCTCGATGCCGGCACCCGCGATCACGTCCGCGCCGATACCCTCGCCGTCCTGCGCCGGGACCGGACCGGCGCGCTCCTCGTGACCCACGACGCTGCGGAGGCCGTGGCCTTCGCGAACCGCATCGTCCTGATCCACCGGGGCCGGATCGTCCAATCCGGCACGCCCGAGGCGATCTACGGCAAGCCGGAGACGCCTTTCGCCGCCAGGGCGCTCGGCGAGATCATCGAGATTCCGGGCTGGGCGGCGGGCGACCGCATCGCGACGCCGCTCGGTCCCCTGCCCCGGCCCGGCGCCGTGCCGGACGGGGGTGTGACGGTGTGCCTTCGCCCGGAAGCGATCCGCCTCGGGCCCCCGCCCGGACCGGCGGGGGACGGGGCGCGCGCCGCCGTCCTCGGCCGCACCTTCGCGGGACCGCGCCTGCGCCTGGATCTCGCGGTTGCCGGTCTCGACGCGCCGCTGCGTCTCCACCTCCCGCCGGCGGCCGTTCCCGGAGACGAAGTCGGCATCCACCTCCTGCCGGAGCAGGTCCATATCTTCCCAGCGAGAGGAGCGCGCGAAGACGATCCCTCGATGAATTAGAATATTTAAAAACAAAACTTTCTTGCGATGCAATGCTTCCATGTATAACCCCTATGCATCGTTCGATGAAGGGGGTTTTTCCGTGTCACCTCTCTCCAGAAAGTGTGCCTGGTCCGGCCTCGCTCTCTCGCTCGGCCTCGGCGCGACTGCCCACGCGGCGGAGGTGAACCTCTACACGACGCGGGAACCTGGCCTGATCCGCCCCCTGCTCGAAGCCTACACCGCCAAGAGCGGCGTCAAGGTGAACACGGTTTTCGTGGAGAAGGGCCTCGCCGAGCGCGTCGCCGCCGAGGGCGCCCGCTCCTCCGCCGACATCCTCATGACGGTCGATATCGGCAACCTGATCGAACTCGTGGACCGCGATCTCGCCCAGCCGGTGCGCTCGCCCGCGCTGGAGGCGGCGGTGCCCGCGCCCCTGCGCGACGCCGGAGGCCGGTGGTTCGCCCTCTCGATGCGCGCCCGCGTGCTCTATGCCGACGAGAACCTCTCGGGCCTCACCGCCGCGACCTACGAGTCCCTCGCCGATCCGCAGTGGAAGGGACAGGTGTGCCTACGCTCGGGACAGCACCCCTACAACACCGCGCTGATCTCGGCCTTCCTCGTCCGCCACGGCGCGGAGAAGACCGAAGCGTGGCTGCGCGGGCTGAAGGCCAATCTCGCGCGGAAGGCGGCGGGCGGTGACCGCGACGTGGCCCGGGACATCGCCGCCGACCTCTGCGAGGTCGGTCTCGGGAATTCCTACTATGTCGGGCTGATGCGCTCGGGGCGCGGCGGACCGGACCAGCAGAAATGGGGCCAGGCGATCAAGGTCGTGCTCCCGACCTTCGAGGACGGCGGCACCCATGTGAACGTCTCGGGCGCCGTCGTCGCCAAGGCGGCGCCCAACCGCGAGGAAGCGGTGAAGTTCCTCGAATACCTCGTCTCCGACGAGGCGCAGGCGGTCTACGCCAACGCCGACTACGAGTATCCCGTGAAGGCCGGCGCCGCGATCGACCCGCTGCTCGCGAGCCTCGGCACCCTGACCATCGATCGGACGCCGCTGCTGGAGATCGCCCGCAGCCGCAAGGCGGCGAGCCTGCTCGTCGACAAGGTCGGTTTCGACAACTGAACCCGTGCGGACGAGGATGGCGGCGGCGCGCGGTCTCGGCTGGGCGGGCGCGACGGCGCTGGCGGCGCTGCTGCTCTCGCCGGTCATCTCCCTGGGGCTCGCGGCCCTAGGTGGCGGCAGCGAACTCTGGCCGCATCTGGCCGCCTACGTGTTGCCGCAGGCGATCCGCGACACCGCCCTCCTGCTGGCGGGCGTCGGCCTCCTGGTGATCGGGCTCGGGACCGGGACCGCGTGGCTGGTCTCGGCCTTCGACTTCCCCGGCCGCCGCGTCCTGGAAGGCGCTCTGCTTCTGCCGCTGGCGATGCCGA
Organism: Methylobacterium sp. NMS14P; assembly: GCF_028583545.1. Taxonomy (NCBI): domain Bacteria; kingdom Pseudomonadati; phylum Pseudomonadota; class Alphaproteobacteria; order Hyphomicrobiales; family Methylobacteriaceae; genus Methylobacterium; species Methylobacterium sp. NMS14P. Next base: position 123,859 of record NZ_CP087107.1, on the reverse strand, counting down.
CCTATGTGGTGGCCTACGCCTATCTCGACCTGCTGCATCCCCTCGGGCCGCTACAGGGCGGGCTGCGGAGCCTGCTCGGCCTGCCGAGCCCCCGCGACCTGCCCCTACCGGACCTGCGGTCGCTGCCGGGCTGCATCCTGCTCCTCGGCTTCGTCCTGTATCCTTACGTCTACCTGCCGACGCGGGCGCTCTTCCTGATGCAGGCGGGCACGTTGCTGGAGGCCGCGCGGATGCTCGGCGCCGGGCCGTACCGCAGCTTCCTGCGGATCGCCCTGCCGCTTGCCCGCCCGGCGGTGGCGCTCGGCACCGGCCTCGCCCTGATGGAGGCGCTGAACGATGTCGGCGCTGCCGAGTTCCTGGGCGTGCGCACCTTGACCGTACAGGTCTACGCGACCTGGGTGAACCGCTCCGATCTGCCCGGCGCGGCGCAGATCGCGCTGGTGATGCTCACCTGCGTCGTCGCCCTCGTCGGCCTGGAGCGGCTGGCCCGGGGCGGGCGCGGCTACGCCGGCAGCGCCCGCCGGAACGCGGCGGTCACGCGGCGCGGGCTCTCCGGCTGGCGCGCCGGAACCGCCGTGGCCCTCGGCACGGCGCCGGTCGTCCTCGGCTTCCTGCTGCCTGCGGGCTACCTCGCCTTCGAGGCATGGCGGCGGATCGCGGGCGCCGGGTGGCCCGACACGCTGGCGGTCCAGACCCGCAATACCATCCTCTACGCGAGCCTCGCGACGGGGGTGACGGTGCTGGTCGGCCTGCTGGTCGCGGCGGCGCCGTTCCTGTTGAGCGCCCGAGCCGGGCGCGCGCTGATCCGCGCGGCGGGGCTCGGCTACGCCATGCCCGGCACCGTGCTGGCAGTGGGGTTGCTCGGCCCCCTGGCGCTGATCGATTCCGGGTTGTTCGAGGCGGGCCTCGCCACCGTCTCGGTGGGGCTCGGTACGGGCGCCGCGCTGGTCATCGCCTACACTCTGCGCTTCCTGACCGTGACGGTCGGCGCCAGCGAGGCCGGCCTAGCGCGGATCCCGCACACCATATCCGACGCCGCCCGGGTCCTGGGGCGCGGGCGGCTCGCCACGCTCGCCACCGTGCAGATCCCCCTGGCGTGGCCTGCGGTGCTGAGCGGCGGGCTGCTGGCCTTCGTCGACATCGCCAAGGAATTGCCGGTGACGCTGCTCCTACGCCCGCTCAACGTCGAGACATTGAGCACGTATCTCTACGGCGAGGCGGCACGCGGCACTTACGAGGATGGCGCCGTCGCCGCCGTTCTCATCGTATCGATCGGTCTCGTGCCAGTCACGCTGCTCCTGAGGATTGACCAGAACGCGATATGGCGACGGTGATAGGTCGTCCTCAGGGGATCGGCGGCGCTCGACCAGGGTGACCATCCGCGGCCTCATGCTCGCGAGACGGTCCCGGCAACGCGCGGGACGAGGGGCGCACGGCGCGCGCGGGCCAAGGTCGAGGCACCGTTCACCTTCGCGATGGCCGCCGACAAGGCGGTGGGGCCGCCCGGGCTGCCGGCATCACCGGCCGCCCGACCGGGCGACGCCACCCCCAGCACGGCAGCCGGGGTCCCACCGACGGCCGTCGCCGCCGCCGTCGAATCGGGACTTCTGCAGCCCTCTGCCGGGTCCTGGTTGCAACGTGCTCCCATGCGCCGAACCGGTGCCCGCTTCGGTGAGGAGCGCCCTCGGCGAAGGTCTCCAATACTGTCGGCCATCGCCGAGAGGCGAGTTCGTGCTCCAGCCCCACCGGCGCCGATCGAAGTCAGGCGATCGCCTGAACGATCTCCGTCAACCGTTCGGGGTGTAGGATCCGGATCGATGCCTTGTCGACCACGACGATGCCGTCCGCCTGGAAGCGCTTCAGCATCATGGTCACCCACTGACGCGTCGAACCGATGAGGGCGGCGATCTCGTCGTGGGTGATCCGGCGCTCGATCACGCGGGCGCCGGCTTCCTGGCGCCCGTAGAGATCGCCGAGGTTCAGAAGAAGCTGTGCCAGACGCTCGATCACCGAGCGCGTGCCCAGCATCTGCGCCATGGCGGTGTAGCACCGCCCCTTGGCCTCCAGCGCCTCGATCAGGCAGAGGGCGAAATCCGGCATCTGGCGGATCAGCTGGCGCAGGGTCGCGGCGGAGAGCACGCGGACCGTGCAGGGCTCGATCGCCTCGCCCGACCATTGGTGCACGCCGCCGCCGGTCAGGCTCGGGCCGCCGATGAAGTGCCCGGGCGTCCAGTAGGCCAGCGTGATCTGCCGGCCCGACGGACCGGTGTAGAACACGCGCACGCGCCCGGTCTCGATCAGGAAGATGCCGCCATGCGGCTCGCCCTGGCGAAAGACGCTCTGGCCGGGTCTCAGGGACAGCGTGCGCCCGGCCGCCCGCAGGCGCGCGATGTCGGCCGGTGGAAGGGCGTCGAGGAAGCCGGCGCCCTCGTCCAGACCCTCGATGCTCTCGCTCAGGAACAGGGCGCTGACGATCAGCGGCGCGGGCGCGCGCGGCGAGGTCGGCAGGGGGGCGAGCGCGGGCGACATGGTCCGACGATCCGGAATCGAGCGATGGAGCGATCTACTATGCGCGCCGCATCACTTCGAACCATTCCAAACATTGGCCCAAGCAGAGAATACCGTCTCCCCGCCGCCGGGTAATGGAGATGTATTTTTCGCATCGGTTCGCCGCCGCGATTTCAGCAACCAACTCGCTCGGGCGCGCAATTAATTGCTGTTTCGCAGCGCGGCTCTCGGACGAACATTCGCTCGTTCCGACACCGCCGCTGTCCGCTTCCGGTGTCTCCCCTGATCGACGGAGCCGCCCGCGTGATCGCCCTTCGCCGCTTCGCCGCCTTCCTGGCCGCCTCCGCCCTCGTGACGGCGGCCCAGACGGCGGCCTTTGCCGAGACCATCCGCGTCGCCGTAGGCACCCAGGACACCACGATCAACTGCGCGACCGGCGGCCTCCTGATCCGCGAGCTGAAGCTCCTGGAGAAGTTCCTGCCGCATGACGGCAAGTACAAGGACGCCACCTACGACATCCAGTGGCGCAACTTCACCAGCGGCGCGCCGCTCACCAACGAGATGGTCGCCGGCAAGCTCGACCTCGGCGCGATGGCCGATTTCCCGGGGTCGCTGAACGGGGCCGCCTTCGCCAAGGCGGGCCGGCGCAGCCTGTTCCTAAGCGTGCTGTCGGGGAGCATCAAGGGCAGCGGCAACGGCATCGTGGTACCGGTGGCCTCGCCGGTGCAGTCCTTCGCCGAGCTGAAGGGCAAGACCGTCTCGGTGCCGTTCGCGTCGACCGCCCACGGCCTGCTGCTGCGCGCCGTCAAGGCTCAGGGCTGGGATCCGGAGCGCGACGTCACCATCATCACCCAGGCGCCCGAGGTGGCGGGCTCGGCGCTCAAGGCCGGCAAGATCGACGCCCATGCCGATTTCGTGCCCTTCGCCGACCTGTTCCCCTGGCGCGGTATCGCCCGGAAGATCTACGACGGCGCCCAGTCGAACGCCCCGACCTTCCACGGCGCCCTGGTCGATGCGGCCTATGCCGAGCGCTACCCCGAGATCGTCACCGCGTATCTGCGCGCCACCATCGAGGCGGACCGGCTGATCGCGGCCGAGCCCGAGCGCTACGCCGAGCTGATCGAGCGGGTGACCGGCATCGAGGCGGAGGTCGCCTACCTGTTCCACGGGCCGCTCGGTCTGCAGACCCGCGACATCACCTGGAAGCCCGAGTACCGGCAGGCGCTGAAGACCTCGATCGAGACCCTGACGCTCCTGAAGAAGGCCGACGGCGACCTCGATGTCGATCGCTTCATCGACGACCGTTTCGTGCGCGCGGCCGCCCGGGAGGCCGGGATCGACTACGAGGCGCGCCTCAAGGACTACGCGCAGACGCCGCTCCAGGCCGCCGATGCCGCGACCGGCCAGCCGATCATCGACGTGACGCGCGTCGCCCAGATCTGGGTGAAGGGCGAGCCGAAGGTCCGCCCCTACGCCTCGCCTGAGGGCGCGTTCGCCGCCCTGGCCGCCCTCGAACAGGCGGGCGGCAGCGCCCGGGTGGTCTACGCGCAGGACCGGGACAGCGGCATCAAGCTGTTCGCCGCGCAGGCCTGGTACGTGCGCGACCCCGAGCGGCGCCTGAGCGCCTTCCTGCTCAAGGGCGAGGCCGAGGCGTTCGCCAAGGCCCACGGCGGCGACGTGCTCGACTACGATGCGGCCCGGGCGGCGGTGGCGCGGGTGAGCGCCCGATGAGCGCCGGAGCGCTCGGCGCGCCCACCCTCGCCGCCGATCCGGGCGTGGCACCGCGGCGCTGGGCGGTCCGGCCGCGCCTGCCCCTGCGCCGCCTCGCGACCCGGGCCGCCTCGCTCGGCCTCGGCCTCCTGGCCTGGTATCTCGCCACGCGGCTCAAGCTCGACCTCGGCCCCGTCACGTTCCGCAACGTGCCGACGCCCGCCGAGGTGGCGCGGGCGGCCTGGGCGCTGGCGCAGTCGCCGAAGCTCGGGGCGCATGTCGGGGCGAGCCTCGCGCGGGTGCTCACCGGCTTCCTGGCGGCGCTCGCCGCCGGCATCGCGCTGGGCCTCGCCATCGGCCGCTCGCGGCTGGCGGGCGACCTGCTGCTGCCGCCGCTGGAGGTCCTGCGGCCGATCCCGGCCGTGGCCTGGATCCCGCTCGCGATCCTGATGTTCCCGTCCTCGGAGGCCTCGATGGTGTTCATCACCTTCACGGGCGCCCTGTTCCCGATCCTGCTGAATACCGTGCACGGGGCCGAGGCCGCGAGCCCCCGGCTCGTCGCCTCCGCCCGCAGCCTCGGCGCCGGCCGGGCGGCGATCCTGCGCGAGGTGGTGATCCCCGCCGCTCTGCCCAGCATCGTCACCGGGGCGGCGATCGGCATGGGCACGGCTTGGTTCTGCCTCGTCACCGCCGAGATGATCTCCGGCCAGTACGGGATCGGCTACTTCACCTGGGAATCCTACACCCTGCAGAACTACGACGACATCGTCGTCGGCATGCTGCTGATCGGGTTGCTCGGGATGGGATCGAGCCTCGCCGTGCGCGGCCTCGGCCGGTTGGCCATGCCGTGGACCCGGGGAGGCCGCCCGTGAGCGCCGATCCGATCCCGGCCGCCGGCCGCATCGACATCGCGGGCGCCGCGATCCGCCTCGGGGCCGGCGCCGCCGCCTTCGAGGTGGTGCGGGACATCGACCTCGCCGTCCCGCCGCGCCAGTTCGTCTGCCTGCTCGGGCCCTCGGGCTGCGGAAAATCGACCCTGCTCGGGGCGCTCGCCGGACATCTCGGCCTCGCCCGCGGCCGCATCGCCCTCGACGGGCGGCCCGTGGCGGGCCCCGACCCGGAGCGCGGCATCGTCTTCCAGCAGCACACCCTGCTGCCCTGGCGGCGCGTGGTCGACAACGTCGCCTTCGGCCCGAAGATGCGCGGCGTCGCCAAGGCCGAGCGGCTGGCGCTGGCCCGCGACTTCCTGGCCCTGGTGGGGCTGGCGGATTTCGCCGAGCGCTACCCGTCCGAATTGTCGGGCGGCATGCAGCAGCGGGTCGAGATCGCCCGGGTGCTGATCAACCGGCCGCGGATCCTGCTGATGGACGAGCCGTTCGGGGCGCTGGACGCGCAGACCCGGCTGATGATGCAGGAACTGCTGCTCGACATCTGGACGCGGCTGCCGACCACCGTGGTGTTCGTGACCCACGACATCGACGAGGCACTGTTCCTCGGCGACCGGGTGCTGGTGATGTCGGCCCGGCCCGGGCGCATCCTGGAGGACATCCCGCTGACCTTCCCGCGCCCGCGCGGACGCGACCTCGTCACCGATCCCGACTTCGTCGCGCTGAAGCGCCGCTGCCTCGACCTGCTGCGCCCGCGGGACGGCCGACCGCCGCTGCCGCGCCTGACCCCGCTCGGGCTGCCGCTGCCGGGGGCGGCGTGAGCGGCGAGATCCGCAGGACCTCGACTGAGCGACCGGCAAGGAATTGCTATCGCGCGGCCGCCGCCCGGTCTCCTATCGGCCGATGACGGATCCAGCCATGCCCCTATTCTCCGAACCGCCCTTCGATCCCGACGCGGCCCCGAGCGAGATCGTGCTCGCGGCCGGCGGTCAGGCTCTGCGCCTGACCTGGGCGGACGGCAGCGCCGCGACCCTCGGCGCGGAGGCCCTGCGCCTCGGCTGCCGCTGCGCCTGGTGCACCCGCGACCGGATCCAGGGCCACCTCCCGGCGGCGTTCGAGGCCGTGGCGGTGACCCAGGTGGCGCCGATGGGCGGATACGCTCTCCATCTCGGTTTCTCGGACGGGCACGCCCGCGGGATCTACCCCTTCGTCTACCTGCGCGATCTCGCCCGCGCCACAGCCACCGCCGAGCCGACGACCCGGGCCGCCTGAGCCCGCCCGTCCCATCCCGCACGAGGGCCCGCATGCGCGCGACCGACCCCCAACCTGAGATCATCGAGGCCGACATCCTGGTGATCGGCGGCGGCACCGGCGGCCCGATGGCCGCCATCAAGGCCAAGGAGGCCGACCCGAAGCTGCGCGTCGTCCTGATGGAGAAGGCGAACGTCAAGCGCTCGGGCGCGATCAGCATGGGCATGGACGGGCTGAACAACGCCGTCGTGCCGGGCTACGCCACGCCCGAGCAGTACGTGAAGGAGATCACGGTCGCCAACGACGGCATCGTGAACCAGCGCGCCGTGATGGCCTACGCGCAGGGCTCCTTCCCGATGATCCAGTACCTCGACCGGCTCGGGGTCAAGTTCGAGAAGGACGGCGCGGGCGAGTACAACATGCGCAAGGTCCACCACATGGGGACCTACGTGCTGCCGATGCCCGAGGGGCACAACGTCAAGAAGGTGCTCTACCGGCAGCTCCGCCGCCTCCAGGTCGGCGTGACCAACCGCTACATGGCGACCCGCCTGCTGAAAGGTGCCGACGGGCGCGTCGCGGGCGCGGTCGGGGTCAACACCCGCACGAGCGAATTCCTGGTGGTGAGGGCCAAGGCGGTGATCCTCGCCTGCGGCGCGGCCGGGCGGCTCGGCTTGCCCGCCTCGGGTTACCTGTTCGGCACCTACGAGAACGCGGCCAACAGCGGCGACGGCTACGCGATGGCCTACCACGCGGGCGCGCAGCTCGCCAACCTCGAATGCTACCAGATCAACCCGCTGATCAAGGACTACAACGGGCCGTCCTGCGCCTACGTCACCGGTCCGTTCGGCGGATACACGGCCAACAACAGAGGTGAGCGCTTCATCGAGTGCGATTACTGGTCGGGCCAGATGATGCTGGAGTTCTGGCGCGAGCTGCAGGGCGGCAACGGCCCGGTCTTCCTCAAGATGGACCATCTGCGCGAGGAGACGATCGCCGAGATCGAGACGATCCTCCACACCAACGAGCGGCCCTCGCGCGGCCGCTTCCACGAGCGGCGCGGCACCGATTACCGGAGGCGCCCCGTGGAGATGCACATCTCCGAGATCGGCTTCTGCTCGGGCCACTCGGCCTCGGGCGTCTTCGTCGACGAGCACGCCCGCACCACGGTTCCCGGCCTCTACGCGGTCGGCGACATGGCGAGCGTGCCGCACAATTACATGCTCGGCGCCTTCGTGAACGGCGGCATCGCGGGGACGGACGCGGCCGCCTACTGCGCGTCCACCAGCCTCGCCGACTACGCGGCGGCCGACCTCCTGGCCGAGCAGGACCGCGTGCTGGCTCCGACCCGGCGGGCGGACGGCCTCACGCCGCACGAGATGGAGTTCAAGACGCGCCGCCTCGTCAACGACTACCTGGAGCCGCCGAAGGTCACGGCCAAGATGGAGATCGGCCAGCGCCGCTTCGCCGAGATCCGCGAGGATCTCGACCATCTCTGCGCCCGCGACCCGCACGAATTGCTGCGCGCCCTGGAGATGCAGACGATCCTCGACTGCGCCGACATGGCCGCGGCGGCCTCGCTCTACCGCACCGAGAGTCGCTGGGGCTTCTACCACCTGCGCACGGACTATCCCGGGACCGACGACGCGAACTGGAACTGCCACACCGTCCTCTACAAGGACGCGCAGGGCCGGATGACCCACGCCAAGCGCGCCGTCGACCCCTTCATCGTGCCCGTCGCCGCGGCCGAGATGGGCGCCTACCACCAGCTCCGCATCAAGACGCCGGCCGCTGCCGAGTAAGTCGTCCGCATATCCGGAGACGTTCACATGCCGATCATCACCCAGGCCAAGAGCGCCGCCGTCGTCGTGGACGACGAGAAGTGCATCGCCGAGAAGGGCTGCCGCGTCTGCGTCGACGTCTGCCCGCTCGATATCCTCGCGATCGATGAGGACCGGCAGAAGGCCTACATGAAGTACGACGAGTGCTGGTACTGCATGCCCTGCGAGGCCGACTGCCCGACGAACGCCGTCAAGGTCAACATCCCCTACCTGCTGCGGTGAGTGTCATGCCGGTATTCGATACGTTCGAGGACGACCTCGATGATCTCGCGGAGCGGTGCGCCGACCCCGATCCCGGCATCCGCCGCGTGGCGATGATGGACCTGGCCGAAGCCGTCGGCCCGGACGCCAAGGTGCTGCTGCTGAAGGGCCTCGCCGACGACGATGCGACGGTGCGGGCCGCGGCCGCCAAGGCCCTCGACGAGCACGACGGGGCGGACGTCGTCGAGGGGCTGGTTCGCTCTCTGGAAGACGCGGATGCCGATGTCCGACGCGTCGCCGCCGATACGCTCGCCGACAAGAAGGAACCCGCCTGCGGCCCGCTCCTGATCGAGCGCGCGGCCCATGCCGACCCCTTCGTCCAGGCCGCGGCGCTGCGGGCCCTGCGCGAGCTCGTCCTGCCGGACGCGCTCGCCATCGCGCTCAAGGCCCTGCGCAGCCCTTCGGCGGAGGTGCGCCGGGAAGGGCTCGGCGTCGTCGGCTACCTCAAGGCGGAGGCGGCTCTGCCGGCTCTCATCGCGACCGCGGGGGATCCCGATGCGGGCGTGCGCCGCGCCACCATGGTGGCCCTCGTCTTCCTGCGCCCGGGCGGCCCCGGTGTCGCGACCCTGATCGCCGGCCTCCGCGACGAGAACTGGCAGGTGCGCGAGGAGGCCGCGCGCTCCGCCGCCAAGATCCGCCTGCCCGAGGCGATCGAGGACCTGATCGCGCGCATGGATGATCCAGTCTGGCAGGTGCGCGTCAAGGCGGCGAACGCGCTCGGCCGTATCGGAGCAGTCGAGGCCGTTGAGGTGCTCGGCCACGCCCTCGGCGCGGAGATTGGCAACCTCCGCAAAGAAGCGGCGGCAGCCCTGGGCGAGATCGCCGACCCGCGCGCCCTACCCGCTCTGGAAGCGGATTACGACGATCCCGACCCGGACGTACGCAAGTTGGTGCGCTGGGCGATCGGCCGCTGCCGTGGAACGTGAACGGCGCGCGCTGGCCGCCCGCCTGCAATGCGACGAACACCGACTGAACTAAGGCGGACGTTCTGTCCCCGACCCGGCCGCGCGGACCGCCGTCGGCGCTTCTCCGAAGCGGTCGTTCGCCGGCCGTCCGGCACCTTCGGCTCGGGGTGGGGAGCGGCGGTTCATGGTGCGACGACAGGCAGACATGACCCAGTCTCGATCTGGGTTGTCGGCCCTGATCTGGATCAGTTGACGGGATCGGCTACGCCAGCCTCTTGAAGGGGCATGACGCACATTGATCCGCGCTGGCCTCGCGGTAGCGACGCGATGGCCGCGCACATTCGCGCCTTCGACTGGACCGCGACACCGCTCGGCTCGACCGCCGCGTGGTCGGAACGCCTCAAAGTCATGGTGGAGCAGGTGCTCGCCAGTCCGCTCGTGACGAGCCTCGTGTGCGGGCCCGAGCGCGTCCTGATCTACAACGATGCCGCCGCCAAGCTCTACGGCGACCGGCATCCGGCGGCTCTCGGCCACCCGCTGGCGGAGACCTTCCCGGAGGGCTGGGCGACGGTGGCGCCGTTCTACGCGCGCGCCTTCGCGGGCGAGACCGTGCAGATAGCAGGGCAGCCGCTCGACACGCGCGGCGAGGGCGAAGCGACCGATGTCTTCGACGCCCTGCTGACACCGGTGCGCGAGGCGGACGAGCGCGTCGCTTTCGTGCACATGACAGGCTTCGAGATCGGCGCGCGGGCGCGCGTGGAGGCGGCCTTGCGCGCGAGTGAGACGCGCCACCGCCTCCTGATCGAGAGCTGGGCGCAGGCGGTATGGGAGACCGACGGGAGCGGCGTCGTCATCGCCGACTGTCCGAGTTGGCGCGCCTATACCGGCCAGACCCTGGAGGAGTGGCTCGGCTACGGTTGGCTCGACGCGATCCACCCCGACGACCGCGCCTATGCCGAGCGGCAATGGCGCGAGGCTGTCGCGGTGCGCGGGCTCGTCAACGCCGAGTTCCGCCTTCGCGCTCCCGACGGCGGCTGGCGCTGGACCAACGTCCGCGCCGCCCCCGTACTCGATGCCGGCGGGCGCGTTGAGAAGTGGCTCGGCATGAACATCGACATCGATGTCCGCAAGCGCGCCGAGGCGGCGCTGCGGGACAGCGAGGAGCGCTACCGCACCCTCTTCGAGTCGATGGACGAAGCCTATGCCGTGGTCGAGGTCATAAGGGACGAGGCGCACGCCTGGAGCGATTTCCGCTTCCTGGAGGTCAACCCTGCTTTCATGCAGCACACCGCGATGCCCTACCCGGTGGGCAAGACCGCGACGGAGTTGCTCGGCACCCCCAACCCGCGCTGGACGCAGATGTATGGGCGGGCGCTCGACACCGGCCTACCCTTGCGGGTGCAGGAACCCGAGCAGAGTCTCGGACGCACCTTCGACCTCAACATCTTCAGCCTCGATCGCGAGCGCAATCGCGTGGCAGTCCTCTTCTCGGACATCACCGAGCGGGTGCGCGCCGAGGCGGCGCTGCGCGCGAGCGAGGAGCGATTTCGCGCCTTCGTCACCGCCAGCTCGGATGTCATCTACTGCATGAGCCCGGACTGGAGCGAGATGTGGGCCCTCGACGGGCGCGGCTTCCTGGCAGACACCACCTGCCCGAGCGGCGAGTGGCTGGGCGCGTACATCGACCCGGCTGACCAGCAGCAGGTTACAGCTGCCATTCGGGCCGCGATCCGAGCCAAGACCGTGTTCGAGCTGGAGCACCGTGTCCGGCGCACGGACGGCAGCCTGGGGTGGACGTTGTCGCGCGCCGTGCCGCTGCTCGACGCAGCGGGTGACATCCGGGAGTGGCTCGGCACGGCGAGCGACGCGACCGCGCGCAGGAGCGCGGAGGAAGCGCTTCGACGCAGCGAGGCGCAGTTCCGCACGCTCGCCGACACCGCCCCCGCCCTGATCTGGCGCAACGACAAGAACGGCGAGAACCTCTTCATCAACGGCTATTTCATCACCTTCACCGGCAAGTCGGCGGACGCGATCCGCGGCGAGGGCTGGCACACGCTCGTCCACCCCGACGATGTTGACGACTACGTCGCGGATTATCTGGCGGCGGTGCATCGGCGCCGGCCCTGGCAGAACCGCAACCGGATCCGGCGCTACGACGGGGAGTGGCGCTGGTTCGAGAACTACGCGCAGCCGCTGTTCGGCGAGGACGGCACCTATCTCGGCCATATCGGCGTCTCCACGGACATCACGGCCAGCGTCGAGGCCGAAGCAGCCCTGCGCGCGAGCGAGGAGCGGCAAGCCTTCCTGTTGAGGCTCGGCGACGCGCTTCGGCCTCTCTCCGATGCCGTCGTGATCCAGGACGTTGCCTGTCGCATCCTCGGGGCGCATCTCGGCGTCGGAGCGGCCCAGTACAGCGAAATCGATATCGGCCGGGGCGTGATCTCCAACGCGCGAGATTCCTATCGCGGCGCCATGCCGAGCCGCGTCGGAACGCATGACCTCAGCCTGTACCCGGTTCATGCCGAGGCATGGCGCGCCGGGCGCTCAGTCGCCATCGACGACATCGCGGCTGACACCGTGCTGAGCGCCGGCGAACGTCACGGCCTCCTCGCCTACGAGGTCCGAGCTGCCCTGACCACACCTCTCATCAAGGACGGCAAGGTGGTCGCCGCCATGGCCGCGCTGAGCAGCGCGCCGCTCGCCTGGCGCGCATCCGACATCGACCTGCTGGAAGAGACCGCGGATCGCACGTGGGCAGCCGTCGAGCGAGCCCGGGCCGAGATGCGCCTGCGGGACAGCGAAGAGCGGCTGCGGCAGTTCGGCGAGGCCTCCTCGGACGTCCTGTGGATCCGTGATGCCAAGACCCTGCAATGGGTCTACCTCACGCCGGCCTTCGAGCAGATCTACGGCCTCGACCGGGAGGCCGCCCTGCGCGGCGACAATTTGGCTGGCTGGCTCGATATGATCTTGCCCGACGATCGGCCCCACGCGCTCGCGGCGATCGATCGCGTGCGCGCAGGCGAGCGCGTCTCCTTCGAGTACCGCATCCGGCAGCCCAGGGGCGGGGCCGTGCGCTGGCTGCGCAACACCGACTTCCCGATGCGCAACGCAGCCGGGACGCTGTGCTGGTTCGGTGGCGTGGGCCGCGACATCACCGAGGAGAAGGCAGCCACCCGTCGGCAGGACGTGCTCGTCAACGAGCTGCAGCACCGGGCGCGCAACCTTCTGGGCGTCGTCACCGCCGTGGCAGACCGCACGGTCAAGCAGGGCGGCTCGGTCGAGGCGTTCGAGGAGCGGCTGCAGGCGCTCAGCCGGGCGCAGGCCCTGCTCAGCCAAGCGGGCAGCGATACCGTCGAGGTCGGCGCGCTGGTCAGGGCTGAGCTGGCTGCGCACGCGAATGGAGCCTGGGACCGGCTGACGATCGCGGGACCGGAAGTCTCCCTGAAAGCGCGACAGGTCCAGAACTTCGCCCTGGCCCTGCACGAGCTGACTACCAATGCGGTGAAGTACGGTGCGCTGAAGGTCGAGACCGGCCGGCTCGATGTGACCTGGGAAGTTGTCCTCGACCGGCGCGGTCGTCGGCGACTGACCCTGAGCTGGGTCGAGAGCGGCGTCGCCATCGATCCGGAGACGACCACGCGCCGGGGCTACGGCACGGAGTTGATCCAGGAGGCGCTGGCCTACGCGATGGAGGCCGAGGTCGACTACGCGCTGGGTACGGACGGTGTGCGCTGCCGGATCGAGATGCCCATCACCTGATCGATGTGAACGCGGGCTCTCTCGGCGGGGTCAGCGCGAGGGATCAGGTGGATCCTCGCGGAGTGCCGATGTCCGACGCTGCCCAACCGCTCGACGGCCGGCGCGTCCTTATCGTCGAGGATGGTCCCCGGCGTGGGGCGCGCCTTCGGCCGGATCGCGGACGCATCCTTCGCGGGAGAGCCAGAAGGCCTCACTTCTCACGGAAAGCGCGTCGGGCCTGATCGACGAGCGGCTTCGTGAGGTAGGAGAGAACAGTCCGGTCAGCGGTCCGGATGAAGGCCTCCACCGGCATACCGGGCATCAATTTGGCCCCGTCCAGCCGATTCAACTCCTCCTTCGTCACGCCCAGGCGAACAAGGTAGTAGAAGCTGCCCGTTCGCTTGTCTTCGCTCACGTCCGCGGCGATCCGGACGACCCGACCGTTCAGTTCCGGCGTTGTACGTTGGTCGAAGCTCGGGAAGCGAAGTCCGGCGGCTTGACCGGTCTGCAGCCGATCGATGTCTTGCGGCGCGACCCGAACCTCCGCGACGAGCGAGTCCGCATTGGGCACGATCAACATGATCTGCTCGCCCGGGGAGATCACGCCGCCGCGGGTGTGGACCGCGAGTTCGTGCACGTAGCCGGTCTGCGGCGCGCGGATCTCGATGCGCTGCAGCTGGTCGAAGGCCGTGATCCTCTGCTCGGTCAGCGTCGCGGCCTTCGCGCGGTTCTCGGCCAGTTCCTTGGCGACGTCGCTGCGCAGATTCTGCTCCAGCTGGATGATCTGCAGCTCGGTCTCCGAGACCTTGCCCTTGGTCTGCGCGATGTTGGCGACAAGGACGCCGCGCTCGCCCTTCAGGCGGGACATGTCCCGCTGGAGGCTCGTGAGCCGGGTCAGCTGGATGAGGTTCTTCTTCCAGAGATCCTCGACGCCTTCGTATTCCCGCCCGATGATCGCGGTCTCCTGCTCCTTCGCGGCGGCCTGCTCGGTCAGACCTTTGATCTCCTCGTTCAGCTGACCGATCCGCTCGCGGAGCTGCGCCTTCTGACCCTGGAGCGCGTCCCGTCGGAAGTGGAACAGCTTGCGCTCGCCGTCGACGATCCGGGCCACCTCCGGCCCGGCTCCCTCGAGCTCGGGGGCGACGGCGAGGCTCGCGCGGCCGTCGCGCTCCGCCTCCAACCGGGCGTTGCGGGCCGCGATCTCCCACAGGCTCTTGGTGACGCTGTCGTAGGTGGCCCTGGCTGTCGTCGCGTCCAGGCGCACCAGCAGGTCGCCCGCCTGCACGCGCGCGCCCTCCTGGATCGGCAGTTCGGCGACGACGCCGCCGGTCGGATGCTGGACCTTCTTGATGTTGCTCTCGACCACCAGCGAGCCGGTGGCGATGATGGCGCCGGACAACTCCGTCGCCGCCGTCCAGGCTCCCGCGCCCGTGGCGACCACGATCACGGCGGCGACGCCGGCGACGTGCCGCCGCAAGGAGCGCCGCGTCTCGGAGGTCGGATCCGACCCCGGCCCGATGGGCGTGTGACCCGTCGTCATGCGACCCTCGTGGGCGTCTGCCGCGTCAGGGCATTGAGCTTCGACAGAACTTCGTCGCGCGGGCCGTGCAGCTGCACGCGCCCGTCCCCGAGGACCAGGATGCGATCGACCGCCGCCAGGGCGCTGGGCCGGTGGGCGATCACCACGACGATGCCGCCGCGGGCGCGGACGCCCTGCACGGCGGCCGACAGGGCACGGTCGCCGTCGAGGTCGAGATTCGAGTTCGGCTCGTCGAGGACCACCAGGAAGGGATCGCCGTAGAGCGCCCGCGCGAGCGCGATCCGCTGCCGCTGACCGCCGGAGAGGCCCAGGCCGCCGGAACCGACGCGGGCGTCGTAGCCGCCCGGCAGGCGGAGCACGACCTCGTGCACGCCGGCGGCCTGAGCGGCCGCGAGCAGGGCCTCGGGGTTGGGCTCGGGATCGAAGCGCGTGATGTTCTCGGCGATCGTGCCGTCGAACATCTCGATGTCCTGCGGCAGGTAGCCGACCGCGCGCCCGAGAGCATCGGGGTCCCACTGTTCGATCGCCGCGCCGTCGAGGCGGATCACGCCGCGGCTCGGGCGCGCCAGTCCGACGAGGGCACGGGCGAAGGTGGATTTGCCGGAGCCGCTGGCCCCGATCACGCCGAGGGCGCTGCCGGGGGCGAGGGCGACGTTGACGTCGTGGAGCACCAGGGTGTCGGTTCCGGGAGCCGCGATCGACAGGGCCGTCACGCGGACGCTCTCCCGCGGCGCCGGGAGCGGGGTCAGGGCGGCGGGCTCCCGCCGGGGCAGGAACGCGACGAGGCGGCCCCAGGCCTGCCGGGCGCCCGAGAACGATTTCCAGTTGGCGATCGCCAGGTCGACCGGCGCGAGGGCGCGGGCGGACAGGATCGTGGCGGCCAGCATCACGCCGGCCGTCGCCTCCTCGCGCACCACCAGGAAGGCCCCCAGACCGAGGATGCTGGATTGCAGCACCGTGCGCAGCAGGCGTGCCGTCGTGCCGAAGCCGATGGCCAGATCGTTCCCGTACGCCGTGACGTCGAGGTTGCGCCGGGCCCGGACCTGCCAGAGTTCCGCGATGCGGGACCGCATCCCGAGGGCCGAGAGCAGCGGTGCGGTCCGGTGCGCCATGTCGGTGAAGGACCGGCGCTCGCCGGCCGTCCGGACGGCGTCCTGGGTGGACGCGGACGAGGCCCAGTCCGTGAGGACCGTCAGCACGCACAGGAACAGGGCGCCCCCGGCCACCGCCGCGCCGAGCCAGGGATGGAACAGGAAGCAGACCGCGACGTAGAGCGGCACCCAGGGCAGGTCGAAGAAGGCGCTGACCGCCATGCTCGACACGAAGCCGCGGACGGTGTCGAGATCGCGCAGGGCCTGGGGCCCGTCGTCGCTGCGCGGCATCTCGGCGCCGCGCGCCAGCAGGGCTCGGAAGATCCGCGGCCCCAGGCGCTCGTCGACGAGGCGACCGAAGCGCGCCAGGATCCGGGCACGGAAGATCTCGAAGACGCTCTGGATCACGAGCAGCATCAGCGTGATGCCGGCGAGACCGACGAGCGTCGCGATGCTCCGGCTCGGCAGCACCCGGTCGTAGACCTGCAGCATGAAGATCGGGGCCGTGAGCATCAGCAGGTTGATGAGACCGCTGATGATCATCACGGTGATCAGGCAGGTGCGTCCGGCCCGGACCGCGGACCAGAACTCCCGGCGCCTCGCGACACGCAGCACGCGTTCGTCGGTCACGATTCGATCCCTCGACTCTGCAGGTCAGCGAAGCGGTTCAGGCCGACGCGATGCGGGCCACAGCGGTGGGGAAGCCCCCGCCGCGGAAGCGGCGGGGGCCGAGTCTCACAGGCCGAGCAGGTGCAGGCCGCTCGTGGCCGTGTGGGGCGTCGGGTCCGTGTGCTGAACCTCGGTGTGGCCGCCGAGATCGATCGTGGCGATGCCGAGATCGACGCTCACGCCCTGAGAGGCACCCGCCCCGGCCGGAGCGGCGGATGTCGCCGACACCGCGTCCGCGAGGTGGCCGACGAGGGAGTCGGCGCCGCCGCCGGTCTGCGGCAGGTGGATGCTGTCGCTGCCGAGCAGGTTCGCCGTGGCCAAACTCGGCTGATCGGCACTCACCGCGATCGCGCTCACCTCGACGGCGTGGGCCGGATCGGCGGAGGGCGTGAGCACGGCAACGTCCGCCACCGGGGTCGCGGTCGTCGGGCCCGCCGACACGTCGATCAGCGGGTGCGTCCCGGCTCCCGCCTCACCCGACGTGTTGCCGGTGAGATTGCCGAGCAGGTTGCCGACGGCGCCGCCCGCCGCACCGGTATCGCCCGCGCCCAGGACCGTGGCCACGGTCGCGACGACGCCGTCGACCGGAGTGCCCGTCGGGTGGCCGTCGCCGCCGGCCGCAGGAAGGATCCCCGCGACCGAACCCAGCACGCTGCCGGCCGCATCCGTCACGGATCCGAGATCGCTCGCGACCTGCGCCACCGCGGGCCCCCCGTCGCCGGCCAGCACCGCGCCCGGCAGGTTGACGATATCGGTCACGAGATTGCTCGACTCGCCGAGTTCTCCCAGGCCGACCGCAGTTCCGAGGTTGATCACGGCGTGGAGCGGGTCGTTCAGGGCCGGCACATCGTGGCCGACCTGTTCCAGGCCCGCGTGGACGCCGTCGATCAGCGTATTGGCCACATCCCCGACCGGCTGCAGCGGCGCGCTCGGCCCGAGCAGCGCGCCGGTCGCGCCGGAGCCCGTACCTCCGTTCAGGCCGCCCAGGAGACCGTCGAGGGCACCGGTGCCCTGGTCCCCCGTGAGACCGCCGAGCGCGGAGGTGACCGGTGCCAGGAGGCCACCGCCCGGCAGGCCGGATCCGAGACCGCCGCCAGCCGTGTCGAGGAGACCGGTCGCCGAGCCGACAACGCCGCCCAGCGCGTCCGCGACGTGCCCGAGATCGCCGACGACCTGAGCCACGCCTGCAGGACCGTTTCCGGTCAGGAGCGCGCCGGGCAGGTTGATGGTGTCGGTGAGCAGGTTGTGGGTGTCTCCGAGTTCACCCAACCCGACCGTGTTGCCCAGCCCGATCACCGCATGGAGCGGACCGTTGAGGATCGGCACATCGTGGCCGACCTGTTCCAGGCCCGCGTGGACGCCGTCGATCAGCGTATTGGCCACATCCCCGACCGGCTGCAGCGGCGCGTTCGTCCCGAGCAGCGCGCCGGTCGCGCCGGAGCCCGTACCTCCGTTCAGGCCGCCCAGGAGACCGTCGACCGCGGCGGTGACGGGGGCGAGGAGACTACCCGTGCCCGGTGCTCCCGCACCACCCAGGTCGCCGACGATGCCGGTGACGCCGCCGAGCAGGCCGCCGGCAGCGCCGGCCACCGCGCCGACATCGCCGAGGACGGGGGATAATGCCCCGAGCCCCTGGCCGCCCAGGAGGGCACCGGGCAGGGCCGCGGCATCCGTCAGCAGGTTCCCGCCCTGGCCCAGATGGCCGAGGCCGATGGTCTCGCCGAGATTGGTCAGACCGTGGACAGCGTCGTTGAGCAGCGGGATCTCGTGCCCGAGGTTCTCGAGGGTCATGTGAACGTCGAGGACGGCGGTGTTCGCGAGGTTCGTGACCGGGGCGAGGAGGCCGCCCGACGAGAGCAGGCCGCCGGCCGTCGCGGCGCCCGTGACGGCGGTGATCAGCGTGTCGGTCGCGCCGAGAACAGGACCGAGATCCGTGAGAACCGGACTGGCCGAGGCGAGGCCGCCGCCACTCAGTATCGACCCCGGGACGGCGAGCGTGTCCGTCAGGAGATTGCCCGCCGCGCCGATGTGACCGAGGCCGACCGTCTCACCCAGCCCGGTCAGGGCGTGAATCGGCGTGTTGAGCACCGGGATCTGATGGCCGACATCCTCCAACGTCGTGTGCAGGTCGAGGACGGCTTGATTGAGGATACCCGCCGCGGGCGTCAGAGTCCCGCCGGAGCCGACAAGCCCGTTGCCGGCGACGGGCAGTGCCGTGACCGTATTCAGCAAGGTCCCGGCCGCCTCGGCGACCTGGGCGGCATCGCTCAGCACCGGAACAAGGCCGCCGGCATCGGTCGGGCTGGCGACAGCGCCGGACAGGTCCGTGATCAGGTTGCCGGCCTCGCCGATATGACCGAGCCCGACCGTCTCACCGAGATTGGTCAGGCCGTGGAGCGGGCCGTTCAGCGCCGCGATCTCATGACCCGTGTTCTCGAGCTGCGCATGCGTGTCGAGGACGATGCGGTTCGCGGTGTCAGTCAGCGCGTCGGGGAGCAGCGACCCACCCGCGTCCGCGGCACCGACATCGACGGCACTCTCGACGAGAGAGGCAATCGGGCCGAGGCTCGTCAATTGACCGGTCGAGAGCGCGGTGGAGGACAACAGCGCGCTGGACCCGACGAGCCACTCGAGCGAGCGTGACGACGGGTTGAGCGCGGTGAGAGAGGACGATGTCATGGGCACCTCCGGTTTTGATGCGTAACCAGCAGTGCAATTATGGGTTGCAAAATCGCGTGTCCGTAGTGATTACCGAGCCGGCGACGCTCCGTTGCTGCGCGCTACCCTTCGGAATGCCGGCACACGAAGCGGGTCGACCATCTTGGTCTTCGGCCTCAGCTCGAGAATGTCCGCCTCCTCGACGACGGGTTTCACTCCTGCGGGACGTCGCCGACGGGCGCGCATACTTGAGAATGGCGAGGCGATGTCCGCGCTTTGAGCAATCGAGAGCGACGCCCGTCGCCGTCAAGCCCATGTCCGCGCAGCACTCAAGATCTAATATACGCTCACATCGTCGCGCCTGAACTTCGCCAACATCTCCGATGTCATGCGGTCGTTTACAGATCAGACCAATGCCCGGAGAACGATGAGCTCCACAGACAACGGATGCATCGATACAACAACGGCTTACTCAAATGCGCCATGTCGCCCCGCGCGCATCGACAGCGGTGCCCGGCGCGTCGCGCCGTCACCGAAACGGTGCGCAGCACTCACTGCCGGAACCGGCGCACGGATTCCGTATTGCAGCTTATGATTGTATCGTCCGGTACAGTCACTTCGGTGAAGGCGGCGAATGGGCAGGTGACCCGTGAGTATCGATCCGAGCAATCTCGCCCAGACAGCGACCCTCACGTACAGCGAGGACTTCGACACGCTGAGGCTCTGGGACGGCACCGCGGGTCTCGACACCTCGGGCGGCCCGCAATGGAGCATCCACGTCACGTCGACCGGAACGCTCCCCTTCAATCAGGAGCAGCAATGGTATGTCCGCGCCGATCAACCCGCCGGCAGCGCGCTCCCGAGCCCGTTCAGCGTGCACGACGGGATCCTCAGCATCACGGCCGCACCGTCAGACCCATCTCGGCTCCAGGATCTGGGGGACCAGCCCTACACCTCGGGGATGATCAATACCTTCCACAGTTTCAGCCAGACCTACGGCTACTTCGAGATGAGGGCCGAACTGCCCGCCGGTCAGGGTTACTGGCCGGCCTTCTGGTTGCTCCCGGAGGACGGCTCCTGGCCGCCCGAGATCGACGTGATGGAGATGCTCGGGCACGATCCCGGCACGCTCTACACCACGGTGCACAGCCTGGCGCCGGGCCAGACACCCGGCAACCACACGATGAGCCAGGGGATCTCCAACGTCGCCGACATGAGCGGCGGCTACCACACTTACGGCGTCGACTGGCAACCGGACACCCTGACCTTCTACTTCGACGGACAGGAGATCTACCGGACACCGACGCCGGCCGGTCTGGACAAGCCCATGTACATGATCGCGAACCTGGCCGTCGGCGGCTCGTGGCCGGGCGACGTCGACGCGACGACGCCGTTTCCCGCGCAGATGAACATCGACTACATGCGCGCCTATCAGGCCAACCCGGGCTCCGCCACGGCGCTGGAGCCGGTCTTTCACTTCTATGACGCGGCCTCCGGGCAGCACTTCTACACGGCCAGCGCGGCAGAACGCGCGCATCTGGAGAGCACCCAGTCTGGATATGCCTATCAGGGCGTCGGCTGGGCCGCCCCGGCATCGTCGTCGGCCACCGACGACGTCTTTCGATTCACCAACCCGACGACCGGCGACCACTTCTACACGACCAGCACCGCGGAGCGCGACGGGCTTCTCTCGGACGGCTCCGGCTACCACTACGACGGCGTCGCGTTCGACGCCTACGCCAGTTCGACCACCGCCGGATCGAACGCGTTGAACATCGAGCGATTCGTCAACACCGAGAGCGGGCGCCACTACTACGCTTCCAGTGCCGACGAGATCAGCTACATCGAGCAAGGTCATGCCGGAAGCGGCTGGATCGATGAGGGCCACGCTTTCACGTTGCACGCTCCGACCGCGAACATGTTCGGCATGTAATGATCTGTCTCTGAGGCTCGATGAATTCGAATCGAAGGTGCTGCCGACGCGGGATCGAGATCGAGCCGCGAATCTCCGCCCTCTTCGGCAGCCGGGGATTACTCTACACCGGGGCACATCGGTCACGGCACCACCGGAGGCCGCAACGCCGCCAGTTCCCGGGGTGAGACCCGCCCGGGGTATGGCCGCTTTCGGAGATTGCAAAAGACCTCCGGAGCGGGTGGTATGGGCGCGAGGCCGAACGGCCACCCCGTGATGCGGCGAAACGGCCGACGCGGTCGGCACCGCGCCCGGACAGCGCATAGTGCGCCCGCGTAGACCGCCGCGCAGGATCCCTCGTGACCCCCGACGAGAACCACGACGAGGATGAGGGCGAAGATTGGCGCTCCGTCAGCACGCGCCGCCCTGACCCGAGAAGCCTCACCCTCGCTCAGAGCCGGGCGCGCGAACCGGGGCGTGGCCGAACCGCAGACGATCCCGCCCAGATCCCGGCCGCGGGGTGGAAGGACGTCCTCTTCAGGGTCCTGTACTCGTTCCCGCGCGATCGCGTACTCGCCACGGCCGGCGGCGTCGCCTTCTTCACCCTGTTGGCGACCTTCCCGGCGCTCGCGACCATCGTGTCGCTCTACAGTCTGTTCTCCGACCCGCACGCCATCAGCCAGCACGTGAGCCTCCTCATGGGCGTGCTGCCGAGCGGCGTCCTCGATCTCCTGTCGGACCAGCTCATCCGCGTCGCCCAGCAGAGCACCGGTGCGCTCAGCACAGCCTCGCTGGTGAGCGTGTTGATCGCCTTCTGGAGCGCGAATTCGGGGGTGAGCGCCCTCTTCGATGCGCTCAACGTCATCTACCGGGAGCGCGAGAAGCGCTCGCTGATGCGCTTCTACGCCACCACCTTCCTGTTCACGCTCAGCGGCATCCTGTTCGCCCTGACCGTCACCAGCCTGGTCGTGATCCTGCCGATCGCGCTCAACCAGCTCGGTCTGGGCGCCCTGACGGACACCGCGCTGCGTCTGTTGCGCTGGCCGGGACTGCTGATCCTCGTCAGCCTCGCCCTAGCCGTGACGTATCGGTACGGACCCAGTCGGCGCGAGGCCAAGTGGCGTTGGGTGAGCTGGGGTGGCGCCGCCGCGGCCGTCTCCTGGGTCTGCGCCTCGGTCTCGTTCTCGTGGTACGTCGCCAGCTTCGACAGCTACAACAGGATCTACGGCTCGCTCGGCGCGGGCGTCGGATTCATGACGTGGATCTGGTTCTCGGTCGTGATCGTGCTTCTCGGAGCCAAGCTGAACGCCGAGATCGAACGTCAGACGGCGCGCGACAGCACGACCGGGCAGCCGAAGCCGCTCGGGTCCCGCGAGGCCCACGCGGCCGATACCGTTGGCCCGCCGGAGGGCTGAGCGGGGAGCAGCCAAGCGCAGAGGTTGCCGCCACGACGTGGGGCGACAGCGCCAGCTGACCGAGGGCGGAATGGCCGTCCCCTTCCGGCTCGCTCAGGACAGTGACGCGAGCAGGCCGGTGAGGTCGGGCCGTCCATCGATCGCCCAGAGGGCGTCGAGGATGCGGCGAACCTCGCGCGGGTCGAGGCGCTTGCCGGCATTCATGCGGAACTTGCGCTCGACGTCGTCGCGGGTCATCGGCCGCGCCACGAAGCCCGGGACATCATCGACCTGGCGGACGATCTCGCGTCCGTCCGCCAGTGTGGCGGTCAAGCGGTTCGGCACCGCTCTCGGCTGCATGGCCGTCAGGGCGGGCTCCTCGGCGACGGTGATCCGGTCGATGAGCGCCAGCAGGGACGGATCGCGGAGCTTGTCGGGGGCGTAGCTGTCGTTGGTGATGGCACCGTCGAGCATCGCCCGCGCCGTGATGTAGGGCAGGCTGTGGTCGGCCGTGTCCTTCGTCGTCGGGCGCCATTTCTCGCGGTCGCGGCCGGCGGTGACGTAGCCGAGATGCGTCGTGTCGATGCGCAGGCTGCGGATCCTGTCGACGCCACCGGCTTCCGCGGCGATGGCGATGCCGGCCGGAATCGCCGTCAGGCAGTAGACCTGCGCCGGGTACGGCTTGATCCCGCATTGCGCGACGCGGAAGGGGCGTCCCTGGCCGCCGAAGGTCGCAACGTCGACGGTGAACGGGCCGGAGACCTGTTTGAAGAAGCCGGCACGGCCCTCGAAGATCGGCGCCGGCCCCGTCAGCCCGGCACGGGCGAGGCGCGCCGCGAACACCCCCGCGCGGGTCGCCTCGGCATCAGCCACGCCCTTCCAGTCCGAGAGGGTCTGGACGCGGGTCTGGTTCATGGCGATGTGGCCGTTGATCGCGAGGTTGACGGCCTGGGTCAGGGCCTCCGGCGCGAGCCGCATCAGCCGGCCCGCGGCCAGCGCCGAGGCGGGCAGGCTGTAGACCGGATGGTCCCAGCCACGCCCCGTCACTTCGGCGGCGTCGAGCAGGCGACAGGTGATCTCGTACGCGACGGCGATCGCCGCGATGAGGTCGCGACCCGTGGCGCCCTCGGCCTCGGCCACGGCGAGGCAGGCGGCGATGGTGTCGCTGGGATGGCCCGGCTCGCGCCCGACATAGACGTCGTTGAAATCCTCGTAGCGGATGGCGACGCCGTTGGAAGGCGGCGAGCTCCGGACTGGTCCGCCGGTCGGTGCCGAGGATGGTCGCGGAACCGACCCCGTCGCTGAGCGCGATCTCCCGGCAGATCCGCACCGGCCCGGCATCGAGGGCGACGAGCCCGCATCCCAGCGCGTCGATGAGGTGGACCTTCACCGTCTCGACCGTGGCCGGGTCGAGATCCTCGAACCGCAGGCGGTGGGCGTAGGCCGCGAGCCGGTCGGCGAGGGGAGGCTCCCCGCCGGGGGCGGCCCTCGCCGGCTCGGCGGCGAGGGCGAGGCCCGCGGCCAACCACGCGGCGACGCGGCGGCGGGAGGGCGAGGTCGAACTCCGCATCCGCGGCTCTCCCATCAGGCCGGTTCTCCGATCAGGCGAAGCCGTAGAGCTTGGCCGGGTTGTCGACGAGGATCCTGTCGCGCGTGGCCTCGCTGCCGGCCCAGTCGGAGAGCAGGTCGAACAGCACCGCGTCGTCGGGCTTGTGCGTCTCGGTGACGTGCGGCCAGTCGCTGCCCCAGACGAGGCGTTCGGGCGCGAGCTTCACGAAGGCCCGGGCGGTGCGGGTCGCGTCCGGATACTCGGGCGGGCCGGCTCGGGTGTTCAGGTAGGCGCCCGCGAGCTTCACCCAGGCCCGTCCTTTCTCGACCAAGCCGGCGATGGTCGCGAAGGCGGGGTCGTCGGGCCCCCTGGCGGGATCGAGGCGGCCCATATGGTCGAACACGATCCCGCAGGGCAGCCGGTTCAGCAGAGCCGCGTTCTCCCGGATCTGGTCCCCGGACATGTGCAGCTGCACGTGCCAGCCGAGATCGGCGACGCGCTTGGCCAGCGGCTCGATCGCGGCGATCGGGGCCACGGTGTCGTTGGGATTCCAGACGCTGAAGCGCAGGCCGCGCACGTTGCCGGCGTCGAGGCGCTTCAGCGCGGCGTCCGTGACGTCCGGGCGAAGGACGGCGATGCCGCGCCCGTTCCCGCCGAAGCGCGCGAGGGCGTCGAGGAGACAGGTCGGATCGGTGCCGTGGTTCTTCGGCTGCACCGGCACGGCGCGGGTCGTGCCGAGGCGCGCCTGGAGCAGGCGGTAATCGTCGACCGTCATGCCCGGGGGCTTCGGCGTGTCGGGGGGCGGGAAGCGCGCGTCGATGATGTGGAAGTGGCAGTCGCAGGCCCCGGCGGGCGCAAGACGGCGCGGCCCCTCGGTGCCGGCGGAGTTCGGGACCGGTCCGTCGGCGGCCAGCGCCCCGCGCGGCAGCGCCACGCCGGCCATCGTGGCCGCGACGAAGCCGCGGCGTGTCAGCATGGGCATTCCCATCCTCCCTGTCGTCGTCACCGGGTGTCGCCGCCGCGCACCACGCCCGCCTCGACGAGCCCGTCGAAGGCCGCGCCCGCGATGCCGATCCGGCCGAGCAGTTCGCGGTTGTGCTGGCCGAGTGTCGGCGCGGGGGTGCGGATCGAGCCCGGCCGATCGTGCAGGCGCGGCACGACGGCGTGCATGGGGATCAGCCCCATGTCCGGGTCGGGATAGTCGGCGACGAGTTCGCGCTCGACCACGTGCGGGTCGGCGACGAGCTTGGCCGCATCGTTGATCGGGCCGATCGTCACCTCGGCCGCCTCGAAGAAGGCGACGTTCTCGTCCTGCGTCCGCCGCGCGATGAATGCGCCGATGATCGCGTCGAGCTCGTCGACGTGGCGCAACCGGTCGGCGTTGGTGCGGAAGCGCGGGTCGTCCACGAGGTCCGGGCGCCCGATCGCCCAGAACAGGCGCTCGGCCATCTTCTGGATCGAGCCCGACAGGCCGACGTAGCGGCCATCGCTGCACCGATAGGCGTTTCGCGGCGCCGAGTTCGTCGAGCGCGAGCCGGTGCGCGGCTTCACCGTGCCGGTGAGCCGGTGATGCGCCGCCTGCGGGCTGAGGATCGCGAAGAGCGGGTCGAGGAGCGGCAGATCGATCACCTGCCC
Source organism: Methylobacterium sp. NMS14P (assembly GCF_028583545.1). Taxonomy (NCBI): domain Bacteria; kingdom Pseudomonadati; phylum Pseudomonadota; class Alphaproteobacteria; order Hyphomicrobiales; family Methylobacteriaceae; genus Methylobacterium; species Methylobacterium sp. NMS14P. The sequence continues at coordinate 98,313 of NZ_CP087107.1, read as the reverse complement.
GCGGCCGCCATTCACCTCCACCTCGCGGAGCGCGATCATCGCGGCCGAGGCCCCGGTGAGGCCGGCGACCCCGTCGGCGAGGTACATCGGCGGCAGCACGGGCTCGCGATCCGCGAAACCGTTCATCGCCGCGAAGCCGGAGAACCCCTCGATCACGGTGCCGAAGCCGGGCCGCTGCGCGTAGGGCCCGTCCTGGCCCCAGCCGGAGATGCGGATGATGGTCAGGCCGGGATTGAGGGCGTGCAGGGCCTCGGGCGCCAGGCCCATCGCTTCGAGCACCCCCGGCCGGAAGCTCTCCACCAGCATCTGGCAGGACGGCACCAGGGCGCGGATCACGTCGACGGCGCGCGGATCGCGCAGCGACAGGCACAGGCTCTTCTTGTTGCGGGCGTAGATCTTCCAGTGGGTCTCCACACCCTCGGTTTTCCAGGCGCGCAGGGTGTCGCCCTCGGGGGGCTCGACCTTGATCACCTCGGCGCCGAAATCGCCGAGCATCTGAGTCAGCACGTTGCCGGCGAAGAGGCGGGAGAGGTCGAGGATGCGCACGCCGTCGAGGATGCCGCTGGCCTCGGGCCGGTAGTCGCGCCGGTGCAGGTCACGCATGGTCATCGGGCTTCCGTCCCGCTGTGGAGGTCGGACAGCGCCACGACGGCGCGGGCCCGGGCCAGGAAGGGCGGATCGATCATCCTGCCGTCCACGAGGATCGCCCCGAGCCCCCGCGCCTCGGCCTCGGCGGCGGCCGCCAGGATGCGGCGCGACCACGCCACCTCGTCCGGGCGCGGCAGGAAGGCGGCGTTGGCGATCTCGACCTGGCTCGGATGGATGCAGGTCTTGCCGGCGAAGCCGTGGCGGCGGGCGGCCTCGCACTCCGCGCGGAACGCCTCGGGCTCCTTCACCGCCGCGAACGCCCCGTCGTAGGCGGGCACGTCGGCCTCCGCGGCCGCGAGCCGGACGGCGAGGCGGATCTGGGCCAGGGCCGAGGCGTCGTCGCGGTCGATGCCGCAGGGCTCGAGCAGGTCTGCGTAGCCGATCTGCAGGCCGGCGACGCGGGGATGCGCGCGGGCGAGGTCGGCCGCCCGGCGCAGCGACCGTGGCGTCTCGATGTTGACGAGGAGGCGGATGCGGCCCGCCGGATCCAACCCGTCGAGGCGGGTGGCCGCCGCGGTGATGGCGGCCGGTTCCTCGACCATCGGCAGGTTGATGAGGTCCGTGCGCGGCAGGGCCACCGCCTCGAGGTCGCGCGCGAAATGCCCGGTGCCGGGGGCGTTGACCCGCACCACGACGGTCTGGCGCAGACCGGAGGGCGCTTCCCGCAGATAGGCCGCGAGAGCGTCCCGCGCCGCGTCCTTGCGGGCTTCCGGCACGGCGTCCTCGAGGTCGAAGGAGAGGGCGTCGGCGGGGCCGGCGGCGGCCTTCGCGAACAGTTCGGGCCGGGAGGCCGGGACGAACAGCTTCGAGCGCATCAGCACGGCGCGCCTCCGTCAGACGATCTTGAAATGGGCCATCGCGACGATCGCGGCGGTGACGGTGAGCGCCCCGCCGATCCGGGTCGCGACCTGGGCGAAGGGCATCAGTTCCATCCGCTCGGCGGCGGTCAGGATCATCACGTCGCCCGTGCCGCCGAGGCCGCTGTGGCAGGCGTTCACGATCGCGGTCTCGATCGGGTACATGGCGAGCCAGCGGCCGACGACGTAGCCGGTGCCGGTCAGCGCGAGCACGGTCGCCACGATGGTGACCAGGTTGGCCGGGTGGAACGCCTCGACCAGCTCGTGCCAGGGGGTGAGCGCCACCGCCGTGCTGAACAGCAGCGGGTAGGTCACCGCCACCACGAAGAAGCGGAACACCACGCGGGCGCCCTCCTCCAGCGGGGGCGGCACCGCCCGCAGCAGCTTGGCGAGCACCACGAGGAACAGCATCGCCATCGGCGCGGGCAGGCCGATCAGCGCGTGGATCAAGGTGCCGAAGACGTAGATGGCGATGCCGGTGATCCCGCCGGCCGCGACGGTGGCGACATCGATCGCGGACGTGTCGCGGTGGACGGCGCCGTGGTCGGCCTCCCCCTCCCCGTCTCCGGACGGTTGGAGCCGGCCGTTGCCGGTGAGGTCGGGGCGGCGCCTGCCCAGCGTGTTGAGGGCGCCGCAGCAGACGATGGCGACGAGGTTGCCGAAGAAGACCAGCGGCAGGATCTGTCCGAGCATCCCGCCGTGATCGAGGCCGAGCGCCTCCGCGTAGCCGACCGAGAGGGGGATCGCGCCTTCGCCGACGCCGCCGGCCATCACCGGCACCACGACGTAGAGGATCGACCGCCAGAAGCCGATGCCGACGAGCCAGCCGACGCTGCCGCCCGCGAGGAGGCCGGCGAGCGAGCCGAGCGCCAGGGGCACGAAGATCTTGGCGAAGCCCTGGATCAGCACCCGGCGGTCCATGCTCAGGATCGAGCCGACCACCACGGCGGTGATGAACAGGTAGATGAAGTTCGTCGACTTCGTGAAGGTCGTCACCGACTGCACGAGCGGTCCCGGCAGAAGCTGATGGGCGACGAGGAACGAGGGCAGGAAGATCGTCACCAGGGACGAGCCGCCCACCGCCCGCAGCACCGGGATGCGCCGGCCGATCTCGGCGCAGGTGAAGCCGCCCGCGACCAGGACGGCGATCATCACCGTCACCTCGCCCGAGATCTTACCCCTGACGGCGAAGGCGGCGATCAGGGCGAGCAGGAGAAGGTAGACGGGCAGCGGGATGATGCCGACCCGCACCTCCATGGCCCGTGTCCAGAAGGGTTTCGGCGACGTCGCCGAGCGGGTCGAGGTCGCGACCGGCGGCCCGGCAACGGCGTTCGCGCTCATCGTTTCCTCCGCGTCGCCCCGTTTCGGACGGGGTCGATTCGTGTCGGGCGGGCGTCGCCCCGCCCTCTCTTGTCTCCCCAGGTTCATCGAGTAAAATGAATTGATCTCATCAACTCATGACGTTTCGGCATGAAGCTTCCCGTGGACGGCGTTCAGGCGTTCGTGCTGATCGCGGAGCTTGGCAGCTACCGCCGGGCGGCCGAGAGCCTCGGGCTGACGCAGACGGCGCTCACCCGGCGGATCCAGAAGCTCGAGGGCTTCCTCGGCGCGGTGCTGCTCGACCGCACCACGCGGTCGGTGCGCCTCAGCGCCGTGGGCCACGAGTTCCTGCCGCTGGCCGCGCGGCTCATCACCGATTTCACCCACGGGATCGAGCGCCTGCGCACGACCTCGCGGCTGGGTGTCGGCGACGTCACGGTGGCGACCGTTCAGTCGATCGCCTTCCGCCGGATGCCGGCGGTCCTGCAGGCCTACGGGCGCGACTACCCGCAGAACCGGGTTCAGATCCTCGAACGCTCCGGCGCGCTGGTGACCGAGGCCGTGCGCAAGGGCGAGGCGGATTTCGGGATCCACATCCAGCAGGAGGCCGATGCCGATCTCATCGAGGATCGGCTGGTGCGGGATCCGTTCGTGCTGATCTGCCATTCCGGCCATCCCCTCGCCGGACGACGCGAGGTCCGGTGGACGGACCTCTCCGGTACGGATCTCGTGACCCTCGGAGGCGCCAGCGGCAACCGACCCCGTGTCGAGGCTCAGCTCACGGCAGCGGGCCTGCCGCCCCGCGGTCGGTTCGTGGTGGAGAGCACGCCGACCGCCTTGGCGCTGGTGTCGGCAGGCATCGGCGCCGCAATCCTCCCGGCGGCCCTGAAGGGCGCCTCTCCCCGGGACGATCTCAGAGAGGTCCTGCTGGCCGAACCCGTGATCTACCGCACGATCAGCCTCGTGCGTCGCCGCAACGCGTCGCTGACGCCAGCGGCCTCTCTGTTCTACGAGGCGTTGAAGTCCGCGCTGTCGACGGGCTGCGACGCGTTTGGACAGCGAGCGGATTCGGAGTGCGTCGCGACACTGCGCTGACCGGCACCAGGCCGCCGAGATCGCGCGTTTTCACAGATCGCCGCGCGACATCCGGGAGCGCGGCGCGGCGATGATATCAGGCGCGGCGTGGCGGGGTCCGCCGGCGATCCTCGAACGAGGCGGCGAGCGCCGTCGCCAGGGCCAGAGTGGCCAACAGGATCATCACGTCACTGGCCGCCCCCAACAGGGCTCGCTCGCTCACCCCCACCGTGCGTCCGTGAAGGCCCGTTGCCTGCTCCACGCGCCACGCGAGCAGCGCGGAAGCGGCCGCCACGCCCGTCGCCGTGCCGAACGCTCGCATGAGGTTCAGCAGACCGCCCGCCTGTCCGGCGTGCTCGGCCGGTGCGGCCGCGAGGGTGGCGCCGTTATTCGGGGCGATGAACAGGCCGAGCCCCACTCCGTACGCCGCCAGCAACAGCGTCATGGCCGGCTCGCCGCCGAGACCTCCCGTGAGCGTCTGGCTCAGCCCGAGGGCGGCGGCCGCGCACAGCCCCGTACCGCCCCGCGTCGCGAGGCGGGGCCATCGCTCCGACAGACGGCCGCTGAACGGTGCCACCAAGCCGAGCGCCACCGGTATGATGGCGAGCCGCAGCCCCGCCGACACCGGCGCGTCGCGGTAACCGCGCACCAGGGCGAAGGACATGGCGAAGAACATCCCGTACAGCATCGCGTAGGACAGCAGCGCGGCCACCGTTCCGCCGGTGAAGGCGCGCGACCGGAACAAGCCCAGGTCGATCAGCGGAGCCGGGGCTCGGCCATCCCACCAGACAAATCCTGCCAGCAAGGCGGCGGCCACTATCGCGCACGCCAGCACCGACGGCGAGAGCGGCCCCCAGGCGTTCAACTCGGTGAGCGTCATCATCAGCCCGCACAGGGCTGGGATCAGCAGCAACGCGCCCCGCCAATCGAAGGTCGCGTCCCTGCCAAGCGGCGTGCTGACCGGAACGAGCACCCAGCCCAGCGCCGCACCGAGTGCCGTGACCGGCACGGTCACCCAGAAGATCCAGTGCCAGCTGAGATCGTTCAGCAGCAGGCCGCCGAGCGCCGGCCCCGCAATCACGCCAAGTGCCTGGGCACTGGCGAACAGTCCCATCGCGCGCCCGCGCTGGGTCTGGTCAGTGACGGCCACAAGGATGACGATGCTGTTCGCCCCGAGGAGGGCTCCGCTCATGCCCTGCAGCACGCGAAAGGCGATGAGCCAGGGCAGGCTCGGCGCCAGCCCGCACAGGGCCGAGAACAGCCCGAAGAGCGCGAAGCCGAGGAGGTACAACAGCTTGCGACCGGCGATCTCGGCCAGCCGCGCGTAGGCGGGGAGCACGGCGGCGAACGCGAGGCTGTAGCCCACCGCGACCCAGCTCACCTGATCGAGCGAGGCGTCGAAGGCCTGCTCGAGGGCCGGCAGCCCGAGCTGTACGATGCTGGCATCGACTTGCCCGACGAAGGCGCCCAGGCAGGTGATGCCGACCACGAGCCAGGGGTAGGCAGCGAGCTGGGAGAGAGAGCGGCTCGGTGCCGGCTCCCGCAAGAAGAAGCTGTCGCGCCGAGCCCGCACGTCCGGCGTGACAGGACCCCGCCTTCCCATGTCGATTCCCCGGCTCAGATCTCGGCAGTAGAGACCGGCGGAGCGACCGGCTTCAAGTCGAAAGGATCCGCCCGGCGGGCTCTGGACTGGACTCATCCGGGCGCGCCGTCGTGCGGGGCAGCACCGCGCTGCCCAACGGCCTGTCGAGCGCGAGCCTCTTCAGAGCTGTGCGCCGAGCTCGGACGACAGGCGTTCACCGGCCTCCCGCAGCCGCGGCTTGAGGGTTTCGGCCTGCTCCCTCGTCAGCCTCGACGATGGGCCCGAGAGAGCGAGGGCGCCGATCAGCCGCTCCTCGGTCCCGAACACCGGCATCGCGATCGATGCCACGTGCGGGTCGGTGACGCCGGAGGAATAGACCGGGATCTCGACCGGCGCCCTTTCCGAAGTCCTCTGGTCGCTGAACGCCCTCAAGACCTGGGCGATGGCGGACTCGTCCATCGGCCGCATGTCGCCGGGGCGGACGTTCATCCGCAGCGGCGACGGCGAGTCCGCCCGGAACAGGCAGAGCCGCTGGTTGCCCCGGCGGATGTAGAACGAGGCCGTCTCCAGGGACTCGGCGGCGAGCCGCTCCAGGACCGGGACGATCCGCTCCTCCAGCGCGAAGGATTGCTGGTAGACCGAGCCGATCCGGGCCGCCTCGACGCCGAGTCGGTAGCGCCCGTCATCCAGCCGCTCGATCAGGTCGAATTTCTCCAGCGAGATGCACAGCCGCATGATCGTGCTCTTCACGAGCGACGTGCGGCGGGCGAGCTCGGAGAGTTCGAGGGCGTCGTCGCCCCGCCGGAACGCGGTCAGCACGGTCAGCACCCGATCGGCCGAGGCCACTCCCTCGAGATTGGGCCGCGCGCGCGCCTCCTTCGCCATCTCTTCGCACTCGTCCCAGCTTCGCGACCGTCGGATCCATAGCCATCAGCCCCCGGCTCACCAAGCCGTGACGCCGCCTTGCCCACGGCATCGTTGACAGCCCCGGCCGATTGCGCGAGTTAAAACGAAACGCCGTTTCAAAATCGGCGATTCGGGAGCGGACGTCATGGCGCAAGGGCAACAGGCCCAGGCTCCGGCCCACGCGGTCGATGAGCGGAACCTCCATCGCAAGATGATGCGGCGGATCCTGCCGTTTCTGTTCGTGTGCTACGTGGTCAGCTACCTGGACCGCGTGAATGTCGGCTTCGCCGCGCTCACGATGAACGCGCACATCGGGCTCACCGCGACGTCCTTCGGTATCGGAGCGGGGCTGTTCTTCCTCGGCTACTTCCTCGCCGAGATCCCGAGCAACCTGATCATGATGCGCGTCGGAGCCCGGCTCTGGATCGCGCGGATCATGATCACCTGGGGCCTCGTCTCGGCGGCGACCGCCTTCGTGACCGGCCCGATCCAGTTCGGCGTCGCGCGGTTCCTCCTCGGCCTCGGCGAGGCGGGCTTCGTGCCCGGCGTCTTCCTCTATCTCAGCCTGTGGTTCCCCTCCGCGGTGCGGGCGCGGGCGACCGCGCTGTTCCTCCTCGGCATCCCGGTCGCCAACATCATCGGCTCGCCGATCTCCGGGGCGCTGGTGCAGGTCGAGGGCTTCGGCCTCGCGGGATGGCAGTGGCTCCTCATCCTCGAGGCCCTGCCGGCGGTCCTCCTCGGCATCGTCTGCCTCTTCGTCCTCACGGACCGGCCCGAGAAGGCACGATGTCTCACGCGCGCCGAGCGCGACGTCCTCGTCGCCACGCTCGCGGCGGAGAAGGCGGCGATCGAGAAGAAGCATCCGATGACGCTGGCCCAGGCGCTGCGGAACTGGCGGGTGCTGACGCTGGCGGCGATCAACTTCTGCGCCATTATCGGCTCGCTGGGCATCGGCCTGTGGCTGCCGCAGATCATCAAGCAGCTGGGGCTCGCGACCTCGCTCATCGGAATTGTGACCGCGATCCCCTACCTCTGCGGTGCGGTCGCGATGGTGGTCTGGGGCCGCCTGTCGGACCGGGGCCGCGACCGCACGATCTACCCCGCCATCTCGCTGTTCGTCGGTGCCGCGGCCCTGACGGCGAGTGCCCTGACCCCGACGCCCCTCCTGACCATCGCGGCCCTCTGCGTCGCCGTGATGGGCATCAACTCCTTCGTGGCGACCTTCTGGGCGGTGCCCTCGGGCTTCCTGACCGGCCGGGCGGCGGCCGGCGGCATCGCGATGATCGTCTCGATCGGCAACCTGGGCGGCTTCGCCGGCCCCTACCTGATCGGCCTGGTCCGCGACGTCTCTGGCGGCTTCACGGCGCCGCTCCTCATGGTCGGGGGCATCCTGCTCGTCGGCGCCCTGACGATGCTGGCCTTCGGCCGGCAGGTCCGCCGGGACGCGATCCCGGCCGCGGTCCCGGCCTGATCGCCATGATCCCCCGTCTCTCCTCCGGGCCGAAGGCGCCGTCGCTCTACGCGGCCCTCTGCGCCGAGCTGCGCGTGCGCGGCTTCGCGGGCGACCTGACCCTGGCCGAGGCCGACCGCACCGTGCTCGCCACGGACAACTCGATCTACCAGATCACGCCGCGGGCCATCGCCTTCCCGCGGGGCCTCGACGACCTCGCGCGCATCGCCACGCTGCTCGCCGAGGAGCGGTTTGCCGAAGTCCGGATCGCCCCCCGCGGTGGCGGGACCGGGACCAACGGCCAGTCCCTCACGGACGGGCTCGTGGTCGACCTGTCGCGGCACATGAACCGCATCCTCGCCATCGACCCGGTGCGCCGCACGGCGCGGGTCGAGGCGGGCGTGGTGAAGGACCAGCTCAACGCCGCGCTGGCCGAGCACGGCCTGTTCTTCGCCCCCGAACTCTCGACCTCGAGCCGCGCCACCATCGGCGGCATGGTCGCGACGGACGCGTGCGGCCAGGGCTCCTGCCTCTACGGCAAGACCCGCGACCACGTGCTCGCCCTCACCACGGTGCTCGCCGACGGGACGGTCTGGCATTCCGAACCGCTCGACGCGGCCGGGCTGGAGGCCGCCCAGGGCCGGCCCGATCTCGCGGGTGCCATCCACCGGGAGCTGGACAGGCTGCAGCGCGAGAACGCGGCGCTGATCGACGAGACGTTCCCGCCGCTGAACCGGTGCCTCACCGGCTACGACCTCGCCCACCTGCGCCGCGGGGACGGACGCTTCGACCTCAACGCCGTGCTGTGCGGTTCGGAGGGGACGCTGGGCCTCCTCGCCGAGGCGACGCTCAACGTCCTGCCGCTGCCGAGCCACGTGGCGCTGGTGGTCCTCCGCTACGACGGCTTCGACGCGGCCCTGCGGGACGCCCGCGCGCTCATGGTCTTCGGGGCGGCCTCCGTCGAGACGGTGGATTCGACGGTGCTGGGGCTCGCACAGGAGGATCCCGTCTGGGAGAGCGTCGCCGCCTACTTCCCGGAGGATCGGGGCGAGCGGGCCCGCGGCGTCAACCTGATCGAGTTCGTCGGCGGCGCGGATGCGGTCGAGGCCGCGCTCGCCCGTCTCACGACGGCCCTGGACCAGGCCGGGACGGCCGACGGCCGGCGGGGCTACACGGTGGCCCGGGGCGAGGCGGAGGTCGGCCGCCTCTGGGCGATGCGCAAGAAGGCGGTCGGCCTCCTCGGCAACACCCGGGGCGACCGGCGGCCCGTCGCCTTCGTGGAGGACACCGCCGTCCCGCCGGAGCACCTCGCCGACTACATCGCGGAGTTCCGGCACGCGCTGGACCGGCGCGGCCTGGACTACGGCATGTTCGGCCACGTCGACGCGGGCGTGCTCCACGTCCGCCCGGCCATCGACATGAAGGCCCCCGGCGCCGAGGCGCTGGTCCGCGCGGTCACCGAGGACGTCGTCGCCCTCACGCAGCGCTACGGCGGCCTGCTCTGGGGCGAGCACGGCAAGGGCGTGCGCTCCGAGTTCTCGCCCCGGTTCTTCGGCGCGCTCTACCCCGTGCTTCAGGCGGTGAAGACCGCCTTCGATCCGCGCAACCAGTTCAACCCGGGCAAGATCGCCGCGCCCGAGGGCGCCGCCCTGCTGCGCGTCGACGGCGTGCCGACCAAGGGATCGCGCGACCGCGCGATCCCGGAGGAGGTTCGGGCCGGCTACGACGAGGCGCTCCACTGCAACGGCAACGGCGCCTGCTTCACCTGGGACCCGGACGAGGCGATGTGCCCGTCCTGGAAGGGCACCCGCGAGCGCCGGCACTCGCCGAAGGGCCGCGCCCAGCTGATCCGCGAGTGGCTCCGTCGCCTCGCCGCCGAGGGCCGCGACCCGCTGGAGGAAACCCGGCGCCTCCGCGCCCGCCCGGGCTGGCTCGCCTTCCCGGCCCGCCTCGCCGCGACCCTGCGCCGGCAGGAGGACTTCTCCCACGAGGTGCACGCGGCGATGGCCGGCTGCCTCGCCTGCAAGTCCTGCACGGGGTCCTGCCCGATCAAGGTCGACGTGCCGACCTTCCGGGCGAAGTTCCTCGAACTCTACCACGGCCGCTACCTGCGGCCCCTGCGCCACCACGCCGTCGCCGCCCTGGAGGGCGCCGTGCCGCTGCTGGCGAGGGCGCCCCGGCTCGCGAATGCCGCGACGTCCCTCGGGCTGACCGGGATGATCGGGCTGGTCCACGTCCCGGCGCTCTCGGGCCTCGATCTGCGCGGGGAGCTGAAGCGCCGCGGCGTGGTGCCGGCCGATGCGCGGACCCTGGAACGTCTCCCGGAGGCCGCGCGCCTGACGAGCGTCATCGTCGTGCAGGACGCCTTCACCAGCCACTACGACACACCGGTCCTCCTCGCCCTCCTCGACCTGTTGATCGGTCTCGGATTGCGGCCCTGGCTCGCGCCCTATCGCCCGAACGGCAAGGCGCTCCACGTCCACGGCTTCCTCGGCCGGTTCGGGCGGCTGGCGGCGGCCAACGCCGACCATCTCGGCCGGCTCGCCGCGACCGGCATCGACCTCGTGGGCCTCGACCCGTCGATAACGCTCACCTACCGCGCCGAGTACCGGCAGGCCCTGGCGGGACGGGACCTGCCGCGGGTCCACCTCGTCCAGGAATGGCTCGCCGGCCGGCTCGATCATCGACGCCTCGCCACCGGGACCGAGGCCTACTGGCTCCTGCCCCACTGCACCGAGCGGGCGACGGCGCAGCCGGCGCTGGCCGACTGGGTCAAGGTCTTCGCCGCCCTGGGCTTGCGCCTGTCGGTGCTGCCCTCCGGCTGCTGCGGCATGGCCGGCACCTACGGCCACGAGGCCGAGCACCGGGCGATGTCGGAGCGGATCTACGGCCTCAGCTGGGCCGCGCACGTCGCCGGGAAGGGCCGGTCGGGCCGCCTCCTGGCCGACGGCTACTCCTGCCGCGCGCAGGTGAAGCTCGTCGACGGCCTGCGCCTGCCCCACCCCGTCGAGATCCTCCGCGACCACCTCGCCGCCGGCCCGCTTCCGGCCCGGCGGACCACCAGCCTCGACGCGTAGCCCGACAAGGAGCACACCATGGCAGATCGCACGCAATTCCGGCTCGGCCTCGTCGGCTACGGCGAGATCGGCAGCACGCTCGGCGCCGGCCTGCGCGGCGCCGGCCTGGAATCGATCGCCTGCTACGACAAGTACGCGTTCGAGGGCCCTTACGCGGATCTCATCCAGGCGCGGGCGAGAGAGGCTGGCGTCACCCTCGTCCGCTCGAACGGGGAGCTCGCCGAGGCGGCCGACCTGATCGTCAGCGTCACGCCGGGCGCCGCCTCGCTGGAGAGCGCCGACGCCTTCGCGCCGGTGCTCACGGCGCGCCACACCTTCCTCGACTTCGCCTCGGCCACGCCGAAGATCAAGCAGACCGTCGCCCTGAAGCTCGACGCGACCGGCGCGCTTCTCGGCGACGCTTCGATCGAGGGCACGCCGCTGCACGGCTATTCCATGCGGATGCTGTCGAGCGGCCCGGCCGGCGAGCGGGTCCGCGACCTGCTCGTGCCCTGGGGCATGCAGATCGAGTTCACCGGCCCGGTGCTCGGCACCGCCTCGGGTATCAAGATCATCCGCTCGGTCCTGATCAAGGGGATCGAGGCGCTGACCGACGAGATGCTGCTGGCCGCCCGGCAATACGGGATCGACGAGGTCGTCCTCGCCTCGGCCTCCAAGACCCTCGCCCGGCCGTGGATGGACACGGTCCAGAGCCTGACCCCGTCGGGGGTGATCCACGCCAAGCGCCGGGCCGAGGAGCTGGAAATGTCGGCCGACGCCGTCGCCGATGCCGGGGTCGAGCCGATCATGGCCCGCGCCGTCGCCCAGCGCCTGCGCTGGAAGGAGAGCCTCGGCCTCAAGGATCACTTCAAGGGCGTCGTCCCCCGGACCTACCAGGAGGCCCTCGACGCCATGGCGCTCAAGGCCGGCCTCGAGCCGGTCGCCTGACGCCGCAGCCCCCCTCCCCCGCCTCGAAGGACGAACACCCATGGCCATCGGCTTCAAGATCCACCCGCGCGCCCGCACGGTCGAGCCCGCCACCGTCGAGAAGTTCAAGGCGATCGCGGTCGCCAACATCAGCGACTCCATGAGCCGCATGAGCCACGGCGGCGCGCGGATCCGCCCGCTCCATGCCGGCGGCGTGATGTCCGGCGTCGCCCTCACCGTCCGCACCCGTCCCGGCGACAACCTGATGGTGCAGGCCGCCCTCAACCGCGCGAGGCCCGGCGACGTGCTCGTGGTCGACGGCGACGGCGACCTGACGAACGCCCTCATGGGCGAACTCATGCTCTCCCACGCGCGGCAGATCGGCATGGCCGGCGTCGTCGTGAACGGGGCGGTGCGCGACTACGGCTGGATCCGCAGCGGTGCGTTCCCGGTCTTCGCCGCCGGCATCACCCATCGCGGCCCCTACAAGAACGGGCCGGGCGAGATGAACGCCACCATCGCCGTCGAGGGCATGGTGATCCAGCCCGGCGACCTGATCGTCGGCGACGACGACGGTTTCGTCTGCGTGCCCTTCGACCAGACCGAGGCGGTCTTCGCGGCCGCCGACAGGAAGCAGCAGGGCGAGGCGAAGACCATGGCGGCGATCAAGGCCGGCACCGTGGACCGGTCCTGGATCGAGCGCGCCCTCGCGGAGGCGGGCTGCGAGGGGATCTGACCCCGGAAGGCCGACCGGCGCACCGGTCATTGCGAGCCTGAGCGAGGCAATCCAGGTCAGCGCACCGTCTTAGAAGCGTCCCGCATCCCTGGATTGCTTCGCTTCGTTCGCGATGACGACGAGACAACTCAACAACGGGAGGGAAATCGATGGCGGCTACAGAACACGCCGAGCATCCGCTCGAGGCAGCGACCATGCGCCGGGTCATCCTCCGGCTCGTGCCGTTCCTGATGCTCTGCTACTTCTGCGCCCTTCTCGACCGGGTGAACGTGGGCTTCGCCGCCCTGCAGATGAACAAGGATCTCGGGTTGACCCCGGCCATGTTCGGCTTCGCGGCGAGCCTGTTCTTCGTCTCGTACTTCCTGGTCGAAGTCCCGAGCAATCTCGCCCTGCAGAAGGTCGGCGCCCGGCGCTGGATCGCCCGGATCATGATCACCTGGGGCCTCGTCACCATGGGCATGGCCCTCGTGACCGGGCCTCACTCCCTCTACGCGATGCGCTTCATCCTGGGTGCGGCGGAGGCCGGGTTCTTCCCCGGCGCGATCCTCTACCTGACCTACTGGCTGCCGAGCGCGTACCGCGCGCGGATCCTGGCGACCTTCGCGGTCTCGATCCCGCTGGCGACCTTCCTCGGCTCGCCCCTGTCCGTGTCGCTCCTCGAACTCGACGGCCTGCTCGGCCTCAAGGGCTGGCAGTGGCTGTTCGTGCTGGAGGGCCTGCCCACGGTCATCCTGGGCATCACCTGTCTGTTCGTCCTGACCGACCGGCCCCGCGATGCGAAGTGGCTCCGCGACGACGAGCGCGCCTGGCTCGTCGGGCGCCTCGACGAGGAGGCGGCCAAGCGCAAGCCGACCGGCCACATCTCGCTCTGGCAGCTCGCCCGCAACAAGTACTTCCTGACGATGGCCCTCGTCTGCTCGGGCGCCTCGGCGACGGGAAGCGTCCTGTCGGTGTGGCAGCCGCAGATGATCAAGTCGTTCGGGCTGACTAACCTGCAGACCGGCTTCGTCAACGCGATCCCCTACGGCATCGCCACGGTGCTGATGGTGCTCTGGGGCCGCCACTCCGACCGCCAGGGCGAGCGGCGCTGGCACACGGCGATCCCGCTGCTGCTCGCGGCCTTCGGCCTGTCGTACCTCAACCTCACCGGCAGCATCGCCACGGCCGTCATGGCGGTGTCCTTCGCCCTCGTCGGCGCCTACGCGTTCAAGGGCCCGTTCTGGGCGCTCTCCGCCGGGTGGCTCTCGCCGGCGACGCTGGCGGCGGGACTCGCCGGGATCAACGCGATCTCGAACCTGATCGGCGGCGGCCTGATGGTGAACATCGTCGGCCTCGTGAAGGACGCGACCGGCAGCTTCCCCCTCGGCATGCTCCCCGTCGCCGCGCTCGACGCCGCCGCCGCGCTCAGCGTGATCCTGCTCAGCCGCGCCCATGCCCGCGAGACCAGGACCGCGGCGCTGCCCGCCTGAACTGCCGTCCCCGCTCCCTCACCGAGGACCCGCGATGTCGTTCTTCGCCCCCCCGCCGACCGTGACGGCCGAGATCTTCACGCGCCTGCCCGACCGCTTCCGCAAGGCCCGGCCGACCGCCTGGGCGAACGCCAACCGGGGCGGGCACGCCATCGACTCGTTCCTGGAAGGTCCCGTCTTCGACCGGGCCGGCCGCCTGTACGTGGCGGACATTCCCTTCGGCCGGATCTTCCGCATCGACCAGGCCGGCGAATGGGACCTCGTGGCGGAATACGACGGCTGGCCGAACGGCCTGAAGATCCACCGGGACGGGCGGATCCTCATCACCTGCTACAAGCGCGGCCTGATGCGCCTCGACCCCGGCACCGGGGCGGTGACGCCGTTCCTGGAGAATGCGGGCTCGGAGGGGTTCCGCGGGGTCAACGACCTGACATTCGCCAAGAACGGTGACCTCTACTTCACCGACCAGGGCCAGACCGGGCTGCAGGACCCGACGGGGCGCGTCTACCGCCTGCGCCCCTCCGGCGAGCTGACCTGCCTCGTGGACACCGTGCCGAGCCCGAACGGCATCGTCATCGACGATGCGATGGGCAGCCTGTTCGTGGCCGTGACCCGCGCCCAGCAGATCTGGCGCATCCCGCTGAACGGCAGCGGCCTCGTCGCCAAGGTCGGCGTGTTCGCGCAGCTCCACGGCGGCCTCGGCGGCCCGGACGGCCTCGCGCTGGATGCCGAGGGCTGCCTGATCGTCGCCCACACCGGGTTCGGGTCGATCTGGCGCCTGTCGCCGGTCGCCGAGCCGCTGCTCCGGGTGAGGTCCCCCGCCGGGATCTCGACCACCAACGTCGCCTATGGCGGCCCGGACGGCGCGACCCTGTTCATCACCGAATCCCAGACCGGCAGCATCCTCACGGCGCGGATGCCGGCCGCCGGCCAGACCCTCTTCTCGCACCACTGAACGGACCGGACGGATGACCCCCTCGATGACCCGCCGCGCGCATCTCGCGGCCCTGGTGGCCGGCGCCGCGTTCGGCGCCGGGCCGCGCTCCGCCTCCGCCCAGACCGTGCCCTGGTCCGCGGGCACGGAGCGGCCGACGATCACCGTGCCGCCGGGCGCCACCGACTGCCACCACCACATCTACGATGCGCGCTTCCCCGCCTCGCCCGGCGCGACCCTGCGGCCGCAGGACGCGAGCGTGGCCGATTACCGCCTCCTGATGCAGCGCCTCGGCCTCACCCGGCACGTCGTGGTGCAGCCCTCGACCTACGGGGTCGACAACGGCCTCCTCGTCCAGTCCGTGACGGCGTTCGGCCCGACCGCCCGGGGCATCGCGATGCTCGACGCCTCGGTGACGCCCGAGGAGCTGAAGCGCCTGGACGGGGCGGGCATCCGCGGTGTGCGGTTCGGGACGCGCCTGCCGGGCGGGGCACCGATCACCGACATGGTGCCGGTCGCCCGCAAGATCGCCGATCTCGGCTGGCACATCCAGCTGGTCTCCGACGGCGACAAGATCGTGGAGCTGGCCGACACCCTGAAGGGCATGCCGGTGCCGGTCGTGTTCGACCATATGGGGCACCTGCCCGAGCCCGCCGGGCCCGACCATCCGGGCTTCAGGGTCATCGCCGACCTGATCGAGACGCGCGGCGCCTGGGTGAAGCTCACCGGCGCGTATCTCGCTTCGAGAGTCGGGCCGCCGACCTATGCGGATCGCGGACGCCTCGCCCGCGCCTACGTGGCGCTCGCCCCGGAGCGCCTGGTCTGGGGGACCGACTGGCCGCATCCGACCGCCCCGGCCGACGCGAAACCGGACGATGCCCTGCTCCTCGACCTCCTGGCGCGCTGGGCCCCCGATGAGGCGGTGCGCAACCGAATCCTCGTGGCCAATCCGGCCGCGCTCTACGGCTTCTGAACGCGCGCCCCCGCGGAGGCTCCCGACGATGGACCCCACGCCCCGAACACGGCGGAGTCTTCTGGGCAGCGGCGGCGCCCTCGCCCTCGCGGCGCTCGGCGCCGGCGGCCGGCCGGCGGACGCGGCGGATGCCGCCCCGTTCTCGGCCGGGACGGAGGCGCCCGCGATCCCCGTGCCGCCGAGAGCCTGCGACTGCCACATCCACATCCTGTCGACCCGCTTCCCGGCCTCGCCCCACTGGAAGGGCCAGCCGGTGCTGGACAGCGACGTCGCCGCCTACCGCCGCCTGCAGGCGCGCCTGGGGACGAGCCGGGCGGTGGTGGTGACGCCCTCGACCTACGGCACCGACAACCGCGCGACCCTCGACGGCGTGGCGCAGCTCGGCCCCGCGGCCCGCGCGGTGGTCGTGGTCGATCTCGACATCGGGGTCGCCGAACTCCGGGCGATGGCGGCACAGGGCGCGGTGGGCATCCGGGTGAACTTCGGCACGCCGCAATCCTGGGGACCGACCACCGCGGAGCGTCTGGAGGCGATGGCCCGCAAGGTCGCGCCGCTGGGCTGGCACGTCCAGATCTACGCGACCGGCGATCAGATCGTCGGGCTGGAGCCGGTGCTGCGGCGTCTGCCGACGCGCCTCGTCATCGACCACCTGGCGCGGCTCCCGCCGGACCGGGGCGTGAGCCATCCCGCCCACGCCGTGGTGCGCCGGCTGCTCGACGGCGGTGGGACGTGGATGAAGCTGTCGGGCGCCTACCTCAACACGGCGAGCGGGCCGCCCGCCTACGCCGACGCCACGACGGTGGCGAAGTCCTTCGCGGCGGCCGCCCCGGAGCGGATGCTCTGGGGCAGCGACTGGCCGCACAGGGGCGAGACGCACGTGCCCGACGACGCCCGGCTGCTCGACCTCCTGGCGGACTGGGTGCCCGACGAGCGGCCGCGGGCGCGGGTGCTGGCCGACAATCCCGCAGCGCTCTACGGGTTCGACTGAACGGATGTGATGGCTGTGCTCGGGCCGGGAGGCTCCGCGCGCATGGCCGCTCCCAGCGGGTGTCCATGCCGGGTCGCGCGACCGCACTGGGCGCACGTCTGTCGGGTCGTCGCAGCGGCCGTTGTGCGGTGACCCGCTGCCGTGTGAGGCGGGTCTCGACGCGGGTAATGGAGTCTCGGCACGCCGAACCGGGAGCCCGCCTCCACGGTTCGACGAGCCGCCTCACCCCGTCCTCGAGGGGATGATCGTCGGGCCGATCCTCGGCGACTGCCGCTTCTAGTCCCGGCACGCGCATGCAGGCGCCGCATGCCTGGCGTGAGGCATGTGGCATACCAAGACCGCGCGTGCAGTGCGATATCGCTTCTCACGCACCGCACAACAGGACGCCCCCGATGACCCTCCTCGCCGCTCTCGCCCTTCTCCCCTTCGCCGCGATCGCCAACTTCGCCCTCGTGGTGGCGCTGGCCAATCACTTCGACGACGACCGGCCGGCCGCGGGCTTCCCCGGCGCCGTCCCGACCCTGGCCTGAGCCGTGCCGAGCCCGTCTCGCGCGGGCGAGATCTAGGCTCTCCCGGATCCTGGTCCGGGTGGAAGGAAGCCTCCAGATCTGCTGGAGTCGCTCCTGTCCGCGGCCCGCGCGCGTTCGCGGGCTGTGGCATCTCGGTCGGAAGGCCCGGGGGCGTCCGGCCGCCGAGAGCCGTATCGGGGCGATCATCGCTGTCGTGGCGCCTCGGGTCCTCGACGCGCTCACGGGGATCGGCCAGCGACAGGCACCGCGCGGCGTTCCGGCACGCCGCCCGCGGGCGGCCGGCAGACGCCGGCTCATTGACCCCGCAGGCTCTCGGGCTGCCCTCCCCCGCAGCCGGGCCACCGCGACCAGGGCCTCGGTCACCGGCATGGCGCGGAAGTCGCCTCTCGGATTGAGCGGGAGCGGCGCTCGCGTGTGGCGATCGACGATCGTCAGGATCCGGAACCGACGCCCGTCGAGCAGGCGGTCCGACCTGAAGTCCATCGCCCAGACCGCGTTGGGGCCGCCGGATCTCCGGCAAGGCCCAAGCCGACGAACGGCTTCCTCCAGAGGGAAAAGATCGGCGCAGGCGCGCCCGTCGCCCGGCAGACCGCGTCCACCGTGGCACCATTATTCCCCGCCTGCCGCAGGGCAGAGGCATGGCATCCACAATCCATCAGGATCCAGCCATCAGGATCCAGAATGCTCGAAAACTCGGGCTCGGCGCCAACAGGTTTGCCGCGTCAAGGCCAGGAGCGTTCCCGGACGCAGATCTAGCTGGCGTCTCTATCGCGACGTGGTTGTCTTCGCGGCAGGCAGGTCGGAGCCTACGTCCGAAGCGTAGGCGTTGATGATCCCTGCCAGCAGACCGGGAAAGCGCGCCTCCACCTCGATCCAGCGGGAATGGTTGCGCACCTCGACGCCGTGTCGTTCGCTCCGGATCAATCCGGCCTCGCGCAGAACCTTGAAGTGGTTGGACAGCGAGGATTTCGGGATGACCCGGTCCCCGACCGCCGAGACGGCCGAGCAGGCCTCGACGCAGCCCGCCCGCATGATCTTGGCGAAGATGGCGGCCCGGCTCGGGTCGGCGAGCGCGTGCAGGATCGCCTCTGGACGCACGTCCTCGATCGCGGGGTGAAACAGCGGTCTCATATTTCGTCCATATGGGGTCTTGAACGACGCTCCGTTAGTTCCGAAGTTCCGAACTATGGGTCGATGGCTGCCATCCCGGAGCCGGCCCGTATCGGAGATAGCACACATGTCGAAGCTTGCGGGCAAGGTCGCCGTCGTGACCGGAGCATCCAAGGGCATCGGTGCGGGGATCGCCAGGGCGCTGGCGCAGGACGGCGCCGCTGTGGTGGTGAACTACGCGTCCAGCAAGGCCGGGGCCGACGCCGTCGTGGCGGCGATCACGTCGGCCGGCGGCAGGGCCGTCGCGGTCCAGGGGGACGTCTCCAGAGCGTCCGAGGCGCAGGGTGTGATCGAGGCGGCGGTGCGGGAATTCGGGCGGCTCGACGTGCTCGTCAACAACTCCGGCATCTACGAGTTCGCGGCGATCGAGGAGGTCACCGAGGAACACTATCGCCGCCAGTTCGACGTCAACGTGCTCGGCATTCTGCTGGCGACCCGGGCGGCCGCGAAGCATCTCGGCGAGGGCGCGAGCATCGTGAACATCTCCTCGGCGATCACGCACGTGCACACGCCGACCGCGGCGGTGTACGCCGGCACCAAGGGCGCGGTGAACGCCATATCGGGGGTGCTCGCCAACGAGCTGGCCCCGCGCAAGATACGCGTGAACGTCGTCAGCCCGGGCTTCGTGGTGACCGAGGGCACGCACACGGCGGGCGTCGTCGGTTCCGAGATGGAGACAGGTCTCGTCGCGCAGACGCCGCTCGGCCGTGCCGGTCAGCCGGAAGATATCGCCACGGTCGTGGCATTCCTCGCGTCCGACGACGCGCGCTGGCTCACCGGCGAGAACATCACCGCCAGCGGCGGCATTCGCTGATATACGGCGACGAGACCTGCGCGCATGGTCCAGCCAGACGGCGCGCAGGAGCGAAACGCGGGACGAGCGGTGTCGAACGACGTCGATCGTTCGACGCCGTGTGCTCCCGTGTCTCTCGCACCGGAGGTGGACCTCCGGCTTTCCGCGTACCGTGCCCGTTGGGCGCCGATGAGCGGCCTGGTGCCGAGGACCACCCTGAGTCGCACGGTGCGCCCGAACGGGTCCACAGCGTCAGAAATCCAACGATGCCGAGAGCAGGAACGTCCGCGGCGTGCCCTGGCTCAGGATGCCCCTGCCGGTCGACGCCCAGTAGTTGTTGCCCGACAGGTTGACGACGTTCGCCCGCAGGGTCAGCGGCCGGTCCTGCAACGTGGTAGCGTAGCGCAGGCCGACGTCGAGGGTCGCCCAGTCCGGGATCTTCTGGCTGTTGGCGAGGTCGTAGTACTGGGCCGACGTGTAGATCACCCGGCCGGTGACCGTCAGGCCTGGAATGAGGCCCGGCGGCAGGTCGTACTCGCCGTAGAGGTTGAGCTGCACGTCCGGCACGCCGACCGCGACGCGGCCGACATTGCGGGGATCCTGGGCCCGCACCTGCACGCCGTCGAGCAGGCTGACCCCGCCCAGGACGCGGATGCCCGGCACCGGTTCGCCGAACACGGTGAGCTCGATGCCGCTGTTGCGCTGGCGTCCGTCGACCGAGAACACGAGGGTGCGGGCGTCGAGGAAGCCGGAGGGCTGCTCGATCTCGAAGGCGGCGAAGCCGACGCCGACGGCGCCGAAATCGTACTTGGCGCCGACCTCGGTCTGGCGGGAGACGAAGGCCGGGAAGGCGGCGGTGGCGTTGGCGGCGTTCACGGGCGGAGCCGGGGAGGTCAGGCCCTCGATGTAGTTGGCGTAGAGCGAGAGCCGCTCCCACGGCTTCACCACGAGGCCGATCCCCGGCGAGAAGGCGCCGCTCTCGCTCGCACCGGTCCGGAATCCCGTGACCGGGTTGTACGCGTTCACGTCGAGGCTCTGCCAGCGGCCGCCGAGGGTGAGCAGCACGCGGTCGTCGAGGACCGACAGGGTGTCGGCGACGGCGATGCTGCGGTTGATCCGGCTCGACGTGCGCGGCGTCGCGTCCGACAGGCCGAGGGTCGAGCGCGGGGGGAGATAGACCGGGGCGTAGAGGTTCGAGACGATCGGCGCACCGACATTCTGCGCCGGCGGCTGGGCGAGGTCCTGCCAGAACCCGACCGTCGCCAAGCCGAAGCTGTGCTTGATGGGTCCGGTCTCGACAGTGCCGCGCAGTCCCGCCTCCGCCGTCTGGTTGACGATGTGGAACGGCAGGTAGCTGACCGGGTCGCGATAGTCGCCGCGGGCGTTGAAGATAGTCAGGACGCCGCCGAAGTATTCCTGCCGGAAATTCGAGACGCCGTAGGCGCCGTAGACGGTGAGATCGGGCGTGAGGTCGTACTCGATCCGCGTGGCGAGCTGCTGGTTGGCGCTGTCGCGATACTCCCACGGCTGCTGCTGGTTCAGGTTCAGGTCCGGCGCGCGGGGGATGCGCACGCCTGCCGCCACGTTGCGGTTGCGCAGCGGCGAAGTGAAGTCGAGTTCCTGGTATCCGAGATCGAGGCTCGCCCGCAGGCGCTCGCCGCGATAGTCGAGGGCGAGGGCCGCGACGCCGAAATGTACGCTCTGATTGTCGATCGGGGTGTTGCCGTTGTTGAAGGCACCGTTGAAGCGGATGCCCCACTCCTTCGCGTCGCCGAAGCGGCGGCTCACATCGACGGCCTTGTAGACCTGGGCGTCCGAGCTGTAGCCGAGGGTGACGCGGTTGAGCGGCTCCTCACCGGCGCGCTTCGGGATCAGGTTGATGATGCCGCCGATATTGCCGAAGGGCGGGACGCCGGAGAGCAGCGTGGACGGCCCGCGCAGCACCTCGACGCGCTCGATCGGCTCGATCGCCGGGTTGAACGCATCGGCGACGCCGAACAGGCCGTTGAAGGCAATGTCCTGGGCGAAGACCGGAAATCCGCGGATGAAGAAGCCGAGGATGCCGGAGAAAGCCGGTACATTGGTGCGGATGGACGGATCGTTGTTGACCACGTCCTGAACGTTGCGGGCCTGCTGGTCGCGGATGAGCTTGTCCGTGTAGCTGGTCGAGCTGAAGGGCTGATCGAAGACGTTGCGGTTGCCGAGCAGCCCGAGCCGCGAGCCTGAGCCGACGACATCGCCGGGATAGGTCGGCGGCGGCGATCCGATGATCGCCGTCGGGGAGGTCACAGGGGCCTGTCCGCCGCCGCGGGCTTCCACCGAGAGTTCGTCGAGCCGGACCTCGCTCTGGGCGGACGCATCGGACACGGCGCCGATAGCGATCAGCAAGGTGAGGGAGAGGATGACGGAACAGTTTCCGTGACTCGACATGCGAACGCGGTTCCAGGGTATGCAGCGTTGCGGGACAACTGGCACCCGCAGCCCCACGCGCTCCCATTCGACAGATATTGGACATTGACAATAGGCGGCGCGCGGCAATCTCGAACGAGATGGTCCATGTTGCCACAATGTAACTCAGTGAGATTGGAATAAATAAAATTTCAACTCTGCCGCGACGCGTATGGTTTGAAGGAGATGTATCCTGCCGTCGATTTACATTATCGCCACGAATATTTCTAAATTTAACTGTATATTGCCGGCCAAGTGACGAAGGTTGTAGAGACGTCCGTTCGAAATCGTGCGCGGACTTGGCGGCAGCGTCGCCTTCCGCGCTTCGTCGCTCAGGAGCGGACCGGCAGACCCCTCCCTGAACGGCCATCCCGATGGCGGCCCGACCCGGGCTTGAAGGCCGCTGCCAGTGCGGCCCGAAGCGGACGCAAGCGACGGCGCCTGAATCCAGACGTCCCACCGTCGAGACCGAGAGCTGTTCCCGATCGTGCTGCAAGGACTTGGAAGGACGACGACTCCGGTCGAGACAGCCGCGCCATGCCCCCTCTCCCGTGCGTGAGAGGGCTGGGGTGAGGGATCAGGTCCTTCCGGCTAGGGCGAACCCCTCACCCGGCTTTCTGCGAAAGCGGACCTCTCCCGCACAGGAGAAGGGACGCGCGCCACGCGCGCCGAGGGCTCGACGAGCGCCGCCGTCCCAATCCGGTCGGGAACGGCGCCAGCCCTAGCCCGATGAGATTTTCGAAGCGCGTTTCCATGTCAGGTTCGACACGGCACCCGGACCTGATCGGCGAGGCGGCGCCCAGTCCGGGAACAGGGCCACGAACATCGAGGGGGTGAGATGGCGTCGCAACGTCCGACCTCCGGGTGCGCCACGTTCAACCGCTCGAGGGCCGGCACGCACTCTTGAATGATGCATCACTAATTGATAGTCTGCTATCAATATACGCGCCGGGCCGCAGGGCGTGATCCCTCGCCGTCGACCGGGAGAAGCGAGATGGCAGCCGAGACCCTGCGCCAGCTGCGTCTGGCCTACACCCACAGGCTGCTCCTGTCCGGACGCCAGTGGCGGCGGCTCGCCAACGCGTCGACCGAGGCGCACGGCCTCTCGGAGGCCAAGGCCCTGCCGCTGGTGCTGATCGCCCGCATGGGCGGCGCGCCGCGTCAGACCATCCTGGCGGACGCGATCGGCATCGAGGGCCCGTCGCTGGTGCGGCTCCTGGATCAACTGGAGAAGGCGGACCTCGTCGCCCGCCGGGAAGACCCCACCGACCGCCGCGCGAAGGTGCTGACCCTGACGCCGGCGGGGCAGGCGGTCGTCGCGCGGATCGAGGCGGATCTGGAGCGTCTGCGGGACGCGGCCTTCGCCACGGTGAGCGCCGCCGACCTGGAGGCCGGGCTGCGGGTGTTCCAGGCCCTGCAGGATCATGTCCGCGGTGCGGTGGAGCCCGGGGACGCCGGGGCCGGCGCGCGGCACGGCGAGGCCGCGGAATGACCCTTCCGGGCTGGCGCGACTGGGCCTTCGCGCTCAAGACCTTCGGGGCCGGCATGCTGGCCCTGTTCCTGGCGTTCTGGATCGACCTGCCGAATCCCTACTGGGCGCTCGGCACCGTCTACATCACCAGCCAGGTGCTCGCCGGCGCGACCCGCTCCAAGGCGCTCTACCGGGTGCTCGGCACCCTGCTCGGGGCCGTGGTCACAGTGGCCCTCGTGCCGAACCTCGTGAACGCGCCGGAACTCCTGACGCTCGCCATCGCGACCTGGGTCGCGACGTGCCTGTACGTCTCCCTCCTCGACCGCACCCCGCGCAGCTACGTGATGATGCTCGGCGGCTACACGGCGGCGCTGATCGGCTTCCCGGCCGTCGGCGATCCCGGGACGATGTTCGATATCGCCGTGACCCGGGCCGAGGAGATCACCCTCGGCATCCTCTGCGCCAGCCTCGTGAACACGATCGTGCTGCCGCAGTCGGTGGCGCCGGTGATCTCCGGCCGGCTCGACCTCTGGCTGCGCGACGCGAGGGGCTGGGTCGTCGACGTCCTCGGCCGCACCCGCACGACGAAGGACACGCAGGCGACCCGGCTGAAGCTCGCCTCGGACGCCGTCGCGTTCGATGCCCTGGCGACGCCGCTGCGCTACGACATGACCGGTGCGGAGCGCTCGGCGGATGCCATGGCGACCCTGCGCCAGCACATGCTGATGTTCCTGCCGATCGCCTCCGCGGTCTCGGACCGCATCGAGACGCTGGAGCGGGCGAACGCGCTGCCGGAGCGTCTGCGCGCGCTCCTCGACGCCATGGCGGCCTGGCTCGCCTCCGGAACCACCGAGCAGTCGCAAGCCGACCGCCTGAAGGCCGAGGCGGACGCCCTCGAATCCGGGCTCGGCGAGCGGCCGTCCTGGGACGCCCTCGTGCTGGCGAGCCTGCTGGCGCGGCTGCGCGACTTCATCGACCTGCGCCAGGACGCCCGCATCCTGCAGCGGCACATCGCGGACGGCACGCCGGTCACCGAGGACCTGACCTTCCGGTACACCGCGGCGGCGCGCACGATCCGCCACCGCGACCACGGCATGGCGCTGCTGTCGGCTCTGGGCGTGTTCCTGACCATCCTGGTCACCTGCGCGATCTGGATCGCGACCGGGTGGCCGCACGGCTCGGCCGCGCCGATGATGGCCGCGGTCGGCTGCTCGTTCTTCGCAGCCCAGGACGACCCCGCCCCGTTCATCGTCAGCTTCGCCAACTCGGCCATCCTCGGCGCCCTCGGGTCGGGGGCCTACCTGTTCGCGATCCTGCCGCTGGCCACCTCCTTCGAGATGCTCGCCCTGGCGCTGGCCCCGGCGCTCCTGATCTGCGGGGTGTTCATGGCCCAGCCGAGGACGGCGCCCCTGGCGATGGGCGCGGCGGTCAACGGCTCGGCCATGATCGCCCTTCAGGGCAGCTACACGGGGGACTTCGCGGCCTTCACCAACGCGTCCGTCGCGGTCATCGTCGGGATGTGGGTCGCGGCCATCGTCACGCGCCTCGTCCGCTCGGTCGGCGCCGGCTGGTCGGCGCGGCGCCTGCGGACCGTCAACCGCCGCAGCCTCGCCCGCGCCGCCGGGCGCCAGGGCGCGCAGAACGGGCTCGAACTCGCGGCCCTGATGCTCGACCGGGTCGGCCTGATCGCGCCGCGGCTCGCCGCCCTGCCGTCCGACGACGCGGAATGGACCGCCGACCTCCTCGCCGAGGTCCGGGTCGGCATCAACGTCGTGGAACTGCGGCGCGACCGGCGGCGACTCTCGGAGCCGGCCCGGCAGGCGGTCGAAGCGCTGCTCGCCGCGCTGGCGCGGCACTTCGGAGCCGAGCCGGACAGGCCCGCCCCCGGCCTGCTCGACACCGTCGACGGGGCGCTCGACGCCGTCTCCCGCGATGCGCGGCAGGCGCCCGGCCGGGCCGCGCTGATGGCTCTCGTCGGCATCCGGCGCGGCCTGTTCCCGGACGCGCCGCCCTACCGGCCGACCCGGCCCACCACCACGCTTCCGGAGCTCGCGGCATGACGGGTGAACTCGACCTCTACGGGGTCTTCGTCCCGAGCCTCGCGGCCTGGATGCTGATCGCCTTCGCCCTGAGCTTGCCCCTGCGGTGGCTGCTGGCCCGGACCGGGTTCTACCGCATGGTCTGGCACCGGCCCCTGTTCGACCTCGCCCTCTACGTCGTGCTCCTCGGCGGCGTCGTCTCGGTCGCGGTGCCGCTCACCGCCTGATCGGCCGCCCCGCCTCGCCCTGCCCACACCTTCCGGACCCACCCATGCCCCGGCTGCTCGCCCTCTCGTTCCGCCTCCTCGTCACCCTCGGGATGGTCGCCGCCGCGATCGTCGTCGGGCTGGCGCTGTGGGACTACTACATGGAGGCGCCCTGGACCCGGGACGGGCGGGTGCGGGCCGACGTGGTGGCGGTGGCGCCCGACGTGTCCGGCCTCGTCACCGAGGTTCTCGTCGCGGACAACCAGGTGGTGAAGCGGGGCGACGTGCTGTTCCGCATCGACCCCGAGCGCTTCGACCTGGCCCTGCGCCAGGCCGAGGCGATGGTCGAGGGCAAGCAGGCGACCGCCGAGCGGGCCGCCGCCGACTACGTCCGCTACCAGAAGCTCAGCGACGCCGCCGCGTCCCAGCAGAGGGTCGAGGCGGCCCGGGCGACCGACCTGGAAGCCAAGGCGGCCTACGGACAGGCGGTGGCCGACCGCGACCTCGCCAGGCTCAACCTCGAACGCTCCGCGGTGAAGGCCTCGGTCAACGGCCGCATCACCAACATGGAGTTGCGTCCCGGCACCTACGTCTCCACCGGGCGCGGCGTGATGGCGCTCATCGACAGCGACACGCTGCGCGTCGAGGGATACTTCGAGGAGACGAAGCTCCCGCGCATCCGCGTGGGCGACAGGGCCAGCGTCCGCCTGATGGGCGAGAATGCCGCGCTGACCGGTCACGTGGAGAGCTTCGCGGGCGGCATCGAGGATCGCGAGCGCACGGCCGGCTCGAACCTGCTGGCCAGCGTCAACCCGACCTTCGCCTGGGTCCGGCTGGCCCAGCGCATCCCGGTGCGGATCAGGCTGGACGGCGTTCCCGACGAGACCCGCCTGGTCTCGGGCCGCACCGCGACGGTCGCGGTCGAACCCGGGGGCGAGAGGCCGCATTTCAGCCTGTTCGGGACCTGGCGCGGGGCGCCGGAGCCCGCCGCCCGGGAGGCGAGGCCCCGCTGAGGGCCGACCGGCAATCGCATCTCTCGAACGGGCAGAGCACTCTGGAGACGGATCATGGCGAAGCCAACTTCGAACCGGCCCCAGGTCGGACCGGACCGCGTCCTGGCCGAGGCGCCGTACCGGATCGGTGCGGTGACCCTCGCCGTGCGCGACCTCGATAGGCTCACGCGGTTCTACCGGGACCTCCTCGGGCTCGACATCCGCTCGGAAGCCGACAGTGCCGTGCGGCTCGGGACGGGCGACGCGACGCTCCTCGTCCTTCGGCACAGCCCGAATGCGCGGCCACGGCAGCCCCGAGAGGCCGGCCTGTTCCACACGGCGTTCCTGCTGCCCGGCCGGGGCGACCTCGGTGCCTGGCTCCGGCACGCGGAGGAACACGGCGTCGCGCTCACGGGCGGCGCCGACCACCTCGTGAGCGAGGCCGTCTACCTCGACGATCCGGAGGGCAACGGCATCGAGATCTACGTCGACCGGCCCGCCTCCGCGTGGCAGCGGGCCCCGGACGGCACGGTCGTGATGCGCAACGAGCGGCTCGACCGTGCCGGCCTCGTCGCTGCCGCGACAGGTCCCTGGTCGGAGATGCCGGCCGCTGCCCGCGTCGGGCACATCCATCTCCAGGTGGGCGATCTGGATGCGGCGGAGCGCTTCTACGCGAGCCTGCTCGGCTTCGACGTGATGTGCCGCTATCCCGGTGCCCTGTTCCTCGGCTCCGGCGGCTACCACCACCAGCTGGCCGGCAACGTCTGGAACAGCCGCGGTGCGGCCGTCCGATCCGAGGGGCTGACGGGCCTCGCCGAGGTGGCCCTGCTGGTCGATGGACCGACCCTGGCATCGACGAGAGACCGCCTGCGCGAGGCCGACGTGGTCCTCGACGAGGACGGCGGCGCGCTCGTCGTCCGGGATCCCTGGAGCATCCCCGTGCGGCTCGTGCCCGCGACTTGACAGCATCGTCGGCGCGCGGTCGGGCGGATATACGCACCGCAAGATCTGAGTATTTTTCTGCTTGGAGGATGCAAACGAATAAAGCCCTATATCCTAGCGATCTGCGCCTCTGCTCTCTTCGCACGAATTGTCCTGGTGGTGACTTACTGGTCGAAGATCACCCCTGTTCATCCCGGTGAGACGCCCGAGCCTCCCGTCTCGTCGACGTCGAAGCCGCCGTCGCGTCGAAGCACGGTCCCGCGCCGGACCCGCAGCGAGCGACGGCCCGCGCGACGTTCGTTCGGCTCGATGGCGCGATGCTGAAGCGGCACGCCGAGACGCATCGGCAAGAGGGGCGTGAGACCGGCGCGGGCAACAGCCGGAGATATCTGGCGAGCGAGAACACTGGCCGCTCCCGCGATCCTGTGATCCACCTTTCCATACATCTCAGCATCATGTGATTGTGCTTGCCTTATAGAGGCCGCGCCGCCCGTCTAGCGTCCATAATATCTGTCGTTAACTCAAAATTCGTGGTTGGCTTATAGATCTCTGTAGAGTTCAGGGCCCTGATCTGCATGGATTTCTACTCCCTTTGAGGGGAGATGATGATCCGGGCAGTGCAGCGGGTGTCCCGATCTCGGTAGAGCTCGCGCGGATCGGCATCGGAGACATCCGCTCGCTGCAGTCCGCGCGCGCCACTCTGTCAGTGCATTCCGTGTTCGGGGGTCCGATCGTCCCATGACTGCTCTGGATCCGGCGGAGATCTTCCGCGCCGAGGCCGCCGAGCTGCTCGCCTGCCTGGAGACGACCCTGCTCGACCTCGGCGACCGGCCCGAGGACCGGGCCCTGATCGACACCGCCTTCCGCGCCCTGCACACCATCAAGGGCTCGGGCGCCATGTTCGGCTTCGAGCAGGTCGCCGCCTTCACCCACGACTTCGAGACCGCCTTCGACCGCGTCCGCCGCGGCGAGGTCCCGGTCGGCCGCGACCTCGTCAACGTCTCCCTCTCGGCCAAGGACTTCATCCGCGGCCTCATCGAGGAGCCCGAGGCCAGCGCCCCGATCATCGGCGAGGCCATCCTGGCCGAACTCGAGCAGCTCCTCGGCGCCACAGCACACCGTGGCGCCCACGCGGCCGCCGACACCACCGCCGACACCGCCGCCCACGCTGCCGCCCACGCTGCCGCCTCGTCCGACGCCTCTTGCGACGCCTCTTGCGACGCCCCGGCCGCCGAGGCCGGCTGGCGGATCGGCATCGCCTTCGCCCCGGACGTCCTGCGCAACGGCACCAACCCCCTGGCGCTCCTCGACGAGCTGCGCGACCTCGGCGCCTGCACGGTCGTGCCGCGGCTCGACGCCCTGCCCGAGCTGGCCGGCCTCGATCCCGAGAGCCTCGCCCTCGTCTGGGACGTCACGCTGCGCGGGCCCGTCAGCCGCGCGGCGGTCGAGGACGTGTTCCTGTTCGTGCGCGACGAGATGGTCCTGACCCTGCAGCCGGAAGGCCCGGCGCTGCCGGACGCCACACCGGACGCCGTCCCGCCGGAGGCCGCCCCGATGGTGCCGGCCGGGGCCGAGGCGCTCGCCCCCGCTCCGGGCGCCGCCGCTCCGGTCCCGGTGGAGCCGGTCCCAGCCGAGCCGGTGCCGCCGGCCGCGCCCGCCGCCCCGTCCGTCGCCCCGTCCGTCGCCCCGTCCGTCGCCCCGCCCGATGCCCGGGTGCCGGCGGCGGCGCGGCGGACCGAGGACCGGCCGGCCAGCAGCGTGCGGGTCGAGGCGGAGCGGCTCGACGAGCTGATGGACCGGGTCGGCGAGCTCGTCATCGCCCAGGCCCGCCTCGGCCAGCTCGCCGGCC
This sequence comes from Methylobacterium sp. NMS14P, assembly GCF_028583545.1. Classification (NCBI taxonomy): domain Bacteria; kingdom Pseudomonadati; phylum Pseudomonadota; class Alphaproteobacteria; order Hyphomicrobiales; family Methylobacteriaceae; genus Methylobacterium; species Methylobacterium sp. NMS14P. Next base: position 68,953 of record NZ_CP087107.1, on the reverse strand, counting down.
TGCACGCCGACCCCGGCCTCAAGACCGTCGCGGAGGAGATCGAGCGCCTCTCGGCCCGCCTGCGCGACACCACGATGAGCATCCGCATGGTCGCCATCGGCGCCCTGTTCGGCCGCTTCCGCCGCCTCGTCCACGACCTCTCGCGCGACCTCGGCAAGCCGGTCGAGTTCGTCACCGGCGGCGAGGAGACCGAGCTCGACAAGACCGTGATCGAGCGCCTGGCCGACCCGCTCGTCCACCTGATCCGCAACGCCATCGACCACGGCATCGAGGCGCCCGCGCGCCGCGCGGCCGGCGCCAAACCCGCCACGGGGCGGATCACGCTGACCGCCGAGCATGTCGGCGCCCAAGTGCTGGTGAGCGTGCGCGACGACGGCGCCGGGCTCGACGCGGCGCGCATCCGCGCCAAGGCCGAGGAGCGGGGCCTGTGCGCGCCCGGCGCGGTGCTGACCGACCAGCAGATCTACCAGTTCCTGTTCGCGCCGGGCTTCTCGACCGCGGCGACGATCTCGGCGCTGTCGGGGCGCGGGGTCGGCATGGACGTGGTCAAGAAGACGATCGAGAGCCTGCGCGGCACGATCGACATCACCACCGAGCCGGGGGGCGGGACCTGCGTGGCGCTGCGCCTGCCGCTGACGCTGGCGATCATCGAGGGGCTGCTGATCCGGGTCGGGGCGGGGCGCTACGTGATCCCGCTGGCGGCGGTGGAGGAGTGCGTCGAGCTGCCCGCGGGCGCGCGCGGCGGGCGCGGGCGGGACTTCCTGAACATCCGCGGCGCGCTGGTGCCGTTCCTGCGGCTGCGGGACCTGTTCGGGGCGTCGGGCGAGCCGGAGGAGCACCAGAAGGTGATCGTGGTGTCGGCGGGCGAGGCGCGGGTCGGCCTGGTGGCGGACCAGATCATCGGCAACCACCAGACGGTGATCAAGTCGCTGTCGAAGCTGCACGCGGACGTGGCGACGTTCTCGGGGGCGACGATCCTGGGCGACGGCACGGCCGCGCTGATCGTCGATGTCGGCCGGCTCGTGAGTGGCGGCGAGCGGGCGCGCGAGACTTCGCGCGAGAGCCCGCGCGCGTACCAGGAGGTGGCGTGATGAGCGGCGGCGTGACGGGCGGCGCGGCGAGCGGCGTGATGGGCGGCGTGCCGGGCGGCGTGCCGGGCGGGCCTCCTGGGCCAGGGCCGCGGGCGGGCCCGCAGGTCGGCGGACCGGCGGGGCAGCGGGGCGGCCGGCAGGTGGTGATGTTCCGGATCGGCACGGAGAGCTTCGCGCTGGAGGCCGGGATGGTGCGCGAGATCATCGACCCGATCCCGGCGACCCGCGTGGCCGGGGCGCGGGCGCACCTCGACCGGATCGTGAACGTGCGCGGCAACGTCGTGCCGCTGGCCGACATCCGCGGTCGGTTCGGGATGCCGGCGGCGGCCGACAGCCCGGACACGCGCTTCCTGGTCCTGGAGGTGGTGGTGGCGGGCGATCCGGTGGTGGTCGCGCTGGTGGCCGACAAGGTGTTCGCGGTGACCGAGGTCGACCCGGCCGACTGCGAGGCGGTGCCACCGGTCGGGACGACGTGGCGGCCCGAGTACATCCGCGCGATCGTCAAGGCTGGGGACGACTTCATCATCGTCCCAGACCTCGAACAGATCCTCAACTGAAGACCTGTCCGATTCCTGTCCGGATCCCGCTTCAGTTCCGTTCTGATCGCTTCAAATACTGTTTACACACGGGGGCAAGTACGATGCGTTTCACGATCAAGGCCAAGCTCGGGATCGCCTTCGGGTTGATCCTGCTGCTCCTGGGCGGCGCCGGCTACCTCGCCGTGTCGAGCCTGAGCAGCTCCAACGATCGGATGCAGGCCTTCGCGGCCCGTCCGTTCACCCAGGTCCAGCGCGTCCTGCGCTTCGAGGCCATGTCGTTCGATGCGGCCCGCATGTTCGCGCGGTCGATGCTGGAGCCGACCAACGCGGCCCGCGAGAAGCTGTTCGCCGATTTCCGGGCGCACGACGCGAAGTTCCAGTCCCTGTTCAAGGATTACCTGGATCTCGTCCCGGCCGACGAGCGTGCCCGTATCCAGCCCCTGCGCGACGACTGGTCGAAGCTCAGCGAGGCGGTGACCAAGGGTATGGAATTCGCCGTCCAGAACGGCAACAACACCGCCAACGCGCTCGCCACCGGTGAGCAGCTGGCCGCGTTCACCGCGGTGATGGCCAAGATCGACGACATCAAGGCGCGCCCGGACCTCTCGACCGAGGACCGCGGCCAGATCAACGTCATCGAACTCAAGATGGTCCGTCTGCGCGGCGAGATCTACCGCGAGATCGTGATCACCGACGACGCGCTGCTCGCGAAGATCGCCGGCGAGTTCAAGGAGACCCTCAAGGTGCTCGAGCGCGATCTCGCCACGTTCACCGAGACGTCGCGCGGTACGGGTTTCGCCGATGCGACCAGCGCGCTGAACGCCGCCGTGAAGGCCTGGACCCCGTCGGCCGAGAAGGTCTTCGCCCTGGGACTGGCGAACACGGACGCCAAGGCGCTCCAGTATTACGTCGGCCCGTTCACGGATGCCCGGAAGGCCGTGATCGAGGACGTGGCCAAGCTGCGCACCTACGAGGAGAGCGTGGCGAACGGCTTCGTGCAGAGCACGCAGGCAGCCTTCGAGTCGACCCGCACGATCATGATCGCCGTCGTGACCGGCGCCGTGGTGCTCGGTCTCGCCATGGCACTCTGGATCGCGATCACGATCTCCCGCGGTCTGTCGACGGCGGTCTCCGCCGCTCAGAGCGTCGCCGCCGGCGACCTGACCAAGGACGTGGCCGTGACCGGTCGGGACGAGGTGTCCGACCTCCTGCAGGCGATCCAGGCGATGAACGTGAAGCTGCGCGAGGTGGTCGGTCTGGTGGTCAACGCCGCGAGCAACGTGTCTGCGGGTTCACAGGAGCTTTCGGCCTCGGCCGAGCAGCTGTCGCAGGGCTCGACCGAGCAGGCCGCCTCGACCGAGGAAGCCTCGGCGTCGATGGAGGAGATGGCCTCCAACGTGAAGCAGAACGCCGAGAACGCCAGCCAGACCGAGACGATCGCCCGGCAGTCGGCCCAGGACGCCGAGGCCAGCGGGGTGGCGGTCGGCCGCGCCGTCGAGGCCATGCAGACCATCGCCCAGAAGATCACCATCGTGCAGGAGATCGCCCGCCAGACCGACCTGCTCGCCCTCAACGCCGCCGTCGAGGCGGCCCGGGCCGGCGAGCACGGGCGCGGCTTCGCGGTGGTGGCCAGCGAGGTGCGCAAGCTGGCCGAGCGCAGCCAGGCGGCCGCGGCCGAGATCGGCACGCTCTCGTCCGACACCGTCAAGGCCGCCCAGCAGGCCGGCGACATGCTCGGGCGGCTCGTGCCCGACATCAAGAAGACCGCCAGCCTGGTCGAGGAGATCACCGCCGCCTGCCGCGAGCAGGATGTCGGCTCGGGCCAGATCAACCAGGCGATCCAGCAGCTCGACAAGGTCACCCAGCAGAACGCCAGCGCCTCCGAGCAGGTCTCGGCCACCTCCGAGGAACTGGCCACCCAGGCCGAGAAGCTGCAGGCGACGATCGCCTACTTCCGCATCACCGAGGCGTCCGCGCCGGGCGCGTCCCTGGCCGGTGCTCCCTGGCGGGCGTCGATCAGGCGGTGACGCGGCTGCGGACGACGGCGGCGCGGATGGGCACGGCCGCGGGGGGCATGGCCTTGGGGGGCATGGCCTCGGGGGGCGCGTCCTCGGCGGCGATCCGCTCGCCGAGCCCGAAGCGGGCGGGCGGGCGCGGCCCGGCCGGGGGCGGCGGCTTCGCCCTCGACATGGGCGAGGGCGACGCGCAGGACGCCGCCTTCACCCGCGTCGCCTGACGCGTCGCCCCAGACCCGGATCCGCGCGGCGCCAGGCCCCGCGCGGATCCCGCCGTCGGCGCCGGGCCGCAGCCGCAGCCGCAGCCGCAGCCGCAGCCGCAATCCATCCGGAGATCCCGCATGTCCAGTGTGTGGCAGTACCTGACCCTCGGCCTCGGGGCCGAGACCTTCGGGATCGACGTCGAGCACGTCCACGAGATCCTCGACTACCGGGTGCCGGCGGCGCTGCCGCAGGCGCCGGCGTTCCTGCTCGGCATGATCGACGTGCGCGGGCAGAGCTACCCGGTGGTCGACCTGCGGACCAAGCTCGGCCTGCCTTCGGTGGCGCGCACGCCGGCCACCCGGATCATCCTGCTCAACGTGCCGATGCCGGGCCGGGCGCTGCGGGTCGGGTTCGTGGCCGACCGGGTGATCGAGGTGACGGAGCTCGACCGGGCCGAGATGGAGGCGGCGCCCGAGGTCGGCGGGCGGTGGAACGCGCGCTACATCGCGGGCATCGGCCGCCGGGGCGAGGCGTTCGTGGTGGTGTTCGACCTCGTCGCGCTGATGGACGGCGACGGCCCGGCGCTGGCCGCAGCCCCGCAGGCCGCAGCCCCGCAGGCCGCCTGAGGAAGCCGCTCCGGCCCGGGCTCACGCCGTCGGGGCCTCGCGGTCCAATTCACGGACGAACATCTCGGCCTGATCGATGAGCAGGTTCAGATGAGCCGCGCTGCCGCTCATCTGGCCGACCAGCTCGGCGGTGAGCTCGGTCAGCCGGGTGTCGGCACGCGGCTGCACGCTCTGCAGGTTGGCGATCTGGGCCGCCAGCTCGGTCCGTCTCCGATGCAGCACCTTCAGGAGCGCCTCGATCCGAGCCGCGACCCGATCCGCGGTGAGCTCGTCCGTCCGTGCCCCGCCGGCGGTGCCATCCTCCTCGGAGCGCAGTGGGATGATCGTTCCGGTCATGGCAACCTTGCTTTGCCTCAGGACGAACGGCTTAGGCCGTGACGCAGTCCTCAGGCTGACCGGCGCTGGCGATGAACGCTCCGGTGGCTGAGCCTTCCGCTCACCCGACCCGGCCGCTCTCGCGCGGCCGGGGCCCGGTGTCCGCGTCGGGGCTCGAGCAAGTCTCAGGCCGCCCGGACGGTCGCGAGGAAACGTGCCACCTCCGCACCGAGATGCCCGGACTGGCGGGACAGCCCGTCCGCCGCGTCGAGCACCTGGGCCGCGGCCGCACCCGTCTCCTCGGAGGCCTCGGCCACGCCGGCGATGTTGCGCGTCACCTCGTCCGTACCCGTCGCCGCCTGAGCGACGTTGCGCACGATCTCCTGCGTGGCGGCGGCCTGCTCCTCGACCGCCGCCGCGATGGTGACCGCCACGCCGTTGATCTCCCGGATCCGCCCGGTGATCGCCCCGATGGCACCGACCGCCTCGGCCGTCACGCCCTGCACGCGCGCGATCTGGCCCGAGATCTCCTCGGTCGCCCTCGCCGTCTGCGCGGCGAGCGCCTTGACCTCGGCGGCGACCACCGCGAAGCCGCGCCCGGCGGCACCGGCGCGGGCCGCCTCGATCGCGGCGTTCAGCGCCAACAGGTTGGTCTGCCCGGCGATCCATGAGATCAGCCCGACCACATCGCCGATCCGCGCGACCGTCCCGCTCAGTTCCTGCACCAGAGCCGCCGTCTGATCCGACTCGTCCACCGCCGCTCGCGCGAGCTTGGCCGAGCCGTCCACCTGCCGGCCGATCTCCTGCACGGACGCGCCGAGCTCCTCGGCGGCGACCGCCACGGTGTTCACGTTGCTCGCGGCCTGCCCGGCCGCGGAGGCCACGGTGGTGGACCGGCCGGCTGTCTCGGTGGCCGTGGCGGTCATGGCCTGCGCGGTGGCCTGCAGTTCTGCGGCCGAGGACGAGACTTGGCCGACGACGCTCCCGACCGCCCGCTCGAACCCGTCGGCCAGCTCCAGCACGGTGCGCTTGCGCGGCTCCTCGACGGTGGCCCGAGCTCGCGCAGCCTCTCGCTCCAGGTGTCGGCTGCGGATCAGATGATCCTTGAAGACCTGCACGGCCGCCGCCATCGCGCCGATCTCGTTCTTCGTGGCCGTATCGGGAACGACGATGCCGGTATCACCGTCCGAGATCCGGCCCATGACCTGGGCCATGCGCCGGATCGGCATCGAGATTGTCCGGACACACACCACGATCACGCCGCCGCACATCATGAGCACCGTGCCACCGCCCAGAAGGAACAGGACGAAGCGCGCCCGAGTCGCGGCGATGCGGGCATTGATCAGGTCGAAGACGCGGACGAACAATCGATCGTGAAGTTCGACGATGGAGCTCATGGCCGGAACATAGCGGTCGGCAAAATCCTGCACCGTCAGGGCAGCCGTCCGGCCGGCCGAGTTCTGCGCCACGACGTCGGCGGCCAGCTTCTGGCCGCCCTCGACATAGTGAGACCGCATGGTCCGCATGAGCTCATCGACACGCGTGTCATCGCCGATTTCCCCGCGGGCCAGCAGGATCTGCCGCATCTGCGCGTCGACGTAGCCGCTCAATCGATTGTACTGCCCGATCTCATCCTCCGTCATACGCCGCCTGATCACGAGAGCAGGGGTGAAGACGGAGCCGATCTGACCGGCGAAGTCGCGCAGCGCCGTCGCCGTCCGGGCCATCGTCAGCCAGGAGCCCAGGTTCCGATCGGCCGCCGTTGTCGCATCGTCGACAGCATTCAACGCTTCGTCGAGCGTCGGCGGGACGGCGACCAAGGCCTGCACGATCCCCGCCACCTCGTTCGCGAGCGCTGTGCCAGGGGGTGAGCCGTCACGGCATCGGCACGCTGCCGCACGGCGGCGAGGCGCCGAACGGTTTCGGAGAGGGCCCGGCAGCCTTGCTCCCCCGGCGCTCCGGCAGCGTGGACACGGCGAGGTGGCCGGCAACGGGAGGGCAACGAGGGCGCGGGTCAGCGGTCCTCGCCGGCCAGAACCGGAACATGGAGTGCCGGGACCGCGATCGTAGCAACAGGTTCGTGCCGAGCCGACGGGCTGGATCTCGGCCGAGACATGGCGGACTATCCCCGGAGACAGAGGCGCGCCTGAGCGTGCCCGGACCAGGGAGGGATCGATGGGCTCGCTCGGCGCGAAGGGGGTCGCGACCGTCGCCATAGCGGCGGCGATCGGAGGATGGCTCGCGGCGCAGACATCGCGGGGTGCGTCCGCTCATGAGCCGCGCTTCCCGCAGCTGACGCTGGATCAGCTCACGCCCGCGCAGCGCCCCCTCGGCGAGAAGATCGTGAAGATCTCGAGCGTCGGTCTGGCGGGACCCTACAACCCGATGATCCGCAGCCCCGAGATGGCGCAGCGGATGTACGACCTCCTCGACTACCTGCGCTGGCATACATCCGTGCCGACGCGTCTGAACGAGTTCGCCATTCTGATCCAGGGTCGGCTCTGGCGCTCGCAGGTCGAGTGGTACGCCCACTATCCGCTGGCGATCAGAGCCGGACTCTCGGAGGCGGTGGCGGCCGACCTGAAGGCCAACAGGCGTCCCGCTGCCATGAAGCCCGACGAGGCCGCCGTGTACGATTTCTGCATGGAGCTCTCCACGCAGCGCGCGGTCTCGGATCAAACCTTCGCCCGTGCCAAGGACGTGCTCGGTGAGCAGGGCGTCGTCGACCTGACCGCGCTGACCGGCACCTACGTGACCGTCGCCATGCTGCTGAGCATGGCCGAGGAAGGCGTGCCGCCCGGCAAGGAGCCGCCGTTCAAGCCCGGCGACTGAGCGCGACACGGTGCGGCGGCCCGCGTCGAACGGCGCGATCGGGGAGCAGGCACTCTCGAGCCGCGCCTCATGGGTGTGCGACCGCGCCGTGCGGCGTCGCGGCGCCCTCGAGCACGCGGACCGGGAGACGGCGGTGTCGCCGGCCTGCGGGCAGAAAAAAGGCCGCCCCGGTGGAGCGGCCCGAAGTCTTGGGAGGAAACGCCCTCGGAGAGGGCTGCAGGATCGCGACGCCATCGCGACCTGGCACGACTGATCTGGGCAGAGGTCGCGCCGTGAACAACCGTGCGCAGGCCGGATCGCGCGCATAAGCGGCGCTGTTCGGCCCGCCGGGTGCGCTTCCGCACCACGGCGCGGTCCGCCCACCGGTCGGGCCGACACGGGCGCCGGGATCGAGGCCCGGGCAGAGTGGCGGCGGAGGCGCAGACAGTCGCGGACCGTGCCGGCCCGGTGTCCGGATCGGGCCTGCCTCACGGCGGGATCAGCTGCCCATCCCACGCCAGGGTGTGACCGGAATCCTCGGCCCGCAGCCCGGACACCACCTGCAGCAGCCGAGCCGCACACTCGTCCGGCGCGAAGACGCCGGGTGTGCCGGCATCCGGGCGAAACGGCCGGGACAGAGCCGTCCGCACGGTTCCGGGATGGAGACCGACGACGATCAGCTCCGGATGGGTGCGCGCCGTCTCGACGGCGAGCGTGCGGAGGATCTGGTTGAGCGCCGCCTTCGAGGCTCTGTAGGCGTACCATCCGCCCAGGCGATTGTCGCCGATCGATCCGACGCGCGCCGAGAGCGCGGCGAAAACGCCGTGCCCAACACGCGGCATCAACGGAATGAAGTGCTTGGCCACGAGGGCGGGGCCGACGGTGTTGACGGCGAACACCGCGGTCATCGCGGCCGGATCGAGCGCGCGGATCGCCTTCTCCGGCGCGATGCCCGGCCCGTGCAGCAGACCGCTGGCGACGAGGACCAGCCCGACCGGTCCCGCCGCGCCGACAGCCTCGGCCGCCGCCGCGATCGAAGCCTCGTCCGTGATGTCGACGGACAGGGACTGCACGGGATCGGGCTGAAACACCTGCGAGCGCGAGAGGGCGAAGATGCGCTTGTACGTTCCGGCCTCCGCGAGGGCTGCGACGAGCGCCTGACCGATACCGCCCGAAGCTCCGAAGACGACTGCACTGCTCATTCGGCACACCGCGAACGGGATGTCTTCCCGGGCTGCCCACTCAACGGATCCCCGACGCCACCCGCAAGGCCTGTGAACCCTCATCGGACGGCTGTACCGCGCTCGGAAGGGGGATTTGAGGACCAGCCGGCGAGATCGATGCCGTCGTAGGTGCGCAACGCGACGTTTGGCGAGTCATCGCAACCGGTGGCACGGACAGTCGCGGCCGCGCCCGCCTTCGCGCATGACCACGGAGGTCATCACGGGGTTCACCACGGTGGTGGCCACCGGCATCTCGGGGGCCGGCATCGGCGTGCCGACGTCGCGCATCACCGTCGGGGCGGGCCGCACCGCCTGGGCGACTGGCATCACGGGTGGCGCAGCGTCCGCACCGCGGTGATGGCTCGCCAGCGACAGGAGGCCCTCGCCCGGCGCGACGCCGCTCAGACCCAGACGGCGCAGCGTCGACAGCAGGTCCAGGCCGCGCGCCAGCAGCAGGTGGCCCAACGGCAGCAGTAGGCCGCCCAGCGGCAGCAGATGATGGCGCGACCACACCCGGCGCCCCCACGGGCGGTTCATCCGGGTCCGCAGCCCTCCCGCGGCAATCCGCGACCGGCCTGCCCACCGGGACATCCCTGCCGCTAGAGCCGCACCCGATCATGTCGCAACGGTCTGGAGGGAGAGCGACTCCGGTCGAGACAGCCGCACCATGCCGCCGCTGCCATGCCCCCTCTCCCGTGCGGCGTGGGCACTCGGCGACAACCCCGCCTCAGTTCGATCGGGAACGACTCTAGAAGGCCGCGCCCGCGGCGTCACGGTTCGATCGGGCCGAGCCCGACTCGACCAGCACCTCTTGGATCAGCTCGACCATGGCCGCGTCGTCCTCGACGCAGTGGCTCCGCGGGCTCACGGCACCGCGCCCGGCAGATGGAGCCGGACCACCGTCCCGCGTTCGGCCGCGCTCTCGATCTCCAGCTCGCCGCCACGCGCCTGGGCGTAGCGGTGGACCGGCTCTGTCGACTTCAACCAGAGCATGCTCTCGCCGACACCAAGCTGGAGACCGGCGCCTCCTCCACCTACCGCGCGCAGACGCAGCACGTGCTGCCGATCAAGTTCTCTAAGCGCGGGCGGGACCTCGGAGGAACCGTCGCGGAGGCGCAGGACCGGGTCCGGCGCAACGTCCCGCTGCCGCACGGCGACCGGGCGATCTGGGCCGGCGAGTTCGACGACCTGCAGAAGGCCGAGGCGCGCCTGATGGTCGTGGTGCCGGTCTCGCTCGGCCTCATCCTCGTGCTGCTCTACAGCCTGCTCAATTCGCTGCCGGTGCTGACGGGCATCCCGTTCGCGGTGGCTGGCGGGATCCTGGCGCTGGGGGTCACGGGCCTCAGCGTCTCCGTCTCGGCGGGGATCGGCTTCGTGTCGCTGTTTGGCGTGCCGGTGATGGACGGCATCCTGATGCTGACCGACTACAACGAGGCGCACCGGGCCGGTCTGCCGGTGCGGCAGGCGATGTACCACGCACGCCGCCGAGCAGCGGATGCGCCCGATGCTGATGGCGGCGCTCTCGGCCAGCATCGGCCTGTTCCCGGCGGCCCTCTCGAACGGCATCGGCTCGCAGGTCCAGAAGTTGCTGGCGACCGTGGTCGTGGGCGTGATGATCGTCCACCCGGCGATGCTGTTGCTGGTCGTCCCGGCCCTTCGGCTCGTGCTCCTGCCCGCGGATCCGGCGACATCGCGCGGCCCGTCGTGACACGCAGAGCGAGGTGCGGCCGTCGGGCGACGCGTCCGCCCGCCGACGCGCCGAGACGCGCGCCTGTGGCCACGAGAACCGGATCTCGGACAGGCGTCACGAAGCGGCGAGCCGCCGGGGATGCGCGGCCGGCGCGCTTGACCGAGCGGTGGCCCCGTGGCTTCTGGCGAGGGCGCGAACGGCCGCTCTCGGCTCCGCGCTTCACCGTCAGGATTCCTGAACCCCATGCCCAGCGACAGTCACAGTCGATTGTCCGCGCCGTTCGCGCCGGCCGCCTCTCGCATGGACGCCTGACCGGCGCGCCTCGGGACACGGCCGCGCGAGCGGCCGGACGCCTCCGAGGTGCAGTATGAAGACGATCGTCTCTCACAGCGCAGGCGCGCGCCTCGCGCCATTCGCCGCGCGCCGGCAAGCCCCGTGCGACACGCACCGCGTCCAGGTTCCGAGGTTGGTCGAGCACCGCCTCCGCGCTCCTCTGCGCGCAGTCTGGTCGATCGATCCCGCCGGCGGGCGGTTGGCGTGCAGATGGGTGCCGGACGACGAGGTGCCGGACAGTCCCCATCGTCGGAACCGCAATCTGGTGAGCGACGCCTCCGATCACGCCGCGCTCGACCGGTTCGCCGCCTAGCGCGTCATCCTGTCGATGGGACGACCGCCGCTCCGTCGACGGGCCTGGCGCTGCGGGACGTTCGAGGGTGCGAACCCACCGGGCCGAGCGCCGTCCGCGTCCGAGCGCGCGGCTCACTTATCGGCGACGCCCGAGGCCTGAACGTCTCGGCGCATGGCGGCCGATCGCCAGTCCGACCGTCCCGGCCCCGTCGAACCGGAGACCATGTCGGTGATGGACGTGCCCCTGTCGCCGTCGGTGGCGGTGAGGGCAATCGGGCTTCGAGGTGGATCCGCCAGACAGGCAGGCGGGTTCGTGACGACCCGGCTGAAACGCGCGGCGTCCCGTCAACGCTCGCTCATGGGCCAGGTCACGGATCATTGCGCCTGACCGCGCCTGCAGGAGAGCGGCCGAGACTTCGTTGGCCGGAGCCTTCGCGGGCCGCCTGGCGCAGGCATTCGCGGCGCGCGCCACGGCGGACGATACGCGAGCGGTGGGTTGAGAGGGTGCATCGGATCCGGCAGCGCGGGATCTCCGTTGCCTGCAATCCGCAGAACACGACGTGCTGGTGCGGCGGCGTCGCAGCGGCTTCAGCGTGCGACGCGAGTCTCCGCCGTGCTCGCGAGGTCCGAGGCCACGCAGCGCTCGAACAGTCCAATACGACACAGATCGCGGCCAGCCCTGGCACCTGTACCGTCAGCGCCGACCCGTCTACGTAACTTTCCGTTGCCCTTTCTCAGCGACAAGCAACCTTAAATGGGCAAAAGCTGGTCGCTCCCCCTTCCCAGGGGCATTCATATAGCTCAGCTTCCCTCGGACCGCGGTCATTCCTGCGTTTGGTCTGTAGAGGGTGAGTTGATGCGAGGGCGTTTCCTGTTGTCGGCCGGTGCAGCCGGCGCGGTCATCGTACTGGGTCTGGCGCCGACGCCCTCTCACGCTCAGAGTGCGGGCGCCGTGTTCGGCGGCTTGGCCGGAGGCGTCCTCGGTGGCGTCATCGCGGGCTCGATTGCCGCGCAGGCGGCGCGCGAGCGCCCCGTGGTCGTCTACGCCGCGCCGCGCCGTACCGTCCGGGTCATCCACGAGGTGCGGCGCGTGCCAGCCCCGCGGCGGAAGGTCGTTCGCGCGAACCGCCAGCCCATGCAGCCCGCCGCCGGCCCGACGGGCGCGCAGGTGGTCAACGCGTCGGCAGACCCCTTCGCCTCGCCGCGGGGCAACGCCACGACCTCGGTCAACCAGACGCGCTGAGAACCACTTCCAGGACGCACGCCGGATCGACGCGCATGTCTCGCATGAAGGTTGCCCTCGCCGTTCTGGCGGCCGTCGGCGGCGTGGCTCAACCCACCGCGGCCTCGCCCGCGCCCCCGAAGCTGACGGTCGACAAGAGCTTCGGCAAGGTCGCGGGCTGGTCCATCGGCTACAGCGAGAGCCTCGGCGGCTGCCTGGCGGCGGCGAGCTACGGGGACGGGACGACGCTGTGGTTCGGCTTCAACGGTGCCCGCGGCGCGTCGTACCTGGCCCTCACCAACGCCAAGTGGCGCTCGCTCGAGGTCGGCGGACAGTACGAGCTCCACATGATCGCGGGCCGCCAGAAGTGGCACGGGACGTTCACGGGCTTCGAGCGCGGCGACGCGCACGGGCTGTACCAGTCGGGACTGAAGGAACGCTTCGTGGCCGACCTGTCCGAGTCCGGCAGCATCAACGTGATCTTCAAAGGGCGGCAGATCGCCGTGCTGTCACTCGTCGGGTCCACGGAGGCGTTCGACGCCGTCATCGGCTGCCAGAAGGACGTGACGACAGCCGCCGCGAAGGCGGAGCCCGCGCCCGATAACCCGCGCAAGCTCGAGGCCGGCATGACCAGCACCGGAACCGGCTTCTACGTGTCGGAACGCGGGCACCTGCTGACCAACAACCACGTGGTCGAGGCGTGCTCGGACATCTCCGTGCAGCAGCCCGGCCATACCGCCCTCCGGGCCCGTCTCGTCGCCCGGGACGCCGCCAACGACCTCGCGGTGCTCACCACCGACTTTCCGCAGAAGGTGGTGCCGCCGCTCTCGATCCGGGCGCGACTCGGCGAGAGCGTCTACGTCTACGGCTATCCGCAGAGCAACGTCCTGGCCTCGACGGGAAATTTCACGATCGGCAGCGTCACCGCGACGGCGGGCTCGGGCGACGACACCCGCAAGATCCAGATCTCGGCGCCGGTCCAGCAGGGTAACAGCGGCGGACCGGCCCTCGACCAGTTCGGCAACGTGATCGGGGTGGTGCAATCCAAGCAGGTCGCGTTCGCCTCCGGCGACGTGCCGCAGAACGTCAACTTCGCCATCAAGTCCACGATCGCCCTCAACTTCCTCGAGGCGAACGGCGTCGAGGCGCCGATCAACGTGCGCATGACGGACCCGATGGACGGCGCCGCGATCGCCGAGAAGGCTCGCGACTTCACGGTTCAGATCACCTGCCGTTGAGGCCGGCTCTGCCGTAACAGGGCCGCTCTCCGGCAGCCGACCACTCTGGCGGCACCGCCCCGCGATGGGGGATCCCCGGTCCGCATGTGGCGAGCCTGCCACGGCCCACGACAATCACCTTGAGTTTTCGCACGCAATCTCAGCGCGCGCGTCTTAACCACTTAAGATTGTAGACACGTTAACCTGCGGGCGCGTAAGTGGAAAGCAGCGATCGTGTTCGAGAGACCCTCTGGTGCCGACCTTGAGCAGTTCTAGCGAGAACAGGCTGAGATCTACGGTAAGTATTGGACTTCTTGTGGTGGTCGGTTCTCTCTCCTGTGGCGTGTCCTCTGCGCACGACGGCGATCCGGGCGTCGGGGCTGTTCAGTCCTGCGACCGTCTCGCGAGCGCTCCGTGGGATCCGGATGCCCCCGACGCGCAGCGGACCGTCAACTTCCGGGATCTACGCGCCGGCGCGGCCGTAGCGGCGTGCCGGGCGGCGGTTGCCGAGGCCCCGCGGCTGCGGCGGCTCCATTTCCAGCTCGGCCGCGCCTACGACCGTCAGGGCGCGAACAACGATGCCTTCGAGGCCTACCGGCGCGCGGCCGAACTGGGCAGCGGTGCGGCCAAGGTCAATATCGGCATCCTCTACCAGCAGGGTCGCAGGTTCGAGAAGAGCGATGCCAAGGCGCGCGCTTGGTTCCGCGACGCGGCCGCGACGGGCATTCCGGAAGGGATGTACTGCTACGCGGTCGCCCTCGACAACGGGATCGGCGGTTCCCCCGACGCTGCGGCGGCCCGGGCCTGGTACGTGAAGGCCGCCGAGCGCGGCACCGCGAAGGCGCGGGACGCGCTCGTGCGTCTCGAACTCGACGGCACCGGCACGGGTGTGCGCTGTGATTAGCCGGCGGTCGCGGGCAGCGCGGGCGGTGCGGCCATGACCGGCGCCACGCGCTTCGTCGCCAGCCGGACGCTGGCCGGACTGGATGCCGTCCGCACCGACGACCGGCCGGTCATCGAGTCCTATGACCGGCTGCGGCGGGTTCTGCGCCAGCACGGCGGCGACGCCGCTGCCGAACTCTTCGCCGAGCCGGTCATCTCGCGCAGCAACGGGGCGGCCCCGGCGCGCGTGGACTGGTACACGAATCTCGAAGGTCCGATCCGGCTGCTGGCCGACCTCGATCCGGACAGCGCCGTCCACCTCAGGCACCGCCTCGGCGCCGCGCTGGCGGCGCTGGAGCCGGCGCTGCGGGACCGCGAGGCGGGCGCGTTCGCGGCGGCGTGCCTCAATCTCGCGGGACCGTCCGCCGTGCTGGCGGTCGGGGACGTCCCGCTCCTCGTCGACTGGGGATTGCTCCCTCAGGGATTGGCCGCGGACGAGCGCGGACGCGTGCGCCACTACGCGTCGACGCTAGGCGCGGTCGCCCCCGGTCACCTCCCCTATCCGCCGGTCGACCGTGAGGACTGGGCCGCCCGCTTCGAGCCGGCGGCCCCGGCCGGCCAGGAGGCGTCGCCCGGACCGCGGCTCGGCGTTCCCGCCCGGCCGGCTTGGCGCGGCAGCATCGCGCCGGTCGTCGCGGCCGGGATCGCGGCGGCCCTGGTCGCGCTCTCCTACGTGCCGGGCGTTCTGGTCTTCCCGCCGCTGCCCCAAGCCGTCTCGGCCGAGTCCAGGGCCTTCCAGACGGCCTGGCTCAACGGTCTTCGCCGGCGGCGCGACGCCCTCGCCGCGGCGGACGGCTTCGCCTGCCCCCGCCTCCGGACGGAACTGCCCGGGCTCGTTCCGCAGAGCCCCGCCGGCGTGCGCCTGCCCACGGATCCGGCGGCGCCGCCCGCGGCCCGCGCCGCCGTCGAGCCGTCGGCGCCACCGGCAGAATCCGGCCGGCCCGGCGCGCCGGCCACCGACGGGCTGGTCGACCGGCTGGAGCGCAGCACGGTCCTGGTCCTGGCCGGCGACGCCACCGGCTCGGGGTTCTTCGTCGCGGACGATCTCGTCGTCACCAATCGCCACGTCGTCGAGGGCGCCTCGACGCTGATGATCGCCGGGCGGCACGCCGGCGTCGCTCCGGCGACCCTGGTGCAGGTCGGCGCTCCGGGTACCCTGACCGACTTCGCCCTGCTGCGGGTCCCGCCGCGCTCGGGGGGGCGGCCCCTCGCCCTCGCGAAGCCGGGCCGCCCGCTGACGCCGGTGGTCGCGGCCGGGTTCCCGGGCCTCTATCTCGGCACAGACCCGACCTTCGCGCGCCTCCGGGACGGCGACGCCGCGGCGAGCCGCGACCTGGTCCCGGTGGTCCAGACCGGCGTGGTCAACCACCTGCAGCGCTACGACGAGGCCGCCGTGACGCTGGTGCTGCACGGGGCCGAGATCGCGCCGGGCAACAGCGGCGGCCCGCTCGTCGACTATTGCGGCCGCGTCGTCGGCGTGAACGCCTTCGGCCGCACGGACGACCGCATGCCGGTCACCGCGCGCTACGCCCTCGGCGCGGACGGTCTCGCGGCGTTCCTGGCGGGCGCCGGCGTGACCGCGGCTGTCGATGACCGTCCCTGCGATCTCCAGGCGACGCCCCGCCCGGCGGCGACCGCCGCGGCGGAGCCGGCCGAGGCTGCCGCGACGCCGCCCGCCCCGGCACCGGCCGCGCCGACCGGCCAGACGGCCCCGCGGCCGGACGCGCGGACCGCCCCACGGCCGGGGCGCGACGCCCGGCCGCCGGCACGCTGAGGGGCCGTCACCATGTCCGCGACCACGAAGCTCACCGAGACGCCGCGCCTCGGCCTCGACCCGGTCAATCCGAAGCTCGCGCAGCAGTACGAGCAGCTCGTCGACCTGCTGGCGCGCCGTCTGAGCCCGGCGCACGCCCACCTGTTCGCCGAACCCGCCCCCGTCGCGGTCGCCGGCACCGGACGTCCCGGCTTCGCGTGGTTCGCCGCGGTCGACGGCGACGCGCGGCCCGTGACCGCGCTCGATCCCGCCGCCGCCGCGACCCTGCGCGAGACCGCGGCCCGTCTGGTCGCCGAGATCAGCGCCTTCGCGGACGGCCTGGAGCGCGAGGGCGAGGCCTCGCGCGACCTCGCCCGTCTGCTGCGGGACGCGCTCGTTGTCCCGGACGCCGACCACCTGTGGTCGGTCGACGGCCAGCCGGTCCTGGTGGCCTGGGGCTACCGGCGCGCGGGCTCGGACGGCCCGGCCGTCGCGCGCGGCGCCGCGATCACGGCGAGCGCCGCGGCGGTGGAAGCGCCGGCCAGCCCCTGGGCGCCGCCGCCGGCGTCGCCGCCCGACACGGCCGGAGCGGCCGACCCGCGGCCCGGCGCCCGGCTCGCGCCCGCGCGGCGGCCATGGCTCGCGCCGATCCTCTGGCTCGTCTTCGTCCTGCTCTGCGGCGTCCTCGCGGACCGGCTCCTGCGCGCCTGCGCCGTCGGCAGCGGCGACTGGCCCGCCTGGATGCGCGCGGCGCTGCCCGATCACTGCCCCGCACCGTCGGTGGCCCTGGATCCCGACGGCGGCGCGATCCTCGCGGCGATCCGGACCACGGACGACGCCGTGCGGGCCGCCGAACTCGCCCTCACGCGCCGGGCGCTCACCTGCGACGCGAGCTGCCCGGTGCCGCCGCGCCGGGCCGCGCGCGAGGCCCCGCAGGTGATCCCGCCCGACCTCGCGCGGCGTCTCACCGGCATCGAGCGCGGGCAGGGTCTCGAACTGACGCTCGCGTGGGAGGGCGCGTCCGATCTCGACCTCCAGGTCGTCTGTCCGGACCGCACGCGCATCAGCTTCGAGCACCGGGCCTCCTGCGGCGCCCGCCTCGTGGCCGACCAGAACGAGAAGGGCGGGAGCAGCGCCAGCCGGCCGGTGGAGCACGTGATCTGGGACGACGCCCCCGCCCCCGAGGGCCGCTACGGCGTCGAGGTCGGGCTGTTCGCGCGTCACGGTGAGGCGAGGCCGGAGATCCCGTTCCAGGTCATCCTCTCGCGCCACGGCGAGGTCGTCGAGCAGCGCGCCGGCCGGATCTCGGCGGAGCGGGTCGCGCAGGCCGTTCTATCCTTCGACCTGCCGATCGCGGCACCGCCGCAG
Source organism: Methylobacterium sp. NMS14P (assembly GCF_028583545.1). Classification (NCBI taxonomy): domain Bacteria; kingdom Pseudomonadati; phylum Pseudomonadota; class Alphaproteobacteria; order Hyphomicrobiales; family Methylobacteriaceae; genus Methylobacterium; species Methylobacterium sp. NMS14P. The sequence goes on along the minus strand of NZ_CP087107.1, from coordinate 51,310 downwards.
AGCGGCCCCCAGGCCCCGACCGGGAGCGCGGCCGTGCCCTGACCACCCCTCCGCCCAGAACGCCCCCCGACCCGCCGCCACGCGCCACACGAGATCCGTCTCCCGCGATGTTCGTCGATCCCGTCCCCTTCGGCCCCACGATCCGGCTGGTCCCGCACAGCGGCGTCCAGTTCGTGGAATACGCCTTCCACATCGACACGGTCGGGCGCCTGTCCCGCCGCTTCGTCGAGCGCGCGGTCACGGGCACGCCCCAGGGGGACGGGCGGCGGACCTACCGCCTGCTCCCGACCTGGAACGAGGACGACCCGGGCGCCGAGGCGGTCGAGACCGCGCGCGGCGACGACCGGGAATACGCGGTCGGCGAGCGCGGCGCCCTCGAGGTCTTCCTGGAGAAATGGACCCCGGTGCCGATGCTGCGGGTCAAGGCCGGCGTCGAGGGCGGCGAGGAACTCGACCTCGGACCGACCAACTGGGCGCGCGTGCGGATCGTCGAGGTCGCCGACCGGGCGCCGGACAGCCCGATCAGCCACCGGGTGATCTTCGCCTTCGACACCGAGCTGCTCGAGCGGCGCCCGAACCGGCCCTACACGGCGCCGTGCCTGGAGGACGCCGCCAACGAGCACGAGTTCCGCTTCGCCCATCGCTTCCGCGACATCGGCTGGTTCCTGGGTGCCGCCGGGGAGGACGAGGAGACCCGCCGGCTGGCGGGCTTCCAGGAATGGGTCCCCGCCTGGCTGCTGGAGCAGTTCCGCGAGTTCAAGGCGGCGCAGCGGCCGGACCGCCCCCTGCGCGATACGGACTTCCCGAACGCGCTCGAGCACTACGCCCGCTACTTGGTCTTCCTCGAGTACCTGCAGATGGCGGTCCGGCCCCGGACCCTGCGGCTGACCGATACGGTGACGGCCGAGCCGGCGATCCGGCCGGTCACGGTCGACCTGATCCTCGACATCGGCAACAGCCGCACCTGCGGGATCCTGATCGAGTCCCACCCGAACGAGGACCGGGTCGACCTCAACAACTCGTTCGTGCTGCAGCTGCGCGACCTGTCCGAGCCCGAGCAGGTCTACACCGAGCCGTTCGAGAGCCATGTCGAGCTGTCGCACGCCCGGTTCGGCCGCGATCACCTCTCGCGCCTGTCGGCGCGCCCGCGGGCGTTCTTCTGGCCGAGCCCCGTCCGGGTCGGGCCCGAGGCCAGCCGGTTCCGCGAGCTCGCTCAGGGCACCGAGGCGGTGGGCGGCCTGTCGAGCCCGAAGCGCTACCTGTGCGACGTCCGCCCGGTGAACCAGGAATGGCGATTCCCGGACCGCGACTACGGCGCCGACGGGACGAGCCCGCTGATCGACCGCACGATCCGGCAGTTCGTCAACAGCCGCGGCGACGTCATCGCGCAGCTCGACGCCGACCGGAAGCGCTACGGGATCCGGGTCCTGCCGGACGACCGCGTCGGCGCCTCGCGCCTGACCTTCTCGCGCTCGTCCTACTTCACCTTCATGGTCGCCGAGGTGGTCTGCCACGCCCTGTCGACCATCAACAATGCCGGGGTGCGCGAGCGCCGGCGCACGAAGGACGCCCCGCGCAAGCTGCGCCGGATCATCCTGACCCTGCCGCCCGCCATGCCGGTCCAGGAGCAGCGCCTGCTCCGGTCCCGCGCCGAGGGTGCGGTGAAGCTCATCTGGCAGCTCATGGGCTGGGCCGACAATCCGCCCCCCGGCCTGACCCAGCCCGAGGTCCACGTCGCGTGGGACGAGGCGAGCTGCGTTCAGTTCGTCTACCTGTACGGGGAGATCACCCAGAAGCTCGGCGGCGCCGTTGACGGCTTCCTGCGGCTCGTCGGCCGCCCCCGGCCCTTCGCGGAGCCCGACACCGCGCCCGGCCCCGAGATACGCCCGGAGCCGTCGGTGCGGATCGCCAGCATCGACGTCGGCGGCGGCACCACCGACCTGATGATCACGACCTACTACGCGGAGGGCAACCGGGCGATCAAACCGGTGCAGAACTTCCGCGAGGGGTTCCGGATCGCCGGCGACGACATCCTGAAGCGGGTGATCGAGCGCCTCGTCCTGCCCACGATCGAGGCGGCCCTGCGCTCGGCCGGGCATCCCGACCCGCACGCCCTGCTGCTGGAGCGCTTCGGCGGCGACCGCGCCAACATGGCCGAGCAGGAGAAGCACCTGCGGCGGCAGTTCGTGTCGCGGGTGCTGGAGCCGATCGGCCTGCGCATCCTCGGCGACGTCGAGGCGGGCGCCGAAATCACCGCCCGCCCCTTCGCCGAGTTCTTCCCGGAACGCGGCGGCCGGATCCTGCGCCGCGCCCTGCCGCAGCAGCGCCTGCTCGACTTCCTCGAGATCCCGGCCCGCGCCGGCGGCGCGGCGGACTTCGCCCTGACCGACTGCGTCTTCGAGAGCCGGGCCGACGTGGTCGGCGCCTGCGTGGTCGCGACGCTCGGCCTCGTCCTCGACAACCTGTGCGAGGCCGTGCACGCCCTCGACGTCGACGTGGTGCTGCTCTCGGGCCGCCCGTCCCGGCTCCAGGCGTTCGTCGACTGCCTCGTCGACAAGCTGGCGGTCTCGCCGGACCGGATCGTGCCGCTCCACCAGTATCAGGCCGGCACGTGGTACCCGTTCCGGGAGCGGGACAACCGCCGCATCGGCGATCCCAAGACCACCACGGCGGTGGGCGGCATGCTCTGCGCGCTCGCGGAGGGCCAGCTCACCAACTTCACCCTGTTCACCCGCCGCCTCGCGCTGCGCTCCACGGCCCGCTACATCGGCGAGCTGGAGCTGAGCGGCCAGCTCCGCGACGCCGGCCTGGTCTTCCGCGAGGTCGATCTCGACGCCACGGCCTCGGCCCGGCGCCAGGGACCGGCGATGAGCGCGAAGCTCCGGTACTACGCGCCGATGCGCCTGGGGTACCGGCAATTGCCGGTGGAGCGCTGGATCGCGACGCCGCTCTACCGCTTGCGGATGCGCGCCGGCCAGGAGGCGGCGAAGCTGCGGCTGCCCCTCGAGATCACCCTGGAGCGCAGCGGCGACGGCCGGCCCGACGACGAGGGGCCGGACGCCCTGCTGCGCTCGGAATCACTGAAGGAAGAGTTCGAGATCACCGACGCCTACGACGCGGACGGTCTCGACGTCGGACGCAAGATCGAGCTCGTGCTCGATACCCTGGCCTCGGAGCAGGGATACTGGCTCGATACCGGCATCCTCGCCCTGGATTGAGATCACGCATGTCGACCGAACATCTGGCGCAGGATTGCAGGACCACGGGTCGGCTGGCCGAGGACGCCGAGCAGTGGCTCGGCGACGCGGCCAATGCCGGCGCGGTCGGACGGGAGCGCGCGGATCTCATCCGCTACGTCCGGAAGGCGGCCAACCGGGCCGAGCGGCTGGCCCGCGCGGCGGCGCGGCCGATGTGCGCGGGCGTGTTCGGGCCGAGCCAGGCGGGCAAATCCTACCTGGTCGAGGTCCTGGCGCGTCCGGAGGACGGTGCCCTGCGGGCCCGCTTCGACGGGCACGAGCCGGTCGACTTCCTGGCCGAGATCAACCCGATCGGCGAGAAGGAGGCCACGGGGCTGGTCACCCGCTTCACGGCCGGTGCGGGAGCCCCGGCCGGGCGGACGCCGCCCGGCGCGCCGGTCCGCCTGCGGGTCCTCAGCGAGGCCGATCTCGTCAAGGTCCTGTGCAACACCTTCCTGCACGACGGCGACGCCACCAAGGAGACGCCGCCGGACCCCGAGGCCATCTCGGCGCTGCTGGCGAGCCTGAAGGCGCAGGCCCGACCCGGCACGTCGCGCTTCGGCGACGTCGCGATCGACGACCTGCAGGACTACGTGCGCGACCAGGCCCGCGGCACGCGGCCCCTCGACGATCTCGCCCGCTACTGGGACGAGGCCCGCAGCTTGGCCGGGAGCCTCGACCTCGACGGGCGCGCCCGCCTGTTCGCGCCGCTCTGGGGCGGCCACGCGGCCTTCACGGCCCTCTACCGCCAGCTCGCGGAGGCGCTGGAACGCCTCGACCATCCGGAGGAGATCTTCGCGCCGCTCGCCGCTCTGGTGCCCCGCGAGGGCAGCATCCTCGATGTGGCGACCCTGGCGGGTCTCGGGGCCGCCCGCTCGGACGATACCCTGACGGTGCACGCGGCCGGCGGCCGGGCCGTCACGCTGGCGCGCGCCACGGTGGCGGCGATCACCGCGGAGCTGCGCATCGAGATCGCCGACACGCCCCGGGCCTTCCTGCAGGAGGCGGACCTACTCGACTTCCCCGGCGCCCGCAGCCGGCAGAAGGTCGATCTGACCCACTTCCTGACCGCGCACCCGGACGCGCTGAAGGAGACCTTCCTGCGCGGCAAGGTCGCCTACCTGTTCGACCGCTACGTCGCCGAGCAGGAGCTGACAGCGATGATGCTGTGCGTCCGCCCCTCCAACCAGGAGGTCGTGACGCTGCCCGACCTCGTGGAGCGCTGGATCACGCTCACGCACGGATCGAGCCCGGAGGCGCGGGCGCAGCTGCCGAACCTGCTGTTCCTCGTGCTCACGTGGTTCGACAGCCACTTCGTCGACAAGGCCGGCGACGTCGGCCAGGATGCGGGCCTGCGCTTCCGCAACCGGATCGAGGCCTCGCTGCTCGGATTCTTCGGGAAGGCGCACACGTGGCCGCGGCAGTGGATCCCGGGCGCGCCGTTCCGCAACACCTACTGGTTCCGGAACCCGAACTACCCGGCGGAATCGGTCATCCGCTACGACGGGCGGCGCGAGGTGGCGTTCCTGCCCGAGAAGCAGGAGCGGATCGCCGAGCTGCGCGCCGGCTTCGCCGCCCTACCCGAGGCGACCGCGCATTTCGTGGATCCGGGCCGCGCCTTCGACGAGGCCCTCCGCCTCAACGACGGCGGCGTGAGCTACCTCGTCGAGAACCTGTCGCGGGTCTGCCGACCGGCCCTGAAGGCGCAGCAGATCGCCTCCCGGCTGGAGGCCCTGCGCGCCGAGATGCGGGAGCGGCTCGCCCGCTTCCACGTCGCCCTCGACATCGAGACGCGGCTGGCCGAGCGGCGCGAGGCGGCCGGCCAGGTCTTCGACGCGCTCGACGGGGTCGTGGCGGCCGGCCAGTTCGGCTCGCTCCTGCGGGCGCTCATGGTGGACCCCGCGGCGCTCGCGCACGCCCTGCACGGGGCCGAGGGCGCGACCACCGAGGCCGCGCTCCCCGTCGCGGCGCCGCGCATCGCCCGCCCCGGGGCGATCCCGCGGCCGGGCGCGGCGCCGACGCCCCGGGTCGAGGCGTCGAGCCCGGGCAGCGACCGGGAGCGCGCGATGGCGCGGGCCGTGGTCGCCGCCTGGATCGGGGCCTTGCGCCGCACGATCGAGGCCGAGGACTTCGCGCGCCGCTTCGCCGTCCCGCTGACCGCCCTGGAGATCGTGGTCAGCGAGCTGATCGTCCTGGCCCGACGGGCCGATATCGAGGGTGGCATCGCGTCCGACCTGCGGGACCTGGCGACCGTCGAGCGCTCCGAGCAGTCGACGGTCAAGCTCGCGCTTATCGCCGCGACCCGCCTCAACCGGCTGACCGGCAGCCTCGGGTTCACCCTCGTCCCGCCGGCCGGCGAGCGCCCCGCGATCCAGGACGAGGCGGGGGATCGGGTCGCCTTCGCCCAGCGGCCGGTCAGCTACGATGCCCGCAGCATCGGGCAGGCCCCCGCGACCTTCGCCCATACCTACGCCACCGACTGGTTCCACGGCTTCTACCGGGTCGTCGAGGACAACGCCAAGAGCGCGTCCGGCGTCACGGTCGACCTCGCGCAGAACGCCCGGATCGGCGCGATCCTCGCCGGTCTCCAGGCGCGTGCCGCCTGACCGCTTCGCCCGCTCCACCCGCTTGCCCCGCTTTGCCCAAGAAGCCTTCGCCATGACGATCCGCATCACCGAGGACGAGGACGAGTCCGGCGGCTACGCCTTCATCGATCTCGGTCGCCCGCTGGCGTCGCCCCTGCTCTCGTTCCGTCGCCAGGATACCGAGCCGCGGCATCTCGGGGCGGAGGGCTGGCAGCCGGAGGTCGCGTGGCTCGCGCCGCTCGCGGTGACCGAGCGGGACGGGCGGGCCGTCGCGCGCTTCGGCCCCAACGTCGTCGACCGCATCGAGGAGCTGGTCCCGATCGAGATCGTCGCGCAGGACGGCACCTCCTTCGGCGTGGTCGCGTGGCCGACTATCTCGCCCGCGCCGTCCGGCGGGGGCATCCTCGCCGGCCTTCCGGCACCGGCTCCGACGCTGACCCGGGACGGGACCGGCGGTCCGGCCGTCCCGGTCGCCGAGGCCGTGCCGGTCCCGGAACCGGGGCCGGCCCCGCCGCAGGACGCCGCACCCGCGGCTCCGCCGGCGCCCGAGCCGCCCGCGCGCAAGAGCCGGCTGCTCTGGCCGCTGGTGGCGCTGATGCTCCTCGCGCTGGCCGCGGGCGGCGCCTACCTGTACCGCGACCAGCTGCCCGACCTCGTGGCCCGGCGCGAGGCGCCCCCCCAGGAGCCGGGCCCGCCGCCCGCGCCTCCCGAGCCGGATTCCCGCCTGACGGCCGCTGAGTTGCGGCAGCGCTACGCCCGCCTCGTCGACGAGCGCGCGCCGGCCGGCGCTTTCCTGGCGCTCGGCGAGACGGCGCTCGCCTCCCGGCAGGGGAGCGCGGCCTTCCGCGCGTTCGAGGAGGCCGATCCGGTCACGAGCGCGGACGCGGCCTGGCAGCTCGCGCGCTTCTACGACCCCGGCAACGCCGACGCGGCGTACCGCGAGGCGGCGCGGCCCGACATCGTGCGGGCCGCCTACTACTACGCCCTGTGGCGCAACCGCTCCCCCCGCCACACCGAGGCGCTCCGGGCGCTGTGCGAGGGCAACGCCGCCAGCGACCGCCTCCGGGCGATCTGTCGTCCCTGATGGCCCCGACGCACCCCACGATGCCCGTCCGCCCGCGCGTTTCACCCCCTCCGATGCCGAGGATCCCCGACATGGCCCCGCCCGCCCGAACCGGCCGTCGCTGGAGGCGCCTGGCCGCCGCGACCGCGCTCGGTGTCGCCGCCGCCACCGGCGGGCACGCGGCCTCGCCCGGCCTGACGGTCCAGGCCGCCGCCGCGCGCAGCAGCGCCGTCACCGGGCAGCGGATCGCGCTGCTGATCGTGCCGCAAGCCGCGGCGTCCGGCGGACGGGCGGCGACGGCCAACGCCGACGAGGAGGCCTATCGCAAGCGCCTGCGCGACATCGGCTTCGAGGTGTGGACGGTCGGCCCGGCCGACCGCCCGCAGCTGGATCGCGGACTGCGCGAGGCCGTCGGCCGCCTGCCGGAGGACGCCCAGGTGGCGGTCTTCGCCCTCGGGCCGACCATCGGCGGCGCCGACGACGTCTATCTCCTGCCGCAGGACACCCCGGCCGACGCCGGACAGCGCCCGGGCCTGCTCGACAGCGAGGGCGTGCGGCTGAGCGACGTGCTGCGCCGCGTCGCCCGACGCCGGACCCGCGAACTCGTCGCCGTGATCGACGAGTGTCAATCCGCGGCGGGCGGGCGTTGCGACTTCGATGCCGCGGCGGGGACTTCCGGGGCGAGCGTCATCGGCGCCGAGCGCGCCGGCCGCCGCACTGCCTCGGGCGCGCCGCTCGCGGGCCGCGCCTCGCTGCGCGATCCCATGCTCGCCGCGATGGCGCAGGAGGGCGAGACCTTTCTGCAGTCGCACGAAACTCTGAAGCGGGGCCTCGCCGGCAGCGATCTGGAACCCCGGGCGAGCGGCGCGCTCACCACGTCGTTCGCCTTCATCCCGCAAGGGTTCTTCGCGGGCCTGCGGACGGAGTGCAACAAGATCGACCCGAATGCCGAGCCGGCCGCGCTGCGCGGGGTGAATCTCGATGCCGCGATCCGCGGCTGCGAGGCGATGACGGGGACCTATCCCTATGCCCGTCCCTTCGAGGACCGGCTCCAGGCGGGGCGGGAGCAGCGGGCCTATCAGCGTGCCGTCGCCTCCTGCGACGATCCCACGGCCACCGCGAGCTACAGCGCGTCCTACCCGGCTGGGCGCTTCCGCGCCCTTGTCGACACCTTCGCGGTCGAGTGCGGCCGCACGCGGGATCGCCAGGACGAGGCCCGCCGCCAGCAGGCGGACGAGGCCCGGCGTCAGGAGGAGGACAGGCGGAGACGGCAGGAGGAGATGGATCGGCAATGGGCCGACGCCCGACGCCAGCGGGAGCAGGACGAGCAGCGCCGCCTGGAGGAGGAGCGGCGCCAGCGTGAGCTGCAGCAGCGCACCACGGTCGGAAGCGCCTCCGGCTGGACGCTGAACTACTCGACCAACCTGCTCGAGATCTCGCCGCTGGCCAACGACCAGTACGATCCGCAGAAGCAGACCTACACGACGATCTGGCACTCGCGGCAGCACGGCGAGCAGGTCGTGATGTACGTGCAGGTCAGCCCGAACGAGCGGTGCGGCAGCGCGCAACAGTTCATCACGGAGCAGATCCGGCCGCGACGGAGCCAGATCAGCCGCGCTCAGGAGGTCAATACCTCGCCGGTCCGCGCCGGGTTCGTGCTCGAAGGTCGCGGCACCGCGGTCGCGCAGAACAGCTTCGACGACAGAGGCTTCTACGACTTCGCGACGATCCGGCGCGACGACCGCAGCACGATCACGAATATCGGCGGCCGTTTCCCCGCCGAGTTCAGCGACCTGTACCGGGCCGAACTGCTCCGCATGATGAACTCGATGCAGCTGCCCAACCGCGACGTCTTCAACAATCGCTGCGGCTGAGACCGATGGGCCGCCCGAGAAGCCGGAAGCAGGACCGATCGATCATGCGCGCACCCTTGCTCGCCCTCACCGCCTGTGTGCACGCCGGCCTGATCGCCGCGATGGCGCTCCCGTGTTCCTCCGCTCTGGCCGATCCCGCACAGGATTGTCGGTCCGGGAGCCCGGAGACGCGCGTCGGCGGGTGCAGCCGCCTCCTCGCCGAGGCCCGGACGCCGCGGCAGCGGGCGATCGCCCTCGATGGACGGTGCTGGGCGCATATCGACCGGGGCGCGTTCGCGGACGCCCTGACGGATTGCAACGGCGCCATCCGGGCGGACGATCAGTACCCCTACGCCTTCCACAATCGCGGGGTCGCCTACGCGGGCTTGCAGAACCCGACCGCCGCGATCGCGGACTTCAACCGCGCGCTGGCGATGCGGCCGACCTTCTCGAACACGCTCATCAATAGGGCGAAGGCTAATGTCACGCTCGGAAACACGCAGGCGGCGATTCGAGATTACGAGGAAGTTCTTCGTCTGAAGCCCGACAACGAAGAAGCCAAGAGTGCCCTGAACGTGCTGCGCGGAGGGGCGAGCCCGTCCGTGTCGCTCAATGCAACCAACTCGCTCTGTGGCAACATTGGATGCAACTGATCACGCGAAAGATACTCTATCGAGACTGCGTGCATCCACTCGCATAGCCTGAAAGACGCCCATCCGAACTATCAACTCCAGGCATGCCGCGGCGGCGCGATCCCGTTCAGCACGTGGTTGCCCACGTGGAAGGACTTCCAGCGGACGGGATCGTGCAGGGTGTGGGTGCGGGCATTGCGCCAGTGCCGGTCGAGGTTGTCCTCCGCCAGCACCGAGCGCGTGCCCGCGAGCTCGTGCAGCTTGTTGGCGGCCGACAGCGCGATCTCCGTGGTCAGCACCTTGGCTTCCGCCACGGCGATCGCGGCCTCGGCGACCTCCGCCTCCGTCGGATCGTCCAGGATCCCGTCGATCGCCCGCCCGGCCCGGGCCAGCAGGGCCTCGGCGGCCCGCAGCGCCACGACGAGCTGGCCGACCTCGCGGATCGTCAGGGCATCCTCGGAGGCGCGGTCCCGCCCGCTGTCGATCCACGGTCGCGACCGCGTCCGGACGAAGCGGATCGTCTCGTCGAAGGCGCCGCGCGCGATCCCGAGATCGACCGCCGCCTGGATGAACTGCGAGACCGGGCCGTTCGAGGACGGTCGCTCCCCGCCCTTCCAGGCGGGGATCACCGCCTCGGGCGCGACCGCGACGCCGCGCAGCGCGACGTCGCCGCTCGCCGTGGTGCGCTGGCCGAATCCGGACCAGCTGTCGGTGACCGTCAGACCGGGGGCGCCGCGGACAACGATGGCGAGGTGGACGCGGCCCTCCGCGTCGACCGCCCCGATATGGATGAAGTGGGCGAACAGCGCGCCGGTCGCGTAGAACTTGTCGCCGTCGACGACGAAGCCGTCGCCCTGCGGCCGGAGCGCGGTCTCGAACGCGCCGACATGACGGCTGTTCTTCTCCGAGAAGGCGTTGCCCAGGCGGTAGCCCCGCAGCACGCGGTCGAACCACAACCGCTTCTGCGCCTCGGAGCCGGTCACCCGGATGACGTCGAGGGCCGCGAAGTGGTTCTGCGGGATCTGACCGATCGACGGGTCGGCCGCCGAGATCAGCGCGATCACCTCGCCCAGCGTGGCGAAGCCGACGCCCGCGCCGCCGTACGCCTCGGGCACCGTGATTCCCCAGAGGCCCGAATCGGAGAAGCGGTCGAGTTCCGGGACCGGCAGGCGCCTGTCGCGATCCCGCGCTGCCGCGCCGACCGCGAAATCCGCCGCCAAGTCGCGCGCGATCCGCAGAGCCTCCGCCTCCGTGGTGATCCGATGGGCGCGGGGCTGCGGTACGGGCGGCGCGGCTGTCGTGATGGCGGCTCCGAAGGTGGCGGGGCGTCGGGAACAGGCCGGGAGACGCCCCATGGAAGGCTGCACCGCCCAGGCGAAAGCAAACCCGCCGCCGAGTCAACGTTTGACCGCGTAAAAAACCTCTTACCTTAAGATGATTTACCGATCTCACCACAATCCTGACGGCCCCCAGGAGCATATCCGTATCAACATAGGCGGATCTTCGGAAAATCTATTCTCTCAACGCGCGCAAAAAACGTCTTGATCGTTCGGATCACGTCGAGCGATCTTTCAGCACCGCGCTGAAGCGGTCAATCTTCGGAACCCATCCATGTCCGACATGTCTTCGTCCCTGTCGCGGCGCGCTCTCATGCAGGCGGGAGCGGCGCTGGGCACGGCGGTCCTGCTGCCCGGGACGGCGCGGGCCGCGGAGGCCGCGGCAAGTGACGGCACCCTGTCGCTCGAGGGCAGGACCATCGCGATCAGCGTCGCTGGCACCGACCATTTCTTCGACCTCAAGGCCTATCAGGCGCAGGTCGAGACCGTGAAGGAACTGGGCGGCACCCCGATCGGCCTCGATGCCGGGCGCAGCGACAAGGCGCTGGTCAGCCAGCTGCAGACCCTGGTCACCCAGAAGCCCGACGCCGTGATCCAGACGCTCGGGACCCTCGCGGTGGTCGATCCGTGGCTGAAGAAGCTGCGGCAGGCCGGGATCCCGGTCTTCTCGGTGGACCTGCCCTCGACCAACGTCATCAACACCGCGACCTCGGACAACTTCTCGCTGGGCGCGCAGCTGGCGCTGCAGCTCGTGTCCGACATCGGCGGCCGGGGCAACATCGTGGTGTTCAACGGTTTCGCCGGCGTTCCGGTCTGCGAGATCCGCTACACACAGCTGCGGACCGTGCTGAAATACTACCCGGACGCGAAGATCGTCCAGCCCGAGCTGCGGGACGTGATCCCCAACACGGTGCAGGACGCCTACGGGCAGATCACCGCGCTGCTCGCCAAGTATCCCGAGCCGGGCTCGATCGCGGCGATCTGGTCGGCCTGGGACATCCCGCAGCTCGGCGCCACGCAGGCGCTGATCGCGGCCGGGCGCACGGAGATCCGCACCTACGGGGTCGACGGCACCCCGGAGGTGCTGGCGCTGGTCAAGGACCCGAAGGCGCCGGCCGGCGCCGTGGCGGCGCAGCAGCCGACGGTGATCGGCCGCACGGCGGTGCTCAACGTCGCCCGCTACTTCGCGGGCCGGACGAACCTGCCGTCCCAGACCTTCGTGCCGGCCATCGTCGCCAACAAGGCGAACGCCGCCGAGGTCCAGCGGCAGCTCGGGCAGGCCTGACGCGCGAAGATCAGGCCGAGAACCTCCATGACGACCTCCGCCGTGCCGCCGGTCCTCACGATGCAGGGGCTGGTCGCGACCTTCGGGCCGACCCGGGCGCTGGACGGCGCCTCCCTCACGGTCGCGCCGGGGACGATCCACGGGCTGATCGGCCATAACGGCGCGGGCAAGTCGACGCTCATCAAGGTCCTGGCCGGGCTCGTGACGCCGCAGGGCGGGACGATCGCGCTGGACGGCGCCCCGGTCACCGAGATGACGCCCGAGGGCGCGGAGACGCTCGGCATCGCCTTCATCCACCAGGAGCGGCTGCTGGTGTCGACCGCCACCGTGGGAGAAGCGCTGTTCCTCGGTCGGGAATCGGCGGGCTCCCGCTTCGGAATCTTGCGCGGCAGCCTGCAGCGCCGGGCCGAGGCGGCGCTGGAGCGCTTCTTCGGCATCAGCCTCCCGAAGGGCGCCCTGATCCGCGATCTCTCCACCGCGCAGCAGCAGATCGTGCAGATCACCCGGGCGCTGCTCGCCGAGCCGCGGATCCTCGTCTTCGACGAGCCGACGGCGGCGCTCGCCCAGCGGGAGGTGGAGCATCTGTTCGCCGCCATCCGCCGGCTGAAGGCGCGGGGGCTGACCACGCTCTACATCTCCCACTACCTCGCGGAGATCGAGCAGCTCTGCGACGCCGTCACGGTGATGCGCAACGGGCGGGACGTCGCCCATGTCGATCCGCGGCAGGTCCCGGCCGGCGGCCTCGCCCAGCTGATGATCGGCCGCCCGGTGACCGACCTCTACCCGCGCCAGCGCGCCGCGCCCGGCGCGCCCGTGCTGGCGCTGGCGGGCGTCGGTGCGGGCGCGGCTTTGCGCGACGTCTCCTTCACCCTGCGCCGCGGCGAGGTGCTGGGTCTGACGGGCCTGCTCGGCTCCGGCGCCAAGGAGCTTGTCCAGGCGCTGTTCGGCCTCGCGCCGATCACGGCCGGCACCGTGATGGTCGATGGGCAGGCCGCGCGCCTGAACTCTCCCACCGAGGCCGTGCGCCGGGGCATCGCCCTAGTGCCGGAGGATCGGCGCGCGCACGGGGTCGCGCTCGATCTCGGCATCCGCGAGAACCTGACGCTGGCGAGCCTGGCGCGGCTCAGCCGCTGGGGCTGGCTCGACCGGGAAGCGGAGCGGCGCCGGGCGCAGGACCTCATCGGGGCGCTGCAGGTCGAGGCCGGCGGCCGGGACGCGCCGGTGCGGACGCTGAGCGGCGGCAACCAGCAGAAGGTCGTGCTCGGCAAGTGGCTCGCGCGGGAGGCGCGCCTCTACATCCTCGACGAGCCCACGGTCGGGGTCGACATCGCCGCCAAGGCCGAGATCTACCGGCTGATCGCCGACGCCGCGGAGCGTGGGGCCGGGATCCTGCTGCTGTCCGCCGATCTCGACGAGCTGCTCGGCCTGTGCGACCGGATCCTCGTCCTGTTCCGCGGGACGATCGTCGCGGAGCACACCGCTGCCGGCACTGATGCCGGGACCCTGCTCCAGGCGGCCCTGACCGGCGGCGTCACGGGGGTGGCCCGTGCCGCCTAGCGCTGGTCCCGATCGGGTCAGGACGGGGTCGATGGATGTGCCCGTGCCGAGCGGGGCTCTGGTCCCCTCTCCCGCACGGGAGCGGGGGCACGTCGTGGCTCGTCCGTCTCTCACCGCGCCCGCCCCTGAGACCGTCCCGGCATCCCGGATCGCGCAGGCCGTCCAGGCCGCCGTAGGCCTGCGCGGCGCAGGCGGCCGCCTGCTGGTCCTGGCCGTGCTTGCGGTCTTCGCCCTGCGGGTGCCGTCCTTCCTGGCTCCGGCCAATCTCGGGCTGATCCTGTCCCAGTCGGCGGTGCTCGGCATCCTGAGCCTCGGCCTCACGCTGGTCCTGATCACCGGGGGGACGGACGTGATCGCCGGCGGCATCGACCTCTCCCTCGCCGGGACGCTCGGCCTGTCGGCCGCCACCTTCGCGAGCCTCAACCAGGCCGGCTACGGCGACCCCGCCTGCGCGGCCGCCGCCCTCGGCACGGGCCTCGCGGTCGGCCTCGTGAACGCGGGGTCGATCCTGCGGCTGCGGATCCCGCCGCTCCTGGCGACGCTCGCGGTGATGAACATCTGCGCCGGGCTCGAACTGGTGCTCACCGAGAACACCACGATCCCCGCGTCCTCGCCCCTGATCGACGCGCTGGGTGGCACCGGCCCGCTGGACGTGCCGGTCCTGGGCTGGCTCCTGCTCGCCCTGGCGCTGGGTCTCGCCGCGCTGCTGCGCGTGACGCCGCTGGGCCTCCGCGCCGAGGCGGTCGGCGGCCACCCGGCGGCGGCCCGGGCGGCCGGCATCGCGACGGGGCGCTACGTCGCCGGATCCTACCTCGCGAGCGGGCTGCTCGGCGGCGTCGCGGGGATCGTGTCGGTGGCCTTCCTCAACAGCGCCACGGGCGGGTCGTCCGAGATGCTGCTACCCGTGGTGGCGACCGCCTTCCTCGGTTTCATGGTCTCGCGCCGCTTCGTGCCGACGATTACCGGCACGCTGCTGGCGACCCTGTTCCTCGGCAGCCTGACCAACGGCTTCCAGCTGCTGCACGTCTCGACCTACTGGGTGAACGGGATCGAGGGTGCGCTGATCGTCGCCGTGGTCGGGGTCGGGCGCGTCCGGGGGCGCGTCGCATGAGCCTCGCGCGAGCACGGCCGTCCCGGCCGATCCCGTTGGCGGAGCTGCTGCGGTTCGGGCTGCCGGCCATGCTGGCCCTGGTGCTCGCCGTGTTCTCGGCCCTGGCGCCGGGCTTCCTCACGGTGGCCAACGTCACCGGCGTGCTGGTCAACAGCGTGGCCCTGACCGCGATCGTGGCGCTCGCCATGACGCTGGCCGTGGCCTCGGGCGGAACAGACCTGTCGGTCGGCACCGCCGTCGATCTCGGCGGCCTCGCCTTCATCGCGGCGGTGAGCGCCGGCCAGCCGGTCGCCCTGGCGGTGTTGTTCGGGCTTCTGGCCGGGATCGGCACCGGGCTGTGCAACGCACTGCTGATCGCCCGGCTCGGGATCACCCCGTTCCTCGCGACGCTCGGCACCCTGTTCATCGGCCACAGCCTGCAGCAGCTCGCCACCGACGGCGGCAATCCGCTCTACGTCCCGGCCGGCCGGATCACCCCGGCGCTGGCCTTCATCGGGCACGGCACCGGCCTCGGTGTCCCGCTCGCCCTGTGGCTCGTGCTCGGGCTGGGCGTCGGCATCGGGCTGCTCCTCGGGCGCACGCGGTTCGGCCGTGAGGTCCTGGCCGTGGGCGTGCAGGCACCGGTCGCCCTCTATTCCGGCCTGCCGGTGCGGCGCATCCTGGCGCTGATCTACGGGGCGAGCGGTGTGATCGCGGCGCTCGCCGGCATCCTGCTCTCGGCGCACGTGAACGCCTACGTGCCCTACGCGGGCAACGCCTACCTGCTGGACAGCATCGGCGCGGCCTTCATCGGGACCGCGCTCAGCCGCACCGGCCGGGCCAACGTTCCGGGCACGCTGCTCGGCGTCGCGCTGTTCGGCTTCACGACCAACGGCCTGCTGCTGATCGGCTGGAACTTCTACTGGCAGCAGGTCGGAACCGGGGTGCTGATCCTCCTGACCCTGATCCTGGCCTTCGCGGGCCGGGGCCGGTCGGGCTGAGGTGTCGGGGTGGGCCGATCCGGCACCGGACAGGCCCGCGGTGCTGGCGGTGCGCGGTCTGACGAAGTGCTTCGGTTCGACCCGGGCGCTCGCCGACGTCACCTTCGACCTCGCCGCCGGGGAGGCCCTCGCCCTGATGGGCGCCAACGGTGCCGGCAAGTCGACCCTGGTGAAGATCCTCTGCGGCGGCCACGGGGCCGATGCGGGATCCATCAGCATCCGCGGGACGGCAGCGGCGTTCGCGTCGCCGGGGCAGGCGCGGGCGCACGGGATCGTCGCCGTGCATCAGGCGATCGCCGATGTCGGCGTCCCGACCCTGTCGGTCGCCGACAATCTCCTGCTCGACCGCGTCTGCGCGGCGCGCGCCCCGGTCTGGGTCGGCCACCGGCGGAGCCGGCGCGCCGCCGCGGCGGTCGCGGCCGGGGTCGGCCTCGAGATCGACCTGTCCCGCACGCTCGGAACGCTCTCCCTCGCCGAGCGCCAGCTCGTCGCCATCGCCCGCGCGGTCGCGCACGACCCGGCCGTGCTGATCCTCGACGAGCCGACCGCCAGCCTCTCAGGCCCGGAATCCGAGCGGCTGTTCGCGGTCCTCGACCGGCTGAAGAGCCGGAGCGTCGCGCTCCTCTACATCTCGCACAGGACGGGCGATCTGCGCCGCATCGCCGACCGGGTCGTGGTGCTGCGGGACGGCCGGGTCGCGGGCCGGTTCGAGCAGCCCCTGGATCTCGGAGCCGCGCTCCACGCGATGGTCGGCCGCGCGGTCGGGCAGGCGGCGCCGCGCAGTCCGGTGCCGGCGATCGGGACAATCCTGCGCCTGTCTCAGGCCCGGCTCGCACCGGAAGCGGCGCCGTTCGACCTCGTCGCGCAGGCGGGCGAGGTCGTGGCGGTGACCGGACCGGTCGGCGCGGGGAAATCGACGCTGGCGGGCGCGATCTTCGGGCTCTGGCCGCTGGCGGAAGGCCGGATGGAGCTCGACGGCCAGCCCTGGCGGCCGCGCTCGCCCCGGGACGCGATCCGGAACGGCGTGTTCATGGCCGGCGAGGACCGCTGGCGGACCACCTTCTTCCCGGCGACCGTGCCGTTCGCGCACATCGCCGGCACGATCGGCTTCCCGTTCCTCGGCCGCTGGAGCCGGACCGGCCTCGTCGCGCCGGCGGTCGAGCGGCGCGCGGCGGAAGGGGGTATCGCCGCCTTCGGCATCCGGGCGCGCGGCCCCGGAGACCTGCCCTCCGCCCTGTCGGGCGGCAACCAGCAGAAGGTCGTCCTGGCGCGCTGGCACGCCGAGCCGGCGCGGCTGCTGCTGCTCGACGAGCCGTTCCAGGGCATCGATCTCGGCGCGCGCGACGACATCGTCCGGGCGATCCGGTCGGCGTCGCGGGATCGCGCCACGATCGTGTTCGTCAACGACCTCGAAGAGGCCCTCGCGGTCGGCGACCGGGTCGTCGTCATGGCGGGGCGTGCCGCGGTCGGAGAGGCCGCCGATCTCGCCGAGGCCGGCGCGACGGCCTCGGGCGACAGCCAGTCATTCTGCCCTGCCGAGACCCCGCCATGCCATCGCCCGCCCACGCCGCGACCGTGACCCTGTCCCCGCGCCGGCTCGCCATCGATTACGGGCTCCTGATCCTGCTCGCCGGCCTGGTGGCGGTCTTCGCCGTCGCCGAGCCCGCCTTCCTGCGCGTCAGCAACCTGTTCAGCATCCTGCAGGCCGTCGCCATCGTGGCTTTGCTCGGCCTGGGCGTGACGGTCACGATGGTCGCCGGCGGCTTCGATCTCTCGGTCGGAGGGCTCGCCGCCTTCGTGCAGATGGCGGCCGCCTACAGCCTCGTGGTGCTCGACGGCTCGACCGGGAGCACCCTCCTGCTTTGCCTCGGGCTCGGCATCTTGGTCGGCCTCGGCAACGCCGTGCTGATCGTCCGGCTCGGCATCCCCGACCTCCTCGCGACGCTCGGGATGCTGTTCCTGCTGGCCGGCCTCCAGCTGGTTCCGACCGGCGGGCGCTCGATCGCGCCGGGCATGATCCTGCTCGACGGGTCGGCCGCGGAGGGCGCCTTCACCGACGCCTTCCTGGCGCTGGGCCGGCACCGGTTCTGGGACATCCTGCCGGTCCCGGTGGTGGTCCTCGCGATCGTGGCGGCCGCCCTCTGGCTCATGATGGATGGGACCCGCTTCGGCCGGGTGTTCTACGCGGTGGGCGGCAACGAACTCGCGGCCCGGCTCGCCGGCGCGCCGACGCGCCGCTACCGGGTGGCCGCCTACGTGATCTCCGCCGTCGTCGCGTCCATCGGCGGCGTCCTGCTGGCCGCCCGCATCGGCCGCGGCGACGTCTCGGCCGGCAACGGGCTGATGCTCGACGCCGTCGCGGCGGCTTTGATCGGCCATGCCGTGCTCGGCGCCAACCGGCCGAACATTCTCGGGACGGTCGTGGGCGCCGTCTTCGTCGGCGTCCTGCTGAACGGCCTGACGATGCTGAACGCCCCCTACTACCTCCAGGATCTCGTCAAGGGCGCCGTGCTGATCGGCGCCCTGGCCGTCACCTACGGCCTCGCGCCGCGGCGGGTCTGAGCGGCTCCGCTCAGCGCGGCTGCGGGATCCAGGAGGCGCTGGCGGCCTCTGAGCGGCCGAAGGCCGGAATCCGGGCGTTGAGATCCGCGATGGTCCGCACGCCGCCTTCCCGCAGCGCGCCCTGCGTCAGCAGAACCGGCTCGACGGTGATCCGGGGTCCGGGACCCTGGCCGGCCAGCGCGAGCGCCGCGGCCCGGATGGAGACGGCGCCGACCACGGCCGGGTTGGTCGCCGCGGTGGCGACCCAGGGGCTATGCGGCTCGGTGATCTCGCCGATATCGGCGGTCGAGACGTCGGCCGCATAGATCTTCACCCGGTCGGCGAGGTTCAGCTCGTTCACCGCGAGCTTCGCGCCGCGGGCGAACTCGTCGTAGGGCGCGAAGATCACCGTGATGCCCGGATTGGCCCGGAGCGCCGCCTTGGCCTGGTCGGCGACCGCGCTCGCGGTGGTGTCGCTCACCGTGCCGAAGCGGGCCTTCTCGACCACGCCCGGATGGGCGGCCTTGAAGGCGGTCCAGACCGCGTCCCGGCGATCGAGCGGCGCGAAGCCGGCCACGTAGACATAGGCCGCCTGGAAGCTGGTCCCGTTCTCCTGCACGATCTGGTCCAGCGCCTCCTGGGCGAGCGCCTGATCGCTCTGCTCGACCTGCGGAATGCGGGGATCGTCGAGGTTCACGTCGAAGGCCACGACCTTGATGCCGGCCTCGACGGCCTTCCGGGCGACGTCCTTCAGGGATTCGGGCAGGCCGTGGTCGATCACGATCGCCTGGGCGCCCAGCGCGATGGCCTGCTCGACCTGCTCGCGCTCCAGGGTCGCGTCCTGCTTGCCGGGGAAGATCCGCAGATCGATTCCGAGCGCCTTGGCCTGGACCCGGGCGCCCGCCTCGTAGGCTTGGTAAAAATCGCCGACCGACAGGTAGCGGACCAGCGCGACCTTGACGCCGCCGCGATCGAAGGGCGGCGGCGCTGCACTCGTCTCGGCAGCCTGGGCAGCCGTCGCGAGGCCGAGCGCCGCGAGGGCGGCACGGAGAACGAGACTCTTGGACATGGCTTCCCCTGCTCCTACGACGCGGCGGGCAGCACCTGCCCGATCTTCCACTGGAACGGCGGCTCGGTGCCGTTGACCGCGAAGTCGCCGACGATGCGGTCCTTGAAGATCCGCGGGTTGTGCGAGGCGATCGTCCGGGCGTTGCGCCAGTGCCGGTCGAGGGCGTGGCTCCGGCTCGTGGCGGAGGCCCCGAGCGCGTCGAACAGGATCGTGGTCGCGTCCAGCACGAGGCTCGTCAGCACGGTCTGCGCCTGAGCGAGCTCGATCTCCGAGGCGACGTTGATCGCCTGGGCCGCGGCCTCGGGCAGACCCCCGACCCGGGCCTCGTAGGCCCGCTGCACCGCCTCCGCCGCCTGGCGGTTGAGGGCGCCGGCCGCATAGGCGAGCGCCTGCACCCGGCCGACGATCTGGAGCACCTGCGGGTCAACGCTCGGCCGCGGCCCCGCCGCGTGGGAATAGGTGCGCGCCCGCTCGCGCACGGCCCGCGTCACCTCGTCGGCGGCCGCCCGGGCGATGCCTGTGAGCGTCGCGAGGTGGACCGCCTGGAAGAAGGCCGTCCCGTAGGCGAAGCGTACCTCCGTACGCAGCGGCTCACCGATGGCGGGGGCCTCGGCGAAGGTGGCGGTGCCGCTCGCGGTCAGCCGCTGGCCGAACCCGTCCCAATCGTCGTCGATCGTGACGCCCGGCCCCTTCGCGGCCACCACCACCGAGGTCTCCTCCCCGTCCTCGCCGGTGCCGACCACGTCGATCCAGTCAGCGTAGAGCGAGCCGGTCGTGTAGTATTTCCGGCCGGTGAGTCCCCAGCCGTCGCCCTGGCGATGGATGCGGGTCTCGAACGTGCCGACCACGGCCGTCCCGGTCTCCGACCAGGCGCCCCCGAACAGGTCGCCGGCCGCGAGGCGCGGGATCCAGTGCCGGCGGCGGGAATCGTCGGGGCTGCCGACCGTGTCCTCCGCGAAGCCGAAATGGTTGCGCAGGGCCTGGGGCAGGTTGGAATCGGCCTGGGCCAGCTCGGCGAGCAGTTCGAACAGGTCCGGCAGGCTCGCGCCGAGGCCGCCCTCCGCCTCCGGCACCCGCAGGGCGCCGAACCGGGCGGCCCTCAGCTGGCCGATCGCGTCGAAGGGCAGCGCCCGCTCGGTCTCCCGGCGGGCGGCGTCCTGCCGGATGCGGGCGAAGATCGGCCGGAACCGGGCCGCGAGCGCCGCGTAGCTGGGGCTCGGCGGCGCGCCCCGGGCGGCGCGCTCGGGGGGCCAGGGGGTCGCGTCCGCCGTCACGGTGCCGGCCGCATTCGGGAGGATCGAGAGGGTCATCGGGGTCGTCCCGTTCGCGGGGAGGGTTGATCGGGGCCACGCCGAGGCCGGTCGGAGCGGCGTTTCACTGGAGGGATCCGGAGCCGCCGAGATACAGCGCGCCCAGGCGGCCGCTGGCGGCGAGTCCGGCACTGGCGCCCGTCGCGACCACGCGCCCGCTCTCCAGCACGACGGCCCGGTGGGCATGCTCCAGCACCAGGTTGGCGCTCTGCTCGGCCACGAGGACGCTCAGGCCCTCCTCGCGGTTGAGGCGTGCGATGATCGAGAAGATCTCGGCGGCGACGATCGGGGCGAGGCCCATCGAGGGCTCGTCGAGGAGCAGCAGCGTCGGCCGGGTCATCAGCGCCCGGCCGATCGCCACCATCTGCTGCTCGCCGCCCGAGGTCAGCCCGGCCCGGGCGTGGCGGCGGTCCCTGAGGCGCGGGAACCAGCCGTAGATCCGCTCCAGATCCGTCGCGAGCTGCCGCCGGCCCGGCTTGCGCAGGTAGCCGCCGGTGAGCAGGTTCTCCTCCACGGTGAGCTGGCCGAAGACGTGCCGCCCCTCCAGCACCTGGACGACGCCGCGGGCCACGAGCTCGGCCGGGTCGAGCCGCCCGGTCGCCGCGCCCTGCCAGCGGATCGCGCCCCGGCGCAGGGTGCCCCGCTCGGCGCCGAGCAGGTTGGAGATCGCCCGGAGCGTCGTGGTCTTGCCGGCGCCGTTCGGGCCGACGAGCGCGACGATCTCGCCCCGCTCCACGCGCAGCGACACGTCGTGCAGGGCCAGGATCGCGGCGCCGTAGACCGCCTCGATCCCGGCGACTTCGAGAAGCGCGTCCGCCATCGGATCAGCCCCGGCCGCGCCTCATCGGGCCGTCGCCTCGGCGGTGTCCTCGGCCCGGGGCACGATGCCCTTCTCCCGGGCGTAGGCGGCCGCGCGCGCGTAGATCACGGGCAGGAGCAGGTCGCGGTCGGACTGCACCCAGCCGTTGCTGGCGACGACCCATTGCGTGCCGTCCCATTGCAGCACCTTCCCGGCGCCGCCGCCCTCGTGATCCTTGATCGAGAGGCGCAGGGGCTGGACGAGGCCCTCGGCACCGATCGCCTTCAGGCGCGCCTCGTCGAGCACGAGGTGCTCCAGGCCCCACTGGCCCTCGGCGCCGGTGATCGGCCGGTTGCCGAAGCGTGCCTGCGCCGTGCGGATCGCCTCCACCGAGACGATCGCCTCGATCACCCCGGAATTGTAGTAGACCGAGCCGAAGCTCCGCGGGTCCTTGAGGTCGCTCTTGCCGGTATCGACGATCGCGGCCTTGATCTTCTTCAGGATCTCGAAGTCCTGGCCGGCCGGGAACGGGGTGATCGCCCGGTAGCCCTTCCCGACGCTGCCGGCCGGCCGGACATCCTCCTCGGAGCCCGACCAGATGCCGCCGATGATGTGGTCCACCGCGAAGCCGGTCTTGGCCGCGGTCTTGATGGCGACCGGGGTCATCACCCCCCAGCCGCGCAGGAACACCCAGTCGGGCTTGATCTGGCGGATGCGGCCCCACTGCGCCGCCTGGTCGTTGCCGGGATGCGGCACCGCGATCTGGATGTTCTCGAAGCCGTACTGCTTGGCCAGCAGCGCCAGCGGGGTCTGCGTCTCCTTGCCGTAGGGGCTGTCGTGGTAGACGGTCGCGATCTTCAGGCCCTTGAGCTTGTCCTTCCCGCCGGCCTGCTCGGCGATGTAGTTGACGACCGACGACGCCTCGCTCCAGAAACTGAACAGCACCGGGAAGCTGTAGGGGAAGACCCGCCCGTCGATCGCCTCGGTGCGGCCGTAGCCGGTGGTGACCAGCGGGATCCGGTCGGCGACCGACTTCTCGGTGAGCGCCTTCGAGATCGGATCGCCGTGCGGCAGGAAGATCGGGACCGGCGAGCCGTCCCGGCCGCCCTTCACCCGCTCGTAGCACTCGACGCCCTTCTCGACGGCCCACTCGGTCTCGCACTCGTCCCAGACCAGCTTGACGCCGTTGATGCCGCCCTCGACCGCGTTGACGTAGCGGAAATAGTCGATCACGCCGGCCCAGACCGGGATGCCGGAGGACGCGTAGGCGCCGACCCGGAAGGTCGCGAGCGGGAAGTATTGCTGGGGGGATCCCTTGGCGGGCTCGGCCGAAGCTGCCGGCGCGAGTCCGAGGCTCGCCGCCAGGATCGTGGCGCGCAGGGCGCGGGCGAGGCGTGTCATGGGGCGGGTCTCCGGTACGGGGGGCTTATCGGGCGCGGCGCGGGAGGCGGGCCGCGAGGCGTTCGATGAGGGCGGCGAGGCCGTTCGGCTCCTTGATGAGGAAGCCGATGATCAGGAGGCCGAAGACCACCCGCTGCAGGTTCGACACCTGCCCGCCGTCGAGGGCGCCGCCGGGCACGAGCCCGGCCAGATGGGTGAGCAGGATCGGGGTCAGCACGATGAAGGCCGCGCCGATGAAGCTGCCGGCGAGGCTGCCGAGGCCCCCGATGACGATGATGAACAGGGCCTGGAACGAGCGGTCGAGGTCGAAGCTGCGGGCATCGACTGTGCCGAGATACGCGAAGGCCCAGAGCGCCCCCGCGACGCCGCTCACGGCCGCTCCCACGAAGAAGGCCGAAAGTTTGGCCCGAGCCACCGGCACGCCGATCACCGCGGCCGCGGTCTCGCCGTCGCGCACGGCCCGCCAGTTCCGCCCGGTCTGGCTGCGCGCGAGCCGCCAAGCGAGCGCCGTCGCGACGACGACGCTCGACAGGGTCAGGGCGTAGCGGCCGGCCGGGCTCGACAGGTCGTGGCCGAGGACCGCGAGGCGGGGCGCCGAGATCGCGCTGGAGCTGGCGTAGTTCGAGAACCAGCCGACCTGATTGAAGATCCACTCGATCAGGAACTGGGCGGCGAGCGTCGGCGCGACGAGGTAGAAGCCTTTGATCCGCAGCGACGGCAGCCCGACCACGAGGCCGACCGCGCCCGCGATCAGGCCGCCGAGCGCGAGGCTCGCCGGCAGGGGCAACTGCGGCAGGCGCAGCAGCAGGTTGTAGGTGGCGTAGGCGCCCACGGCCATGAAGGCGCCGGTCCCGAGCGAGGCCTGACCGGCGACGCCCATGGTCAGATTCAGGCCGAGCGCCGCCAGGGCCATGATCAGGAACGGGATCAGGATCGCGTTGTACCAGTAGTCGGTCGCCACAAGGGGGGATCCCGAGAGCGGCCAGCGCCAGCAGGAGGGCGAGCGCTGCGGAGCGCGCCGGCAGGGTCGGCAGCGCGAGGCGCCGGCCCGGGGCGGGTTCGGCGGCGGAGAGTGCGGGCGGCATCGGGTCAGACCCTCTCGATGGCCCGCTCGCCGTAGAGGCCCGCCGGGCGGACCAGCAGGAAGGCGACGGCGAGCAGGTAGGCGAACCACGTGGAGACGGAGCCGCCGAGGAGTGGCCCCAGGTAGATCTCGGCCAGCGCGTCCGCCGCGCCGACGATCAGGCCGCCGACGATCGCGCCGGTGATCGACGTGAACCCGCCGATGATCAGCACCGGCAGGGCCTTCAGCACCACGAAGGTGAGCGAGAACTGCACGCCCTGGCGGGCGCCCCAGAGCAGCCCCGCCACGAGGGCGACGAAGCCCGCCACCGCCCAGACCGCGGCCCAGAGGACGGGCAGGCGGATGCCGATCGACAGGGCGGCCTTCGGATCGTCCGCCACCGCGCGCAGCGACACGCCGAGCCGGGTGCGCTCGAAGAACAGCGACAGGGCGAGCACCAGGACGCCGGCGCTCGCCGCCGCGACGAGGTCGAAGCGGCTGAGCTGGATCGGGCCGAGCTCGACCGGCAGGTCGGCGATGCCGAGGTCGAGTTCGTGGACGCTCGCGCCCATCAGGAGCTGCGCGCCGCCCTCGATCACGTAGGACAGGCCCAGCGTCGCCATGAACAGCGTGATCTGCGGGCGGTTCACCAGCGGCCGCAGCACGAAGCGCTCCACCGCGACCGCGAGGCCCACCATGATGGCCAGCGTCGTCAGCCCGGCGAGCCAGTAGGGCAGGCCCCGCTCCGTCAGGGTGACGAAGGTCAGCGCGGCGCACAGCACCATCGCGCCCTGCGCGTAGTTGAAAACGCCCGAGGCCTTGAAGATCAGCACGAAGCCGATCGCCACCAGGGCGTACATCACGCCCGACAAGAGTCCGCCCGCGAGCGTCTCGACGAAGAAGCTCATCGGCCGGCCCTCAGTGCGGCGTGCCGAGATAGGCCGCGATCACGGCCGGGTCGGTGCGCACCGCCTCGGGCGTCCCGTCGCCGACCTTCCGACCGTAATCGAGCACCACCATGTGGTCCGACAGGCGCAAGACCACGCCGATGTCGTGCTCGATCAGCACCACTGTCAGCCCGAGCGTGTCCCGCGCGGCCGCGATGGAGCGCGCCATCGCATCCTTCTCGGCGCCGTTCATGCCGGCCATCGGCTCGTCGAGGAGCAGCAGCTTCGGTCGCGCGACCAGCGCCCGGGCGAGATCCACCCGCTTCTGGAGGCCGTAGGGCAACGTCGCGACGATCCGGTCCCGGTAAGGCGCGAGCTCGAGGAACGCGAGGGTTTCCTCTGCGGCCGCGCGGAAACGGCGCGCTTCGGCGGCCTCGCGCGGCAGGCCGAAGGCGTGCTCCACGAGCGTCGTCCGGCTGCGGCGCGCGAGGCCCGCCAGCACATTGTCGAGCACGGTGAGCGGCCCGAACAGCGCTCCGTGCTGAAAGGTGCGTCCGATCCCGCGCCGGGCCGCCGCGCCCGGACGGATCCTGTCGAAGCCCGCGTCCTCGAAGGTGATGCGGCCCGAACTCGGCCGGTACACCCCGTTGAGGATGTTGAGGAGCGAGCTCTTGCCGGCCCCGTTCGGCCCGATGAGCGCGCAGATCTCGCCGCGCCGGACCGCGAGGCTCAGGCGGTTGATCGCCGTGATCCCCTTGAAGGCCAGCGTGACGTCGGCGAGCTCGAGGATTGTGTCGGGCACGGGCAGCCCTCACTCGGCCGCGGCGGCGGGACGGAGCGCCGACGCGCGCGCCTTCACCGCCTCGATGTCGCGATAGCCGTGGGCCGGATGAGTCTCCGGCAGGGTTGGCCCCCGGCCGAACAGCTTCTCGCGCAAGGTTCCGGGGCGGTAAGCCTTCGGGTAGACGCCGCGCCGCTGCAGCTCCGGCACCAGCAGGTTCACGGCATCCTCGAAACTCTCCGGCGTGACCGCGTAGGCGAGGTTGAAGCCGTCGACGTCGGTGTCGGCGACCCATTCCTGGAGGATGTCGGCGACCGTCGCGGGCGAGCCGACGAAGACCGGTCCGATCCCGCCGATGCCGCCCCAGCGGGCGAGCTCCGCGATCGACCAGGGCTTCTCGGACGACGAGAAGTACTCGACCATCGACACGATGGCGTTGGTCTCGACCTTCCGGACGAGGTCGGTCGGCGCGTACTGGCCGAAATCGATGCCGCTCCAGCCCGACATGAACACCAGCGCGCCGTCATACGAGGCGTAGGACTGGTATTCCTCGAACTTCCTCTGCGCGGCCGCGTCGGTCTCGGCGACGATGATCGTGGTGAGGTTGTAGATCAGCACGTCCCGGGGCGAGCGGCCGGCGGCCCGGGCCTGGGCGCGCACGTCGGCCACGTAGGCCTTGAGCATGGCTTTCAGCGGCGCGGCGACGAACACGCACTCGGCATGGGCGGCCGCGAAGGCCTTGCCGGGCCCCGAGGCGCCCGCCTGATAGAGCACCGGCGTGCGCTGCGGCGAGGGCTCGCACAGATGGTAGCCCGGCACCGTGAAATGCCGGCCGCGATGCCCGATCTCGTGGACCTTGGCCGGATCGGTGAAGATCCGCCGGTCGCGATCGCGCAGGACCGCCCCGTCCTCCCAGCTGCCCTCGAACAGCTTGTAGAGCACCTCGACATACTCGGCCGCGACTTCGTAGCGGTTGTCGTGGCGCTTCAGGCCCTCCTGGCCGAGGTTCCGGGCGCCGCTCTCGAGATACGACGTGACGATGTTCCAGCCGACCCGCCCCTTCGTGTGGTGGTCGGCGGTCGAGAGGCGCCGCGCGAAGGTGTAGGGGTGCTCGAAGGAGGTCGAGGCCGTGATGCCGATGCCGAGATGCTCGGTGGCCAGCGCGATCGGCGCGGCGAGCTGGAGCGGATCGTTGACCGGGATCTGCGCGGCCTGATGCAGGGCGTGCCAGTTCGAGCCCTTGTAGACGTCGTAATAGCCGACGACGTCGGCGATGAAGATCCCGTCGAAGATCCCGCGCTCCAGCGTCCGGGCAAGATCCTGCCAGTACTCGAGATCCTTGTACTGCCACGACCGATCACGCGGATGGGCCCACAGGCCCGGCGACTGGTGGCCGACGCAGTTCATGTCGAAAGCGTTGAAGCGGATGGTTCTCGACATTCGGACGTCATACCTTCGGGGATGTGCTGACGAGTCGGCGGGCCGCGCCGCCTCACAGATCCAAAGTTACGATAACAACTTCAATATACACGCGCTGATAGCGCCGAGAATGTACCGATAACTCTTTACTGTGGAAGATCATTCCTAATAAAACCGGCAATGAATCCGCAAAACACTCTCGATCGCCCTCGTGGCATGTCGAGAGAATACCGAAGAAATGCTGAGCCTCCAGATTTCAGATCATTTTATGTCATGGATCTGTGGAAATGTGCTGTCATATTTCTGAGGCGGGAAAGAAAATCATTTCGATCCGGAGCTCGGAGAGGAAGCACTTGGTTCGCGCCCGATGTCGCCTCTGGCCGATCGGACGGCTTGCCCGAGCCATGGCGGCCTCGCGGCCATGGCCGTGGCGCTGGCGCATCCGGAGCGGTTCGGCCACGTGGTCGCGCTGTCGGGCTCCCTCTGGTGGCATCCGGACGGATCGTCCGAGGGCGGGACCGAGCAGGTCGCCCGGGCGCCGCGCGGCGCTGCGCGTCCATCTCACGGCCGGGCTCTTCGAGGCGGGCCGTCGGGCGCCAGCGACATCCTCGCGTCCACGCGGCGCCTGCGCGCCACCGGCGAGGCCAGCGGCTACGACGTCACCGCCCGCGACTATGCCGGCGGCCCCGACGACCTGACCCGGCGCGGCGCCCTCGGTGATGCCCTGCTCGCGCTCCGGCAGCGAGTGTGCCCCGCGAGTGTGCCCCGGTCGGATCAGACCGGCCTGATCTGCTCCGAGATCAGCAGCCTCTCGAAGTAGGCGATGGTTTTCATGAGCCCTTCCCGCAGCGGCACGGTCGGGCGCCAGTCGAGGAGCTGCTCGGCCAGGGCGATGTCGGGCCGTCTCTGGCGCGGATCGTCCACCGGGAGCGGGGCGTGAACGAGCCTCGAACGCGAGCCCGACAAGTCGACGACGAGTTCGGCAAGCTGTCGGATGGTGAACTCGTCCGAATTGCCGAGATTGACGGGACCGGTGATCGCCGTCTCGGTGGCCATCATCGCCTGGAGGCCCAGGACCAGATCGTCGACGTAGCAGAACGAACGGGTTTGATGCCCTTCGCCGAAGACCGTGATCGGCGCGCCGCGCAGGGCCTGGACGACGAAGTTGGAGACGACCCGCCCGTCGCTGGGATGCATGCGCGGGCCGTAGGTGTTGAAGATCCGCACGACCTTGATCGGGACGCGATGCTGCCTGTGATAGTCGAAGAACAGGGTCTCGGCGCAGCGCTTGCCCTCGTCGTAGCAGGACCGGGGCCCGAGCGGATTGACGTTCCCCCAGTACCCCTCGGGCTGCGGGTGCACGAGCGGATCTCCGTAAACCTCCGAGGTCGACGCCTGAAGGATCGGCACGCGGAGCCGCTTCGCCAGCCCCAGCATGTTGATGGCCCCCATCACGCTGGTCTTGGTCGTCTGGACGGGATCGAACTGGTAATGGATCGGGGAGGCCGGGCAGGCAAGATTGTAGATCCGATCCACTTCGACGAAGAGCGGATGCGTGACATCGTGCCGAATGAGCTCGAAGCGCGGGTTGTCGAACAGGTGAGCGATGTTGCTCTTCCTGCCCGTGAAGAAATTGTCGACGCAGAGGACCTCGTGGCCCTGCTCCAGCAGGCGCTCGCTCAGGTGCGAGCCGATGAAGCCGCCGCCGCCGGTGATCAGGATCCGGTCGCTCATCCGTGATGGTCCCAGCAATCAGAGCCTTGCCGTGCCGGTGTCGGCGCGAGTCTTGAAGACGTTCAGCCGGTCGAGCCAGCGCGCGCGCGCGGCGCGCTTCCTCGGCAGGTTCTCCTCGACGAAGCGGGCGAACTCTTCGAGGTCGAGGTCGAAATCCTCGCGCTCCCTGCTGCCGGGGACATGAAGGGCGTTGCTGGAGGTGTCGAGATCCGTCACCCGATCGGCGGGGATGTAGAAACAGGCCGACACGTTCTCCCGAAAGATCTCGGTGTCGTAGATGCGCAGATCGTCCTTTCCGCTGAGCACGGATCGGCTCGATATGACGCAGCCGGGCGCGTTGGCGACCCACTTATACTTGGCGAGACCGGCTCCGAAATGCGTCACGAACAGGTCGGTGTGGAGCGAGGCCACGAGGCTCGCGCCCATCGAGCAGGGCACGAGCGGCAGCACGTCGACGTTGGCGATATCCGCGACCTGGGGGCGGAGCGCCTCGATCAAGTCGATCTCCATCTGGACGATGGAGGGCACGGTCCCCGTCACCGGGACGAGGCTCTCGCAGTAGCTCTCGACGAAGCCGCCCGTCGCGCGCGCGAGCGTGTTGTGCCCGTCGACGATGACCAGAAACCGCTCCCCCCGCCTCCGACCGAGGCGGCGGATCAGGGCAACATACCCGTCGAGCTGCCGGACCCACTGGCGATTCTCCAGCCGCAGGCCGATGAGGACGATCGTGGCCCGGCGCGCCGCGTCGGTCAGGCGGGCATCGAGCGCGGGTTCGGCGCTCCGCGCCAGGGCCGCGAGGCGATCGGCCAATCGCTGGCTCACGCGGTAGGAGCGAAACGGCAGGAAGGTCGCCGCGCCCGTGACGGCAGCCTGCAACAGGGGCAGCGGGCCTTCGATCCCGCGATACACACGTCCGGCGACTTCCGGAAAGACGGCGTCGACCGGAAAGATTGGCTCGTTGCAGCTGGCGAACAGGAACACCGCCGGCGAGCGGCCGAGCGACAGCACGTCGTCGACCGCGGCCAGCTCGTTCCAGATGGCGTGACTGATATGCGCGTGTTCGAAGACGATCCCGACCCGGGTCGACCGGGCCGCGCCGTCGATCAGAGCCGGAAGGAGGTACTGCCGCCACAACCGGACCTGCACGAGGGTCGCGGCGTCGAACCCGACGCTCGCCAGGTTCGGCCGGGCGTAGGCCGTGTTGGTTCGAACGTCCAAGAGGGCCGACGCGAGGCGGGAGTTCTTGCCGATCAGCGTGCACAGCGTCTCGTTCCGGTCCACCGAGTAGCCGACGAACCGGAAGCCCGGCATGGGCAGGTAGATCGAGAAGCGCAGGTCGCCGCCGTCCGGGTGGCGCGTCTCCTGCCCGCCGCGCGCGACGATCTCCTTCGTCACCAGTTCGGGCAGATGGGGCGGAGACCCCGCCGGCGCGCCGTTGAGCCGCGCCAGCGCCGCGTGCATCGCCTGCGCGCGCGGATCGGAACCTCCGCCCGTCACGACCCGGACAGCCTGGTCCGGGTTCGCGGCGGCCGCGCGCGCGAGGGCCTCGATCAGGAGATGGATATCCTCGATCATGGCCTGCGGGCCCGACGCGCCGTCGTCGTCGGTGAGAACCGCCTCGGCCTGCCAGTCGAGCGGGCCCGCGCCGTCCCGTGGCGCGGCGAGGAAATCCGCCGCGCAGGACGCCAGCGGCGCGCCGTCCGGGTTCAGGAAGCGGAACGCGCGCGCGTCGCTCGGACCCAGGAGCGCGACCACCGTGGCGCGTCCGCCGAGATCGATCAGGCCGAGCGCGGACCAGCCGGCCTCCGTCGGACAATGCGCGACGAGCCGCCCGTCGCGGCTCGTGACCGCGTCCCCCGATCGCTGCAGGCTACGGGTATGGCGGATGATCATCGGCGCCCGTCCTCGATATCGTCCGGACGGGTTTGTCGAACTTCGGGCGCCGCCACAAGGAGGCCCGCGGGCGCGCCGCCGGGACAGGCCGATCCGATCGGCGTCACCGCGCCCGCGACACCGCAGGGTCCCCTCCCCCGACGCTCCACCGGGGCCCGGACGGGACCGGGAGCGGACGGGCGGACAGCCGCCCGCCGCGGACATGGGGCCGATAAGGCAGCCGCGCCGGCCTGTCTCGGAAGCCGCTCGTCCCCCTCGGGCGACGCGGTCGCCGCGCGCCGGCGCGTCCTCAACCGCAGCGCGCGCTGCCGGCAGGCACGGGATCACCTGTCCCGCGGACGTAGCACAGCGGGATCCCCGCGACGGGCCTCGTCCTGTGACGGTGTTGATCGATACGGTGACAGCCGCCCCGGACTGCTGCGGCGGGGCCGAGGACTGCTTGCCACGCATCGGGTTGATCTTGGTTCGCGCGACTTTCGGCGGGGAGTTGTATGCTCCCGCCCATTACTGATACTAGAAGTTGCCAAATCTCCGGCCCCGGCGGTATGATACCGGTATCGGCCATTGATTTTGGTATATCAGTACCGGAGACTGGGTTTGCGCGAACCGATTTGCGCGGAGGGAGGCCACGCTGTTGCAGACTGCGGCTGATCTTGCACTGCGGGCGGCGGGCTATGTCGGCGCTTGGACCGCGGACGTGTCGGCCGGACAGTCCGTCCTCGACGAAGGGACGGCGGCGCTGCTCGCCGGGGATGTGGCCCTGGCCGGTCGACCGCTGCCCATCGAGATCGCCCTGCGATGCACCCATCCGGACGATCGCGACTGGGTCTTCGCGCGCATCGCCCGGGTGCGCGAGACGGGCGGCCCCGTCTCCGCCGAGTACCGCGTCCTCACGGGTGGCGGCGAGGTCCGATGGGTTCTCGACCGCGGCAGCCTCACGCCCGATCCGGCGGGACGGATGCGCGGCCGCGGCATCATCATCGACACGACGGACAGCCACCGCGGCCCCTTCCTCCCGGCCGAGCCGGCCGATCTGCCGGCGGACGACCCGATGGTCCTGGCGGTCGATCACCTCCTGCAGGCGCGCGCGGCGATCGTCGCGATGGGCCACCAGCGGCTGCGGCAGGTGTCGGATCTGGCGCTGTTCGAGGTCGGGCGAGCGCTGGCGCAGCGCGCTCGGGCGTGACGCGGACGGCCGAGGCCGCGCGCCGCGCGCGCGGACGACGCGCCCGCCCGCCACCTACCCCGGGGATCGCGGCTCGGCCGTGACGGTCATGCCGCCGGTCGTGACCGGCGGCCCGCTCCCGCGAGGGTGCGCTCGATGACGGCGCGCAGATGGGCGCGATCGAAGGGTTTGCCGACGTGGTCGTCGGCGCCGGCCGCCCGGAGCGCTCGGACCTGCTCGGGCAGGACATGGGCCGTCATCGCGATGATCGGCACCGCGCCGGTCGCGCCGTCGAGGCCGCGGATGGAGCGCGTCGCCGTGAGGCCGTCCATGACCGGCATCTCCACGTCCATCAGCACGAGATCGTAGGCCTGCGCCCGGACCATGGCCACGGCCTCCTGGCCGTTGCAGGCGATGGAGACGCGATACCCCATCGCCTCCAGAACCATCTGGGCGATCTCGCGGTTGATCGCCCCGTCCTCGACGAGGAGCAGGTGCGCGCGCTGCGCCCCGTCCGCCCCGACCGCGTGCGGTGGAGCCGCCAGGACCGGCCGCTCGGGCGCCGGGGCGCGCGTCGCCGCGCGCGGGAGGACCACGTCGAACCGGAAGGTCGAGCCCGCGCCGTCGCGGCTTTCCAGGCCCATGGTGCCGCCCATCGTCTCGATCAGGCCCTTGGCGATCGCGAGCCCCAGTCCCGTGCCGCCGAAGCGCCGGGTCGTGGAGCTGTCGGCCTGGGCGAAGCGGGTGAAGAGCCGCGCCTGCGCCTCGACCGGGATCCCGATCCCGGTGTCGCGGACGGCGACGTGCAGGGCGACGCCGTCCGGGCGCGTCGTCTGCGTGAGCGCGACCGTCACGGAGCCGCGCTGCGTGAACTTGACCGCGTTGTTGACGAGGTTCAGCAGCACCTGCCTCAGCCGCGTCTTGTCCCCGATGACGGGCTGCTCCGTGCCCTCAGCGCTGTCCCAGCGCAGGTCGAGGCCCTTGCGCTCGGCGGTCCCGGCGACGAGGGCCACGGTCTCCTCCACGAGCGCGCGCGGCGAGAACGGCGCAGCCTCCAGCGCGACGCCGTCCGCCTCGATGCGCGCGTAGTCGAGGATGTCGTTGACCACCGTCGTCAACACCTCGCACCCGACGCGCATCTGGTCGACGCAGCGCTGCTGGCTCGCGGTCAGCGTGGGGTCGTCGCGGAGCAGGTCGCCGAAGCCCACGATGGCGTTCAGCGGCGTGCGGATCTCGTGGCTCATCGTGGCCAGGAAGTCGCTCTTGGCGCGCTCACCGGCCTCGGCCCGCGCCTGCGCCGCTTCGGCCCGATCGCGGGCCTCGGCGAGTTCCGCGGTTCGGTCGGACACGCGGCGCTCGAGATCGACATTGGCGAGTGCCAGGGCTTGATCGCGTTCACCCAGGCGCGCCAGCAGCGAGGTCAGCGCGTCCGTCAGCTCGGCGATCTCCAGGTAGCCGCGCGGCTTCGGCAGGCGGGCATCGCCGGCGGACGCGTCGATGCCGCTGGCCGCCCGGGCCAGCGCGCGAAGCGGATAGGCGAGGCGCTCCGCCGCCGACCAGCCCAGGAGCGCGAACAGGAGCGTGAAGGCCGCACCGCCGAGCATCAGCCGGTTGATGATCGGATCGGAGATCGCCCGCGCCACCTCGACGGGCTGCCGCACCACGACCGTCCAGGGCAGGGTCGGCTGATCGGTCGAGGGCCGGGCGCGGCTCGCGCCGGTGAAGTAGGCACCCCCGTCGGGCCATGTTCCGCGCGCGCTCGCGAGCTCGGCGCCGCTCGTCAGCGCCGACAGAGCGGGCAGGACGGCGTCGATGCGCTGACCGGCCTGATCGCCGGGGCCGAGGATGACGGTCCCGTCGCCGGCGAGGATCAGCACCTCGACGCTCGGCTCGCGCTTCAGGGCCTTGGCGATGGCCGCCCGGCTCATCTCGCGCATCCACGTGATGCTGAGGTGGCCGCCGACCACACCGATCCGTGACCCGGACGCGTCGCGGAGCGGCATCGCGACGTCGATGAAGCGCCAGGGCTCCCCGTAGGGCAGCGCCGGCAGGCGCTTGGCGAGGAGCTTCGCGTCGTGGACGTCGATGACGGACGGCGCCTCGATGCCCTTCTGGAACCACGGGCGCGCGGCGACGCTCTCCCCCTCCAGCATGCCGCCGGTACTGGCGACGACGGTGCCGGACCGGTCCGCGAAGCCGATCCAGGCATAGGCGGGGAAGCTCTCGCGCAGGGCATCGACCCACGCGCGCTGCGCTTCGGGCCTCGTGGCGTTCGTCCGGGCGACCGACGACAGCACGGCCATGTCGCCGAGCCGCTCGGCGATGTTGGCGTCGATGATCTGGCGCAGATGCTCCGCGAGTTCGGCGGTGTGCGCCTCCGCGCGGATCTGCACGCGCGCGGCGACGAACTGCGAGACCAGGGTCGTGGCGGCGGCCGTCAGGAGCAGCGCGCCAGCGGCGAAGACGAGGGCGAGGAGGGTGCGCAGCCGCATGATGCATCGGGCCCGGGACGCCCGATCGTCGCACGCGGCGGTTAACGCGACGCTGTTGACGTCCCGACAATCCGGGCGCCGACCGGAAACGGGACTTTCGGTCTCGCGCGCGAGCGACCCGATAGAGAATAATATTGCGGGTCGCGGCCGAAGAACTTCTTCGAAGCGGCATTGTTCGTGTCGGCCGACCGCGTCGGATCGCGGAAGACGTGCCCTATGTCCGGATGTGCTCCCACACCTTCGAGATCACGACCGAGCCCTCGCCGACCGAGGCCGCGACGCGCTTGACGGAGCCGGCCCGAACATCGCCGACCGCGAAGATGCCGGGATGCGACGTCGCGTAGGGTGAACTGGCGCCGATCGTGTTTCCGGTCAGGACGAATC
Source organism: Methylobacterium sp. NMS14P (assembly GCF_028583545.1). Lineage (NCBI taxonomy): Bacteria > Pseudomonadati > Pseudomonadota > Alphaproteobacteria > Hyphomicrobiales > Methylobacteriaceae > Methylobacterium > Methylobacterium sp. NMS14P. Next base: position 16,733 of record NZ_CP087107.1, on the reverse strand, counting down.
CGTGGCTATCGAGGTCGACGAGTCCCGAGAGCCAGCCCGTATTGGGGGCGGCCCCGACCATGACGAACACGGCACAGGTCGGGACCGCGCGCGTCGTCTGATCCGCGACGGTGCGGATCGTGACCGCCTCGAGACGCGCGTCGCCGTGCAGGGCGGTGAGTTCGGCGCCGTACTCGACGGTGATCGCCGGCTCCGCCTCCAGCCGGCTCGACAGGTAGCTCGACATGGAGCTCGCGAGCGACGGCCCGCGCACGAGGAGGCGCACGTGCCGGGCGGAGCGGCTGAGATACATCGCGGCCTGCCCCGCCGAGTTGCCGCCGCCGATGATGATCGCCTCGGCATTCCGGCAGTAGCGGGCCTCGATCTCGGTCGCCGCGTAGTAGACGCCGGCCCCCTCGAACGTCTCGAGGCGCGCGATCGGCAATCTCCGGTACTGGACGCCGGTCGCGACGACCACGGCCCGGCCCCGGACGCGCCGGCCGTTGTCGAAGGTCGCGCAGAACGATCCGTCCGCGAGCCGCTCCAGCCTCGCCACGCGCCGGGGCATCGCGAACCGCGTGCCGAACTTCATCGCCTGGACCTCCCCGCGCCAGACGAGATCGGCCCCGGAGATGCCGGTCGGAAAGCCCATGTAGTTCTCGATCCGGCTCGAGGTGCCGGCCTGACCGCCGATCGCCACGTCCTCGATCACCAGCGCGCCGAGCCCCTCGGCGCCCGCGTAGACGCCGGCAGCGACCCCGGCCGGGCCACCGCCCACGATGAGGACGTCGAAGGCCTCGTCGTCGACGAGGCCGTAGTCGAGGCCGAGCAGCCGCGCGACCTTGGCGGGGGTCGGCTCGGGCACGACGACGCCCCGGCCGAAGATGACCGCCGGCCGCTCGGGCGCGATCGCGCAGCTCCTGGCCACGCTCGCCGCCTCCGGGCTGCCCAGCGGATGGGACCTGTAGGGAAGGCGGTTGCGGCTCGCGAATTCCGCGATCCGCCGCACGCTCCGATCGTCGTCCTCGCCGATGAGCACCAGCGTGCCGTCGTGCGAGTCGAGCTGCCGCCGTCGCCGTGCGGCGAGGACCGTGATGATGATGTCCGACATCTCCGGGATCTCGGACATCAGGCGCAGCATCGCCGGACGCGGCACCTCGATGACGGCGGTATCGGCGCTCGCCCGCATGGGCATCGACCAGACGCCGCCGTTCAGGAACGAGATCTCGCCCATGAACTGGGTCGGCCCGAGCGTCGAGGGCAGATGCCGCTCGTCGGTGAACGGGTTGACCACCTCGATCTCGCCGGCCTCGACATAGTAGAAGCGATCGGCCGGGTCGCCGGCGCGCACGACAAAGGTGCCGGCCGGGTAGCGCGTCTCGACCCCGATGCCCCGAAGCGCGGCGACGTGCGATGCGGCGAGCGGGATGCGCTGCATCTCCCCCAGGTCACGACCGATCGATTCCATGGATCGTTCCTATCGCACGTTGCGCGCGGCGCCGCAGCATCGGTGGCCGGGCGGCGGGAGGCAAGATCCGCGTCCGCGCGTCCGCCGGCGCGGTCGAACGGGGCCTGCACGGCGATGATCGACGGCGTGCGCGCGCGCTCTCGGCCCGGCGCAGCCGCAGGATTGGCCGACGCGGATCGCTCCGGATCGCTCCGCACGCGGGTCAGTGTTCGCGCGCGTGTGCCGCAGCACGGTCGGCTGTCCCGGACCGTGAGAACTTACCGGCAGGCCGAGAGATCAATATTCCCGGTGGAGGCTTCCATGGCTGATGCTGCTGCGATCCGCGAAACGATACACCTCGACGAAGGCGACGTGGTCGTCCTGCTCCCCGGCACCCTGTCCCCGACGAGCATCAGCCTGCTCCAGGCCAAGCTCGACGGCCTGGCCGCGGACCTGAACGCGCGGTGCTTGGAGGAAAGTCGCGCGTCCCTGTCGGGATTGGCCGGATTGGCCGCCTTCCTCGCCAACTGAGGGGGCGCCGGCAGCGTGCCCGGCAGCGTGCCCGGCAGCGTGCCCGGCAGCGCACTCAGTGCAGGTGCAGGGCCTTGAGCGCCCTGCGCACCAGTTTCTCCCCGCAGGGCTTGGCGATGAAGTGGGCCTCCTCGGGCAGCAACGTCGCCTCGAGCGGGTCGCAGCCCGAGCAGACGATGATCCGGGTCTCCGGCCAGCGTGCCCGGACGGTGTGCGCCAGATCGCAGCCGTCCATCGCGCCGGGCATGTTGATGTCGGTGTAGAGCAGGACGGCCCCGTCGTAAGCCTCCAGATGCTCGAGCGCGCCGTGGGCATGTTCCGCCTCCAGCACCTCGAACCCCAACGCCGTCAGCATGTCGGCTGCGACGAGGCGGCTGAACTCTTCGTCCTCGGCGAGGACGGCGATGGGGCGAGGTCCTGACATACATCGGAAAATGCACCGACGGGTCGCCTGTTTCAGCGTTGCCGCAGAATTTCCGACCGGCGCGGTCGGTCGGCACGCGGGACCTCCGCGCGATCGGGAGGCGCGAGGCCCGGCAACCGTCGGTCATGGTCCTGGATCAGGGCCGCGTCGCGCTGTCCGGACGCCGCCGCGGCGCGAGCGCGCATCTGGAGCGCGGCACGTCGCGGGTGGAGGATACCGGCGACCCGACGGTCGACGATGAGCGGGCTGCCGGCTCAGAGCCCGGCCACATCGTGTTCGACCGCGTCCCCGTCCGCCGGACCGAGCCGGTCCGAACCTCGAGACCGCCGATCGCGGCGTTCGGGAACGCCGCGACCGTAGATCCCGAGAATCGCCTCCGCGTTCGGCCAGGCATTCGAGCGATTCCGGCAAGATCATGGGCCCGTGCGACGCCGCTCTTCTCTCTGGATCGGCGAGCATGCATCTCCGACGTTGCGCCGATTATTCTCGACGAATGCGTCGTGAGTTCCACCACACGCGCGCGCGAGAATTATCGAACACTGAAATCGACGTTATTGTGCAGGATCATTTTTCGGGCGGGGCATCCCTGCCCGCGTAGAAAGGGCCGTATCCTGTAGGGCGAAACCTGACTTATGATGCGCGCAACGGTTTGCTAAGGTTGATGGTTACTGCTCGCGGAAAGCGTGGAGAGCTCGATGTACGCCTCGGTCCTGGGTGATCCGGAGATATCGGCTGAGCCTCCGGATGTCGGTCCGACGCCCGAAGCACTCATCCTCCGCGAGCACATCCGCCGGATCCTGCGCAGGCTCCCGCGCCCTCTGGCCCGTGCTCAGTACAGCTGAAGGGAGCGGAGCACGACGCCGTCGGCGGTGTGGATCTCCACGCACCAGCGTTCGTCCGGATCGGGCAACTCACCCCGCGCGTGCATCTCGGCGATCAGCTGCGTCGCCTCGGCCACCGCGACCTCGATCGAGCTTGCCAGCACGCCCTCCTCGTCCTCGATGACCTCGCTCGGGCCCCTCAGGCGGAAATGGTACCGCTCTACCATGTCGCTCCTGCTCACACCGTCGGCACAGCACTCCGACGCGGCGAGGGTAACATCGAATGGTCGGATAAAGCCAAGCTGGCATGCCAAGTCGGGGGCGTCCGGGGCGGAATCCGCCCGAGTTGGCACGCGGTTCCGCCTGTGATCTGCGAGGATGTCGGGGGCAATCCCGGTGCGGGCGACGCAGGTTGTTGCGCCAGTCAAGCTCTTAACGCGGCAGGCCTTTTCGCGGCGCATGGTGCGGGCATGTCCCAGTGCCCGACGAGTTCGCCATGCATTTCGAGATCCGCGCGACCGACACCCGTCTGTGGACCTGGGTGCTCCTCGATGCGACGCAGATGCCGGTCCTGACATCGGACCGCACCTTCCCCTCGGAGGCCCAGGCTTCGGCGGCCGCGCTGGCCTTCGCCAAGCTCGTCACGCGGGCCGGCAGGACCCTCACCGCCGCACCGCCCGGCGGCCTGATCTGAGCCGACCACCGCTCTCTGGACGATCCGGATAGCCGCGGGCCGGACCGGTCCGCCACGCCAAGGCGTCCGCCGCCAGGGGCGCGGCTTGCCCGCGGAGGGAGCCGCGCCCGCACCTGGTCGTGGACCGCGCGCGCGCTCCGCACTCGGGCTTGCCGACGACCGCGTCGAAGTCGGGCCTCGCGATCCGGCTGCCCGTCGGGGACATGAACCGACACTGTGAACGCGCAGAAGCCTTCAGTGCTCGCGCGGCACGATCTATCGGTGGCGCCGGACGCAGCCGTGCAGCGCCATGTCGGTGTGCAGATCGACGATCTCCGCCTTGGTCATCCGGCCATCGGGCCGGTACCACGTGCAGGCGCTGGTCAGCATGCCGAGCATCGCGTAGCCGGCGACGCGCGTGTCCCGAATGTCCAGCTCGCCCGCGTCGACGCCGCGGTCGAGCAGCGCGACCAGCCTGTCTTCGTAGGCACGGCGCAGCGCGACGATCGCCGCGTAGTGCGGCGGATCGAGCGACCGCAGCTCGAAATTCGCGACGAAGACTTCCTGCCTCTTCTCGAGATGGTACGTGACGTGGTGGGCCACGAAGGCGCGGAGAGGGTCCGTCGGGCCGCCGGACGCCGTCGCCAGCGCCGCGTCGGTCCGCGCCAGCAAGGTCTCCATGTGGTCGCGGACGATGTCGAACAGCAGATCCTGCTTGCTGCGGATGTGATTGTAGAGCGAGGCCGCCTGGATCCCGACCTCGGCAGCCAGGGCGCGCAGGGTCATCGCCTCGTAGCCGTGGCGATAGATCAGCCGAAGCCCGGCCTGACGGATGGCGGCGGCCGTGCGCGGCCCGCTCGATCCGGCGGTTCGACCCATAGAGACACTCCGAAGACAGTTCAGAGCGCAACAAACACCGGGGAATGCCCACGCCGGCACCCGCTATAGGTTAACGAACGGCCGTTCGTAAATCGCCTTGCCAGCGCGGTTTAACGAACGTACGTTCGTTTCGAAGAGGCGAGTGCCCGATTCTCAGGCGAGGAGACGCGCGATGCCCATCGGCCTCCGGGATTTCGACTTCGGCCTGGGCGAGACGGCCGACGCCCTGCGCGCCGAGGTCGAGCGCTTCGCCCGCGCCGAGATCGCCCCCCGCGCGGCGGCGATCGATGCCAGCAACGCGTTTCCCGCGGACCTCTGGCGCAAGCTCGGCGCCCTCGGCGTGCTCGGCGTCACCGTCGAGGAGACCTACGGCGGCGCCGGCATGGGCTACCTCGAGCACGCGGTGGCCATGGAGGAGATCAGCCGGGCCTCGGCCTCGGTCGGGCTGTCCTACGGCGCGCATTCCAACCTCTGCGTGAACCAGATCCGCCGCAACGGCACCGACGCGCAGAAGCGGCGCTACCTGCCGCGGTTGATCGCGGGGGAGCATGTCGGCGCGCTCGCGATGTCCGAGCCGGGCTCCGGCAGCGACGTCGTCTCCATGCGGCTGCGCGCCGACCGGCGCGGCGACCGCTACGTCCTGAACGGCACCAAGATGTGGATCACCAACGGTCCCGACGCCGACGTCCTGGTGGTCTACGCCAAGACGGATCCCGAGGCGGGCCCGCGGGGGATCACGGCGTTCCTGGTCGAGAAGGGTTCTCCCGGCTTCTCCACCGCGCAGAAGCTCGACAAGCTCGGCATGCGCGGCTCGAACACCTGCGAGTTGGTCTTCCGGGACTGCGAGGTGCCGGAGGAGAACGTGCTGGGCGCGGTCGGGCGCGGCGTCGGCGTGCTGATGTCGGGCCTCGACTACGAGCGCGCCGTGCTGGCCGCCGGGCCGCTCGGCATCATGCGGGCCTGCCTCGACGTCGTTCTGCCCTACCTCCACGAGCGCCGGCAGTTCGGGCAGCCGATCGGCGAGTTCCAGCTCATGCAGGGCAAGATCGCCGACATGTACACGGCGACGAACGCCGCCCGGGCCTACGTCTACGCAGTGGCGCGGGCCTGCGACCGCGGGCGGGCGACGCGCAGGGACGCCGCGGGCGCGATCCTGTTCGCGGCCGAGCGCGCGACCGCCGTGGCCCTCGACGCGATCCAGGCGCTCGGGGGCAACGGCTACATCAACGATTACCCGACCGGCCGCCTGCTGCGCGACGCCAAGCTCTACGAGATCGGCGCGGGGACGAGCGAGATCCGGCGCATGCTGATCGGCCGCGAGCTGTTCGCCGAGACGGCCTGAGGGGAGGCGAGCATGGGCGCGCGCGGGAGCTTCCGTGAGGCCTGCGGCGGCGCTCCGCGCCGGCGCGATCGGGGAGGACGGGCACCGTGCCGGTGATCGAATCCGCGCTGGATCCGCGCGCGCCCGAGGCCCGCGCCAACGCCGAGGCCATGCGCGCCCTGGTGGCGGACCTGCGCGAGACCGCCGACCGCGTCCGCCTCGGCGGCGGGGAGGCCGCGCGGGAGCGCCATCGCGCCCGCGGCAAGCTCCTGCCCCGGGACCGGATCCGGGCGCTGATCGACCCGTTCTCGCCCTTCCTGGAGGTCGGCCAGCTCGCCGGGCACGGCCTCTACGGCGGCGAGGTGCCCTCGGCCGGGATCGTCACCGGCATCGGGCGCGTCGCGGGGCGCGAGTGCGTGATCGTCGCCAACGACGCGACCGTGAAGGGCGGCACCTACTTCCCGATGACGGTGCAGAAGCACCTCCGGGCGCAGGAGATCGCGCAGCAGAACCGGCTGCCCTGCCTCTACCTGGTCGACAGCGGCGGCGCCCATCTGCCCAGCCAGGACGAGGTCTTCCCCGGCCGCGACCATTTTGGGCGCATCTTCTACAACCAAGCCACGATGTCGGCGCAGGGGATCGCCCAGATCGCCGTGGTGATGGGCTCCTGCACCGCCGGCGGCGCCTACGTGCCGGCGCTGTGCGACGAGTCGATCATCGTCCGCGGCCAGGGCACGGTCTTCCTCGGCGGGCCGCCGCTGGTGAAGGCCGCGACCGGCGAGGTGGTCAGCGCCGAGGAGCTCGGGGGCGCGGAGGTGCACAGCCGCACCTCGGGCGTGACCGACCACATGGCGGAGACCGACGCCCACGCCCTCGGCATCGCCCGCCGCATCGTGGCCAACCTGAACGCGGTGAAGCGGCCCGCGCTCGCGCTGCGGAAACCCGAGCCGCCGCGCTACGCCGCCGAGGAGATCTACGCGGCGGTGCCGGCTGATCGCCGGACGCCCTACGACGTGCGCGAGGTCATCGCCCGGCTGGTGGACGGCAGCGACTTCGACGAGTTCAAGCGGCTCTACGGCCAGACCCTGGTCTGCGGCTTCGCCCATATCTGGGGCTACCCGGTGGGGATCGTCGCCAACAACGGCATCCTGTTCTCGGAGAGTGCCCTGAAGGGCGCCCACTTCGTCGAGCTCTGCGCCCAGCGCGGCGTACCCCTGGTGTTCCTCCAGAACATCACCGGCTTCATGGTCGGCCGGCGCTACGAGGCCGGCGGCATCGCCAAGGACGGCGCCAAAATGGTCACCGCCGTCGCCACCGCCGCAGTGCCGAAATTCACCGTCCTGATCGGCGGCAGCTTCGGGGCCGGCAATTACGGCATGTGCGGGCGGGCCTACGGGCCGCGCTTCCTCTGGATGTGGCCGAACGCGAGGATCGGCGTGATGGGCGGAGAGCAGGCCGCCTCGGTCCTGGCCACGGTCCGGCGCGACGGTGTCGAGGGCCGCGGCGGCACGTGGTCGGCGGAGGACGAGGCGGCGTTCAAGGCGCCGATCCGGGCGCAGTACGAGGAGCAGGGCCACCCCTACTATTCCAGCGCCCGGCTCTGGGACGACGGGGTGATCGACCCGGCGGACACGCGCCGCGTCCTGGCGCTCGGTCTCTCGGCGAGCCTCAACGCGCCGATTCCTGAGACCCGCTTCGGCCTGTTCCGGATGTAGGAGGCGCGGGATGAGCGGCACCTTGCTGGAGACGGTCGACGAGCGCGGGGTCGCCACCCTGACGCTCAACCGTCCGGAGCAGCACAATGCTTTCGACGACGGCCTGATCGCCGCCCTCACCGCGTCCCTGCACCGGCTGGGCGCCGCTCCCGGGATCCGGGCGGTCGTCCTGGCGGGCGCCGGCCAGAGCTTCTCGGCAGGCGCTGACCTCGCCTGGATGCGCCGGATCGCCGGCCAGTCCTTCGACACCAACCTCGCCGACGCCGTCGGGCTCGCGGGGCTGATGCACGGTCTCGACCGGCTGCCGAAGCCGACGCTCGCCCTCGTGCACGGGGCGGCCTACGGCGGCGGCGTCGGGCTCGCCGCCTGCTGCGACGTCGCCGTCGCGGCCGAGAGCGCGCGGTTCTGCCTGAGCGAGGTGCGGCTCGGCCTCGTCCCGGCGACGATCGGCCCCTACGTGGTCAACGCGATCGGCCCCCGCTGGGCCCGGCGCCTGTTCCAGACCGCGGAGGTCTTCTCCGCCGAGCGCGCCCGGGCGATCGGCCTCGTGCACGAGGTGGTGCCGGACGACCGGCTGGAGGCGGCCGCGAAGGACGTGCTGCGCAACATCCTCCAGGGCGCCCCGGGCGCGCAGGCGGAGGCCAAGGACCTCGTCTTCCTGTGCGAGGGGCGGCCCGTGGACGCCGAGCTGGGGCACGAGACGGGCCGGCGCATCGCCCGGCGCCGCGCCTCGGACGAGGGGCGGGCGGGCATCGCCGCCTTCCTCGACAAGCGCCCGCCCCCGTGGCGGCGGGACTGAGGGGGCGGCCGTGTTCGGCAAGATCCTCATCGCCAACCGCGGCGAGATCGCCTGCCGGGTGATCGCCACCGCCCGGCGCCTCGGCGTCGGCACGGTCGCGGTCTATTCCGAGGCGGATGCCGGCGCCCGCCACACCCGGATGGCCGACGAGGCGTGGCCGATCGGGCCCGCCCCGGCGCGCCAGAGCTACCTCGTGGCCGAGCGGATCCTCGACGTCGCCCGGCGCGCCGGCGCGGAGGCGATCCATCCGGGCTACGGCTTCCTGTCGGAGAACGCGGACTTCGCCGGCGCCTGCGCCGGGGCCGGCCTCGTGTTCGTCGGCCCGCCCCCGGCGGCGATCCGCGCCATGGGCTCGAAGGCCGAGTCCAAGGCGCTGATGGAGCGCGCCGGGGTCCCGCTGGTGCCGGGCTATCACGGCGCCGCGCAGGATCTCCCGGTGCTGAAGGAGGCGGCCGCCCGGATCGGCTACCCGGTGCTGATCAAGGCCTCGTCCGGCGGCGGCGGCAAGGGCATGCGCGTCGTCGAGGCGGCCGCGGAGTTCGAGGCCGCCCTCGCGGGCGCCCAGCGCGAGGCGCGGGCGTCCTTCGGCGACGACCGGGTGCTGATCGAGGCGTACCTGACCCGCCCCCGGCACATCGAGATCCAGGTCTTCGCCGACGGCCACGGCAGCACCGTCTCGCTGTTCGAGCGCGACTGCTCGATCCAGCGGCGCCACCAGAAGGTGATCGAGGAGGCGCCGGCCCCCGGGATGGACCCGGTCCGCCGCGCGCGGATGGGCGAGGCCGCGGTCGCGGCGGCCCGGGCGGTCGGCTACGTCGGTGCCGGCACGGTGGAGTTCATCGCCGCGGGCGAGGACTTCTACTTCATGGAGATGAATACCCGGCTCCAGGTCGAGCATCCGGTGACCGAGATGGTCACCGGCCTCGACCTGGTGGAGTGGCAGCTGCGCGTGGCGGCGGGCGAGCGGCTGCCCCTCGGCGCGGAGGACCTGGCCCTGCGCGGCCACGCCATCGAGGCGCGGGTCTACGCCGAGGATCCGGCGCGCGACTTCCTGCCGGCGGTCGGCACCCTCGCCCACCTGCGCCAGCCGCAGGACGTGCCGGGGCGGGTGCGGGTCGAGACCGGGATCGTGCAGGGCGACCGGATCACCCCGGATTACGACCCGATGATCGCCAAGCTGGTCGTCTGGGGCGAGGACCGGGCGGCCGCGATCCGGCAGCTCGCGGCCGCGCTCGCCGCCTACGAGGTGGTCGGCGTGACGACCAATCTGGGTCTCCTGCGCGCCGTCGCCGGCCATCCCGCTTACCGGGCGGCCGAGCTCGACACCGGCTTCATCGCCCGCCACGCGGACGACCTGCTGGCGCCCCGGGACGGCGGCACGGCCGATCCCGCGATCTGGGCCGCCGCCGCCCTGACCGTCCTGCGCGACCGGCGCGCGGCGGTCGCCGCGCAGGCGCGGGCGAGCGGCGACCCGTGGTCGCCCTGGGCCGATCCGGACGCGTGGCGGATGAACGGGGAGCCCTGCCAGGACCTGCAGTTCCGCCGCGGCGACGACCCGCCCGTCACCCTGCGGACACGCCCCCTCCCCGACGGCGGCGCCCGCCTCGACCTGCCGGGGGGCACGGTCCTGGCGGCGCTCGCCGACGACACTGAGGACGCCGGGGGCGCGCGGCTGATGCTGGACGGCGTCTGGCGGCGGCTGCGGGTGGTCCGCCGCGGCGCGGAGCTGACGGTGATCGTCGGCGGGCGGAACGCGACGCTGGTCCACGTCGATCCCCTCGCCCCGCCCCGGACCGAGGCGGGCGGCAGCGACCGGGTGACGGCGCCCGTGCCGGGCCGCCTGACCCAGGTCTGGGTGCGGCCCGGCGACGTGGTGGAGAAGAGCGCGCCGCTCGCGGTGATCGAGGCGATGAAGATGGAGATCACCCTCCGCGCGCCGCAGGCCGGCCTCGTCGCCGAGGTCCGCCACGCCGTCGACGACATGGTCGAGGAGGGCACCGAGATCGTCACCTTCGCGGCGGAGGAGCGTCCCGCATGAGCTATCCGGCCCGGGTGCAGTTGGTCGAGGTCGGGCCGCGCGACGGGCTCCAGAACGAGCCCGCGCGGGTGCCGGTCGCCGCCAGGGTGGCGCTGATCGAGGCCCTGGCCGAGGCCGGGCTGACCCGCATCGAGGCCGGCAGCTTCGTGTCGCCCCGATGGGTGCCGCAGATGGCCGACACCGCGGAGGTCCTGGCGCGGCTGCGCCCCCGGCCCGATGTCGGCTATTCCGTGCTGGTCCCGAACCTCCAGGGCCTGGAGCGGGCCCTCGCCTCCGGGGTCCGGGAGGTCGCGGTGTTCGCCGCCGCCTCGGAGAGCTTCTCCCGGCGCAACGTCAACGGCTCGATCGCCGAGAGCCTCGACCGCTTCGCCCCGGTGCTGGAGGCCGCGCGCGCGCGAGACCTGCGGGTGCGGGGCTACGTCTCCTGCGTCCTGGGCTGCCCCTACGAGGGCGACGTCGCGCCGGCGGCGGTCGCCCGCGTCGCCGCGTCCCTGCACGCGATGGGCTGCCACGAGATCGCCCTCGGCGACACGATCGGCACCGGGACGCCGCGCGCGGCCCGGCGGCTGGTCGAGTGGGTGGCCGCCGACGTGCCGCTGCAGGCCGTCGCCCTGCACTTCCACGACACCTACGGGCAGGCCCTGGCCAACCTCCTCGCCTGCCTGGAACTCGGCGTCTCGGTGGTGGACGCCGCGGTGGCGGGGCTCGGGGGCTGCCCCTACGCGCCGGGCGCCGCCGGCAACGTCGCCACCGAGGACGTCGCCTACATGCTCCGCGGCATGGGCATCGAGACCGGCATCGACCTCGATGCCCTCGCCGCGGCCGGGCGGTCGATCGCGTCCCACCTCGGCCGGGAACCGGCCTCGAAGGTCGCCCGCGCGCTGGCCGGCGCGCCGCCGACACCCTGATCGAGCGGGCGGCCTTCGAGGCCGCGGCCGCGCGTGCTCGGAGGAACGAGGGAGGACGACATGAGCGAGAGAGCGGTGAGTTACGTCCACGGGGCGGCCGGTGAGCCCCTGCTCGGCCTGACCATCGGCCAGGCCCTGGATCGCGCCGCCGCGGCGTGGCCGGATCGCGCGGCCCTGGTCGCGCCCGCCCAGGGCGCGCGCTGGACGTGGCGCGAACTGAGGGACCGCGCCGACACCTTCGCGGCCGGCCTGCTCGCCCTCGGCCTCCGGCGCGGCGACCGTATCGGGATCTGGTCGCTCAACCGCGCCGAGTGGGCGCTGACCCAGTTCGCCGCCGCCCGGGCGGGGCTCATCCTGGTGACGGTCAATCCGGCCTACCGGCTGACGGAGCTGGAACTCGCGCTCAACACGGTCGGCTGCGCCGCCCTCGTGACGGCGACGGCGTTCAAGACCAGCGACTATCTCGGGATGCTCGGCACCCTGGCCCCCGAACTCGCCGCCTCCGAGCCGGGCCGGCTGTCCGCCGCCCGCCTGCCGCACCTGCGCACCGTGATCCAGATCGGCGGACCGCCGGCCCCGGGGACGGTCCCGTTCGACGCGGTCGCGGCCCGGGGCGACGCGGCCGGCACCGGCGCCCTGCGCGACCTCGCCGACGCGATGCAGTTCGACGACGCGGCCAACATCCAGTTCACCAGCGGCACGACGGGCGCCCCGAAGGGCGTGACGCTGACCCACCACAACATCCTCAACAACGGCCACTTCGTCGGCCGCGCGATGCGGCTGAGCGCCGAGGATCGAATCTGCATCCCGGTGCCGCTCTACCACTGCTTCGGCATGGTGATGGGCAATCTCGCGGCCCTGACCCACGGCTGCGCCATGGTCTATCCGGGCGAGGGCTTCGACCCCCGCGCGACGCTGGAGACCGTGCAGGCCGAGCGCTGCACCGCGCTCTACGGCGTGCCGACCATGTTCATCGCCGAGCTCGACCACCCCGACTTCGCGCGCTTCGATCTCCGCTCCCTGCGGACCGGGATCATGGCGGGCGCGCCCTGCCCGATCGAGGTGATGCGGCGGGTGGTGGAGCGCATGCACATGCGCGACGTCACCATCGCGTACGGCATGACCGAGACCAGCCCGGTGAGCTTCCAGAGCTCGAGCGACGACCCGCTGGAGCGGCGCGTCACGACCGTCGGCCGGATCCACCCGCATCTCGAGGTCAAGATCGTGGATCCCGAGGGGCGCGTGACCCCTCGGGGCGAGCGCGGCGAGCTGTGCACGCGCGGCTACTCGGTCATGCTCGGCTACTGGGGCGACGCGGAGCGGACCGCGGAGGTCCTCGACGCCGCCGGATGGATGCACACCGGCGACCTCGCGACGCTCGACGCCGAGGGGTACTGCAACATCGTCGGCCGGATCAAAGACATGGTCATACGCGGCGGCGAGAACATCTATCCGCGCGAGATCGAGGAGTTCCTCTTCCGGCATCCGCAGATCCAGGATGTCCAGGTCTTCGGGGTCACCGACCCGAAATACGGGGAGGAGCTGTGCGCCTGGATCCGGCTGCGCGACGGCGAGACCCTGTCGGAGCAGGCGGTGCGCGCGTTCTGCGAGGGGCAGATCGCGCATCACAAGATCCCGAGATACATCCAGTTCGTCGACGCCTTCCCGATGACGGTCTCCGGGAAGATCCAGAAATTCGTGATGCGTCGGTGCGTGGAGGAGCAGCTGGGCCTCGAGCGATCCGCGACGGCTTGAGGGCGCGGGCCGGATCCCGGCCGAGCGGCCGAGCCGTTTCCGGCGCGGTGTCGGCTGACGGCGTCCGCACCCTGCCGCCCGCGGCCGCTGTCACGCGTCCCGGAGATCGCCCGGATCCCGCGGATGCCGTCACGGCTCGGCGGAGCGATGAATTCCGCATCCCGCCGGGCTTGGTCGTTGCTGCCCGGGCCGCGAGCGGACATGCTGGCGCGCGACATCACCGAGGCGGCGTATCAGTGTCGGCATGGCCACAGGGCGGCGGCGAGATGGCCGCGCGCATCCGCGACTTCGCTTGGGAGCAGACGCCGCTGGGGCCGTCCGCCCGCTGGCCGGAGCGCCTCAAGGTGATGGTCGAGCAGGTGCTCGACAGCCCGCAGGTCGCGTCCCTCGTCTGCGGGCCCGAGCGCCTCCTGATCTACAACGATGCCGCCGCAAGGCTCTACGGCACCCGGCACCCGGAGGGTCTCGGCCGGCCGCTCGCGCGCACGTTCCCGGAGGGGTGGGCGACGGTCGCGGTCTTCTACGCCCGCGCCTTCGCGGGCGAGGCCGTGCAGGTGACCGGGCAGCCGCTGGACACCCGCGGCGCGGGCGCCGCGGTGGACGTCTTCGACGCGCTCCTGGTGCCCGTGCGCGACGCCGACGGGCAGGTGATGGCCGTCCACATGACCGGCTTCGAGATCGGTGAGCGGCTGCGCGCCGAGGCCAAGCTGCGGACGAGCGAGGCCCGGTACCGCCACCTCTTCGACGCCATCGACGAGGGCTTCTGCACCATCGAGGTCCTCGTCGACGAGGCCGGGCAGGCCGTCGACTACCGCTTCCTGTCCGTGAACGCGGCCTTCGAGCAGCAGACCGGGCTCAGCGACGCGGTCGGCCGGACGATCCGGGCGCTGGCGCCGGACCTCGAGCAGCACTGGTTCGAGACCTACGGCCGGATCGTGCGCACCGGCAAACCCGAGCGCTTCGAGGACCGCGCCGACGCGCTCGGGCGCTGGTACGAAGTCTACGCCTTCCCGATCGGGGCGCCCGAACGGCGGCAGGTGGCGATCCTGTTCAAGGACATCCTCCAGCGCAAACGGGCCGAAGATCGGCTGCGCGCGAGCGAGGAGCGGTTCCGCGCCCTCGTCACCGCCAGCTCGGATGTCATCTACCGCATGAGCCCGGACTGGAGCGAGCTGCGCGTCCTCGAGGGCCGCGGCTTCCTGGCCGATACCGTCACCCCGAACGACGACTGGCTGAGCGCGTACATCGATCCGGCCGACCAGCCGCGCCTGCGCGAGGCGATCCAGCGAGCGATCCGATCCAAGACGATGTTCGAGCTGGAGCACCCCGTCCGGCAGGCGGACGGGAGCCTGGGCTGGGCGCTGTCCCGGGCCGTGCCGCTGCTCGGCGACGACGGCGAGATCCGCGAATGGTTCGGCGCCGCCAGCGACGTGACCGCGCGCAAGCGGGCGGAGGACGACCTGCGCGCGAGCGAGGAGCGGTTCCGCGGGCTGGTCGAGGGGTTCGGTCAGTTCAGCTGGGAGGCCTCGGCCGAGGGCCTCATCGAGGTCGACAGTCCGGGCTGGCGCGCGTTCACCGGGCAGCGGCCGGACGAGTGGCTCGGGCACGGCTGGGTCCGCGCGATCCACGCCGATGACCGGGCACTCACGGAAGCGAAGTGGCGGCAGGCGGTCGCGACGCGGACGGCGGTCGATCACGAGTACCGTCTGTGGCACGCCCCGAGCGCGTCGTGGCGCTGGTCGAACGTGCGCGCGGTGCCGATCACGAACCCGGACGGGTCGATCCGCAAGTGGTCGGGGGTGAACATCGACGTCACGGACCACCACAGGCTGCTGGCGCGACAGGAGGTGCTGATCAACGAGCTGCAGCACCGCACGCGCAACCTGCTCGGTGTCGTCAGCGCCGTGGCCGGCAGGACGCTGCGGCAGGGCAGCCCGGTCGAGGCGTTCGAGGCGCGGCTGCAGGCGCTCAGCCGCGCCCAGGGCCTGCTCAGCCAGTACGGCAGCGACACGGTCGAGGTGGGCGCGCTGGTGCGCGCCGAGCTGGCCGCCTACGTGGACGGCGTGTCCGAGCGCATGACGGTCGCCGGCCCCGAGGTGCACCTGACCGCGCGGCAGGTGCAGAACTTCGCCCTGGCCGTCCATGAACTGACCACCAACGCGGTCAAGCACGGGGCGCTCAAGACCGGGACCGGCCATCTCAGCGTCACCTGGGAGGTCGTGCGCGACCGACGCGAGCGCCGCCGACTGGCCCTGAGCTGGATCGAGAGCGGCCTGCCCGAGCAGCGGGAGCGCGTGCCCCGTCGCGGCTACGGGACCGAGCTGATCCAGGAGGCGCTGGCCTACGCCCTGGGTGCCACGGTCGATTACGCGCTGGACCGCGACGGCGTGCGCTGCCGCATCGAGATGCCGGTGTCTTAGCCTGTGTGAAGGCCTGGATGCCCGCGCGCAGTAGGATCGCGGTCCGCCATGCCAGCGAAGCCAGCCGTGCGTGAACCTGCCCCTCCGCTTGTCGGCCGCCGCGTCCTCGTGGTGGAGGACGAGTACCTGATCGCCATGGAGGTGAAGCGCTGGCTGCTCGCGGCCGGGGCGGACGTCGTCGGGCCCGTGCCCAGCGTCGTGCAGGCGCTCGACCTGATCGAGGACCAGGGGACGCTCGACGCGGCGGTCCTCGACGTGAACCTCGGCGGCGGCGACATGGTCTTCCCCGTCGCCGGCGCGCTCCGCGCGCTCGGCGTGCCGTATCTGTTCGCGACGGGCGAGGCGACGCTCGCCCAGGCGGGCGCCCACCGTGAGCAGCGACGGCTGTACAAGCCGTTCGTCGAGACGGAGCTGGTGCGGGCGATAGCGGCCCTTCTCGGCTGATCCCGCGGCCGAGAGGGCACCGTGGCCCGGAGCTCACACGGCCCGCGCGCTCCACCTGCCGGCCGGTGCCTGCCGGGAGCGGACGGGGATGCTTCGGGGCAGCGCGGTCTTGGAAGCCGGCGAGCGTCCCTCGACCCGCGCCCGCGGAAGGGCGCCGCGTACCCACGCCGCCGAGAACGGCTTCGCCGGCGTGATCGCAACCTGCGGTGACGCTCCCGTCCAGACGAGAAAACTACTGCGCTAGATTTCGGCCTACTTTGACACCCTCAAGTTGAAGAAGCGCTTTTTCCCCGCCCGATACCGCAACTCCCGGATCGCATCGCCGTTCCATGCTGGGAGACTCTTTGGAATATTTATTAATCAATTTGCGTACATTTTGCGCAACTTGCTCATGACTGCTAGCCCAGGCTCTCCCGTACGGGTCCTGGGTGCCGGCGCCTGGATGTCCGCTCCATGAAAATGACGATCAAACTGCGGCTCGTCGCGTTGCTCGGCGGGCTAGGCCTGGTCCTGCTCGCGACGGCAGCGTTGGGAAATTTCGCGCTTCATTGGAGTCATCAGAGCCTTAAAACCGTCTTC